>NZ_JARVSN010000010.1:0-383130 GCF_030209165.1 Pseudomonas sp. fls2-241-R2A-110 | reverse complement strand
AAAAGTCAGCGTGTAATCGCGCTGACTGCGTTTTGCGCCCGTATCCATTGCACCCCCCTGATCAGAAGCCAGAAGGTGTAAACCTTATTCAGGACGAGACACCTGAAACGAAAAAGGCGACCTCGAGGGTCGCCTTTTTTTGTACCTGAGCCTTTTAGAGTGCCGCTTTGCGCAGGGTCGCCATAAACGCCGCCGCACCGATAAACAGCCCGGCAAACGTGCGGTTCATGCGTTTTTGCTGTTTGGGCGTGCGCAACAGACGCAGCACCTTCGACGCCAATCCGGTGTAACCGGCCATGACGATCAGGTCAACGCAGACCATGGTCACGCCAATGATCAGGTACTGAGCCAGTAGCGGCGCATGCGGATCAATGAATTGCGGCAACACCGCCAGCATGAACACCAGCGCCTTGGGGTTGCTGATGTTGACCAGGAAGCCCCGGAACACCAACGCCATCGGCTTGCCAATCTGGCGCACGGCTGCGTCGTCGCTCATGTCGCTGGGCAGCGCGCGCCATTGCTTGACCGCGAGGTACACCAGGTACGCCACGCCGAACCATTTGATCGCATAAAAAGCTGAAGCAGACGCCGTGAGAATCGCGCCAACACCGGCGCCAACAATCGCGATCTGTACCGCCAGACCCAATTGCAGGCCCAGCGCATTCCAGTAACCACGCCAGAAACCGTATTGCAGACCGCTGGACATCGACGCAATGGCGCCGGCACCGGGAGACAAACTGATCACCCAACAGGCGGCAAAAAATGCCAGCCATGTTTGAAGCTCCATCGCACACCTCGACTCAGACTCGTATCAGACGTCTAAGCTAATGCGGCTTTGGGCCGATGACCACCGATTTTTTGCAGGATGTTGCTGCTACCGACCAGCGTTTACGGCATCAGGCTCGCGAAAGCGGTCTATCGGAAGATTTACTTCTCAAACCCGCTCGAAGGAATCACGTCACTGCCGCGCCAGCGTCGTACCGAGCGCTGGAAGAACAGGCTGTTGGGCACTTGCACCATGGCGCTACCAGTGCCGAGCTCTTGCGCTTCGATCAGTGTGGTGTAAAGCAGATTGATCGCCACCACCCGACCTTTGACGCCAGGCTTGTCGGTGGTGTCCACCAGTTCGACCACATCGCCGAGGCGGAACGGGCCGACGGTGAAGATCAAAACGGCGCACAGCAGATTGGAGAGCACGCTCCACATGGCGAAGAATGCCACCGCCGCGACGGCCACAAACCCGGACAACGCCGTCCAGAGCACTGTCGCCGAGACGCCAAGGCGTTCCAGCACGAAAATCAGCGCGCTGCCCATGATCAGCCAGCGCAACCCACCGCGCAGCGGCATGAGCAACTGCGGCGGAAACGGGTAACGATCACCCAGGCGGGTCAGGCATTTAGCGACGAAGCGCTGGGCGAAGTAGCCGGCCAGCAGGATCAACAGGATTTGCGCAACGAGCCAGATCGGCTCGATCCACACCGCTGGCAGCGGCAGCTTGAAGGCGTCCATCAGGACAGCGCCTCCAGCTCCGCCTGCATGCTTTCCAGCAGTTCCAGGGCTTCCATCCAGGCTTCTTCCAGCTCGGCTTCACGCACTTTCAGCTTGGCCTGTTCGGCCAGCAGGTCACGTAAATCGTTCTTGCGCGCCGGTTCGTAAATGTCGCTGTCGCCAAGACTTGTGTCGATCTTCGCCAGCTTCTCGTGCAGCTTGCCCAGCTCGGCTTCAAGCTTGTCAGCTTCGCGCTTGTGCGGCGCCAGTTGCTGACGCAACGCAGCAGCGGCCTGACGCTGGGCTTTCTTGTCGGTCTTGTCCGGATTGACCGGGGTGTTGCTGACCGGGGCATTGCGCTGACGATACTCGACCAGCCAACGGGCGTAGTCTTCCAGGTCACCGTCGAACTCCTCGACCTTGCCGTCGGCCACCAGGTAGAAATTGTCAGTGGTGCTTTTGAGCAGATGGCGATCGTGGGAGACCACCAATACCGCGCCACTGAATTCCTGCAGGGCCATGGTCAGCGCCAGGCGCATTTCCAGGTCCAGGTGGTTGGTCGGTTCGTCGAGCAGCAACAGGTTCGGCCGATCCCAGGCAATCAAGGCCAGGGCCAGACGGGCCTTTTCACCCCCGGAGAAATTCAGCACCGGTTCATCGATACGCGCGCCACGGAAGTCGAAACCACCGAGGAAGTCGCGCAAGGTCTGCTCGCGTTCGGTCGGAGCCAGGCGCTGCAAGTGCAGCAACGGGCTGGCTTTGGAATCCAGAGAGTCCAGCTGATGCTGGGCAAAGTAGCCCACGACGGTGTTCTCACCACGCGTCAGGCGACCGGCCAACGGCTCGAGTTCACCGGCGAGGTTTTTGATCAGGGTCGATTTACCGGCGCCGTTTGGCCCGAGCAAACCGATCCGCGCGCCCGGAGTCAGTTGCAGCTTGACCTTCTCCAGCACCGCTTTGTCGCCGTAACCCAGACGAGCGTCCGACAAATCGATCAATGGGCTGGAGATTTTCTGCGATTCGCGGAAGACGAAGTCGAACGGCGAATCGACGTGGGCGGCAGACAGTTCTTCCATCCGCTCCAGCGCCTTGATCCGGCTCTGCGCCTGACGGGCCTTGGTGGCCTGGGCCTTGAAGCGGGCGATGTAGCTTTCCATGTGCGCACGTTGCGCCTGTTGCTTCTCGTAGGCCTGCTGTTGCTGCGCCAGACGTTCGGCACGGGCGCGTTCAAAGGCGCTGTAACCACCGCGATACAGGGTGATCTTGCGCTGATCGACATGGGCGACGTGATCGACCACGGCATCGAGGAAATCCCGGTCGTGGGAAATCAGCAGCAAGGTGCCGGGGTAGCTTTTGAGCCACTCTTCGAGCCAGATGATAGCGTCGAGGTCCAAGTGGTTGGTCGGTTCGTCGAGCAGGAGCAAGTCCGATGGGCACATCAAAGCCTGCGCCAGGTTCAGACGCATCCTCCAGCCACCAGAGAAATCTCCTACCGGGCGATCCATCTGCTCGTTGGTGAACCCGAGGCCGGCCAGCAGTTTGCGGGCACGGGCGTCGGCGGTGTAACCGTCGGCGCTGTCGAGTTCCGAGTGCAGGCGGGCCTGAGCCGCGCCGTCATGCGCCGCTTCGGCCGCAGCGAGGTCACGTTGCACCTCACGCAGGCGCAGGTCGCCATCGAGCACGTAGTCGACCGCCAGGCGTTCGAGCGTCTCGATTTCCTGGCGCATGTGGGCGATGCGCCAGTCGGCCGGCAGGAAGCAGTCACCCGAGTCCGGGTGCAGTTCGCCCCGGATCAAGGCGAACAGGCTCGATTTGCCGGCGCCGTTGGCACCGATGAGGCCGGCTTTGTGGCCGGCGTGCAGGGTCAGCTCAGCGTCTTCTAGCAGACGTTGAGGGCCACGCTGTAAAGTCAGGTTCTGAAGTCGAATCATAATGGCGGCGGAGTCTACCAGCTTCGCTCGCAACTGGCGCGAGTAGCACTATGTCCTCTGACCTGTGGAGCTTTTCCCTGACCGCCTACGCCCGTCCTGGGGTTGAACGTTCGTGCCTGCGCTTGCAGTCGGCGGGGGTGAACGTGTGCCTGCTGCTGTGCGGGTTGTGGCTGGAAGAACGTGGCGTGACCTGTAACGAACAACGTTTGCAGCAGCTTCGCGACGTAGCCGGGCTTTGGGACGCGGATGTCGTGCAACCGTTGCGCGCTTTACGCCAGCAATGGAAAGCCGCCGCGAGCGAGGACGCCGGGTTGGATGGTTTACGCGAAAAAGTGAAGTCACTTGAGATGGAAGCCGAACGGCATTTGTTGTCGCGACTGGAGCGTTTGGCGCAGCGTTGGCCGCAGTATGAGGCGACCGATCTAACGGCCTGGCTGGAAGGTGTAGCGGCAGGCGCCGCACACCTGGACCGCGACGCGCTGCATCAGCTGCGCGTCGCGGTAACCGGCACTTAGGAAGCGCTGGTTGGGGTGGTGCTGGTGCTCGACGGTGCAGCTGGCATTGGCGCAGGCGCAGTTGTCGAGGTTGTGGCTGGCGCCGGAGCAGCCGATGCAGCAGGTGCCGAAGCCGAAGTCGCTGGCTTTGCAACTGGCGCAGTGGCTGGCTTGGCAGTAGCAACCGGTTTTTTCACGGCTGGTTTGGCAGCAGGTTTTGCAGCTGGCTTCGCAGCGGCGGGTTTGGCTGCAGCAGGTTTTGCGGCGGCTGGTTTTACCGCAGCTTTTGCAGCCGGTTTGGCTGCAGCGGTTTTTACCGCGGCTGGCTTGGCAGCAGGTTTGGCAGCGGCGGTTCTTGCAGCCGGTTTGGCAACTGCAGTTTTAGCAGCTGGTTTTGCAGCGGCAGTTTTAGCAGCTGGCTTGGCAGCAGCAGTTTTAGCGGCTGGCTTTGCGGCCGATTTAGCAGCTGGTTTTGCCGCTGCGGTTTTCGCCACAGCCGGTTTGGCAGCAGCGGTTTTTGCAGCAGGTTTAGCGGCAGCTGTTTTCGCAGCAACTGGCTTGGCAGCAGGTTTGGCAGCGGCAGTTCTTGCAGCTGGTTTTGCAGCGGCAGTTTTAGCAGCTGGCTTGGCTGCAGCTTTCACCGGTGCCTTGGCAGCAGGCTTGGCCGGTGCTTTTACAGCAGCCGGTTTGGCAGCAGCTTTCTTGGCAGGTGCCGCAGCAGGCTTGGCCGAACGCAGGGACAACGCCTTGCCGACAGCCTCTTGTACACGACCGACGCCCTGGGCCAGTTTCAGGCTTTCTTGAGCATCGCGCTTGAGTTGCAGAATGTAGCTGCGCGTTTCGGATTGACGATCCTTGAGGGCATCGAGCAAGTCCTCAAGTTCTTTCACCGCATCCTTGGCTTTGGTTTGCGCCTTGGCTTTTCCAGCTGCTGCGGCGTCCTGCAATTTGGTACGGGACTTGTGCAATTTCTCCTGCGCTTTTCCGCGCTGTTTTTCCAGTTTGGCGAGCAGTTTTTCAGCATCAGCCAAGGCTTGCGAACAAGCGGTTTCCAAATGCTCGAGCAGACTGCCCGAGAGTTGTTGGAGTAAGTGCAACGGGGTATTTACTGGCTTCTTGGTGGCCGACATGGTTTACCTCCTGGCTGACGTGGGTGCGGGTCATACTAGACCTCTGTAGACACCGCCGCTAGGGCATGTTGACAGTATCGAAAGCGCTGCGTTGCAACGGATCGAAAATCTTCTGCACTTGCGCAAAACCAGTTCACCTTCGAGCGCTTTCACACTGGCATAATCCACCGCATCTCAGGTCGGAGAGTGCCCATGTCGCGCTACCTTTTTTTATCGCTGTGCGTGTTTTTTTCCGTTGCCCAGGCCGCTGAAAAAACCACTGCAAATGACGCTCACGATCTCGCTTACAGCCTGGGTGCGAGCCTGGGCGAACGCTTGCGCCAAGAGGTACCGGACCTGCAAATCCAGGCACTGCTCGACGGCTTGCAGCAAGCTTACCAAGGCAAACCGCTGGCGTTGAAAGACGAGCAGATCGAACAGATTCTTGCCCAGCATGAAGCGCAAGTCGCCGAGCAGTCCTCCGTCCCCCAAAGTGAAGTTGCGCTTGAAAAAGAGCAGCATTTTCTCGCTGAGGAAAAAGCCAGGCAGGGTGTTCGCGAACTCGCGGATGGAATTTTACTGACGGAGTTGGCGCCGGGCACTGGAGCGAAGGCTGGCCCAAATGGCAAGGTCGAAGTGGTGTACATCGGGCGCCTTCCGGACGGCACCGTGTTCGACCAGAACAGCAAGCCGCAATGGTTCAGTCTCGACAGCGTAATCAGCGGCTGGCGCAGCGCCTTGCAAAACATGCCGGTCGGCGCGAAATGGCGACTGGTGATTCCATCGTCTCAAGCCTACGGCGCAGAAGGTGCCGGCGACCTGATCGCGCCGTTCACGCCGCTGGTGTTTGAAGTCGAATTGCGCGGCGTCACGAGCTGATAGCCAGAAACGAAAACGGCGCGCATGGCGCACCGTTTTCAGCTTCCCTTTGGGAGGGAGGATCTTGCAGGGAAGACTCAGGCCTGAACCGAGTCCTCTTCCTTGTGAGCGGTGTGCAGCACTTCGATCAGACAATCTTCCAGCTCGAAGCGCTCGTGTAACAACCCGCCCAGCTCCTTGAATTTCTCCGCGACACATTTGCCTGCATCACACAGGTCGTTGAACGCGAGCAGCTTCTCGGTGATGACGTCGATGCGCGGGTAGATGGTCTCGGCGAGTTCCAGACCACGCTTGTCGTTGAAGGCTTTGGCCTCCCCGGTCAGCTGTTCGTAGATCTCGAAATGCCCGGCAGACACGTAGTCAACCAGCACTCCACAGAATTCCTGCAAAGGCTTTCGATTTTCGCCCAAAGCCTCTGGCTTGGCACCGAGAGCATCGTAGGCTCGAACCAGTTCGTGACGCTCCTGCAACCAGCGATCGATCAGCAGATGCACTCCACCCCAACGTTCCTGAGCATTCTGACAACTTTCGAGCATGGTGATCTCTCTTCCCTTGTGGGTCATGCTGCCCTACACCTGTCGCAGACTTGAAATCAAGAAACGACCAGGCAGAGCGTCATCGAGCAACATAATTCCAATGACACGTGCGGGCCAGATTATGCCCGCGCGACAATGGCTTCAAGGTACGCAGGAGATAAAGTTCATACAAGTGTTTAATCTCCCGCCGGCGCCCGGTGCGACGACGTGCCGCTGAGCGGTCGTTTGCAGGCAAGCCAGACAATGCGCAGCAGCTGATAGATCCCCAGGATCGTCATCGCCATGAACAGCAGCAGACTCCATTCCGGGAGACTCAAATCGAATAGCGTCCAGGAGATTTCTGCGCAATCCGCGTCTCCGCTGAACATTTTCGTCACTCGACACAACCACGGCACGTCCTCATACAGCGCCCCGGAATTGGCCGAACAAGCCGAGAGCTGCAACGGATCGCTCTGTAGCAAAACCTGTCGCCACGCGGTGATCGTACCCGCAAGGCTGCAGAACAGACCGAGCAGCCAATAGAGGAAGTTCCCGAAGCGGCCAGGGCCATGTACCGAAGCCACCAGGCAGACACCGGCGAACAAAGCCAGGCAAAGCCGCTGCAAAAGGCACAATCCGCAAGGCTTGAGACCGACCGCATATTCCAGGTAATAGGAAACACCCAAGGCCAGGGCACCTGCAATGAAAGCCATGAAAAACAAGGAGCGTGAGCAGGCCAAAAACATGGCTTATCCGTAACAGTAGAGACAGGCTGTTACGGTAGAGGAAAGCGCGCCAGCCTTTCAAGGCAGGCCAGCACGGACACTTCACCAAAAGTGTAGGGAATTCCCGACAGGAGCTAGAGGACTTGGTGTAGTCCCGTGTAGGACGATGCCTATCAGGGACTACAACGCCTAACATCCAACCCATTTTGGGCGAGAGAATAGCGCCAAAATCAGCTTCGGCCCCCGTAGTAGCTGCGCAACGCTACAGCTGCGGAGGACCGGTTTCAGGCGTAGACAGGCGCCGGCAGCGGTGCTGCCAACAAGCGTTCATCCAGCAGTCCCAGACCTTCCTGAAACAACTGGTTGCTGCGTTCCGTGTCGCCCAGTTGCGCGAGCAACCGTGCCAGTTCGGCACACGCCTCGGGATTGCGCTGCACCCGCAAACTGCTTTCCAGATAGTCCCGCGCCTTACCCCACAGACTGCTTTGCAGACACAAGCGGCCCAGTGTCAGTAACAGGCTCGGGTCTGCGGGGTGATCCTTGAGCCAACCTTCGGCAGTGTGCAACTGACGCGCCGGATCGCTACCGCGAACCAGGCCGTAGAGACGCGCCAGATGACTGTTGTACTCACGCTTGAGGGCCGTGCGCAGAACCTCTTCAGCTTCGACTTGTGCACCCAATTGCCGCAACTGTTCGGCGTAGGCCAGGACCAGCTGTGGCTCTTGGCGCTGAGCGGAAGTGAGCTGCTGCCAGGCGCGGTTAAGCGATTGCAGTCCGACCGTGCCGTCCTCTTCCTGACGCGCCGCCAGCGTAAGGTTTTCGCCCCAGGCCCGGCGTTCCAGCTCGGTCAGTTCGGCGGGTGGCAATACTTTATCCTTACGCAGCTCCGGCAGCAGACGAATCACTGCCGACCAATCGCCGCGCTGCTGGTGCAGGCGCTGCAACTGGCGCAGGGTCTGGACGTTATGAGGATGGCGCTCGTGCATCGCTTGCAGCGTCGCCAGGGCGCCCTCGGTGTCACCCCGATCGGTCTGCAACTGGGCATGGCTCAACGCAATGGCCAGTTCAGCCTGGGGCTGACGCTCAAGGGCGCGTTCCAGCAAGTTGTCGCTTTCTTCGTAAAGGCCTTGTTCGTTGGCGGCACGCGCCGCACCGAGGTAGTAAAGCAGCGGTTGGCGCTCGGCTTCGGCGGCGCGATGCAGATGACGCTGCGCACTGGCCCAGCGTCCCTCGGCCAGGTCCAGTTGGCCGTGCTCGATCGCCACTTGCACCCGACGACTACGATTGCGCCGCGACCAGGGATTGACCACGCCACTGGAGGTCGCGACCAGCTCGATCACCGCCTTGATGCCCCAGAACACCAGCCAGAGCACCGCGACCAGCGCCAGGGTTGCCCACAGGCTCGCTTCATAGCGAAAGGTTTTGTAGGCGATCAACACGTAACCGGAATGCTCGGCGATCGCCAGGCCCAGCGCGGCGGCCGCCGCGATGACCAGAAACACGATCACATAGAGACGTTTCATGGCGTGGCCTCCGGCGCAGTGTTCGCAGCAGGTTTGGCCATTGGTTTGATCGAATCTTCGGCGTTCACATTACGGCGCTCCAGATAACCCTGAACCGTGCTCAACGTTGCGGTCAGGTCCGGTGTGATGACCGTCACCGGCTGCGTGCTCAACTCGGCCACCTGTTCAAGCATGACTTTGCTTTGCGGGTTGTCCGGGTTGAAATTGCCTTTCAATACGTCACGCGCCTCGGCCAGCGCCTGGGTATAAACAGCGGCCTGACCGTTGAGCGCGGCCCATTGCGCTTGTTCAAGTGTCAGGCTCAGGGCCAGACGTACCTGACTCAGACTCTGCCCAGCCAGCAACGGACGAACATTCTTGTCGGCATTGAAATCGATACGGATGTAGCGCGAAATCTGGTCCCACCACTGCGCCCAACGACTGGCGCCATCGCCATCGGCGGTCAGGCCCAACAGCGACTCACCGCGATCCTTGTACTCAGGCGCCAGTTCAGTGAGGTTAATGACCTGATCACGCAAAGCGCCCAGTCGCAAGAACAGTCCGGTGCGATCCGGTTGTTCGGTGCTGCGCAGAGCCACCAGGGTTTTGGCCACTTGCTCGCGAGCGGCAAAGGAACCCGGGTCGTTCTGTTCGCGAAGAATTTCATCGGCACCCTGCACCAGGGCCTGAGCGCTGCTGATGTCCTGCAACGCGGAAAGGCGCAGGCTGGCCAGACGCAACAAGTGCTCGGCTTCGGCCAGACGCCAATCCTTGCGACTGGCACCGAGGACGGTTTCCAGACGCTGGTTCAGGCGTTGCTGATCAGCTTGAAGCTGAATCACCAGACGGCTGCGAGCGTCCAGTTCCTCGGCCGCGGGCAGTTGCTCAAGGCGCGCGCTCAGTCGTTGTTCGTTAAGTTTCAGACTTTGCGCCTGATCGCTCAACGCCTGGACCTGGCTCAATTGCTGCTGGGTATTGGCTTGCAGGTGACGCACCTGCCAGACACCCCAACCGCCTACGGCAACACCGGCAGCGCCCAACAGCAGCGCGACGATTGCCAGCCCATTGCCCCGGCGCTGCACAGCAGCGGGTGGTGGTGTTTGAACCGGTGCATCAACCGGTGCATCGAGCACCGGCTGGACGTCATCTTTAGGCAAGGCTGTTTCGCTCACGTATCCATCCTTTGCATTAAAAAACGGGTTCGGGATGCTCCCGTAACGCCGTCAGCAAAGCCGCGGCACTGGCGCCACGACAATCCACAACTGTCAGGGCCCCGGCGGCACGTGCCAGCTCGGCGACCCTGGGGCTTGGAACAAACAACGGCAACCGCGCCAGCGCAGGCCAGGCATCACCCGCCAATTGGCGCAGGTGCTCAAAACCCTGCCCACTGCTGACCACCAGCCCGTTCAAGCGTTCCGCTTCAATCCGGTCAGGCAATGCCGTCGGCGGGTACTGAGGCAGCTCCCGACGGTACAACTCCAGATACTCGACACTAGCACCAAGCTCGCGCAAACGCTCAGCCAGCAACTCACGACCGCCCTCCCCGCGCATGATCAACACGCGTGAAAAGGGTCGAGCGACAGCCTCGCGCAACGAGGGAAGTTCAAGCAAGGCTTCACTGTCATCGCCCTCGACAGGAAAACTCACATTTACCCCGTTATCTGCGAGGACCTGAGCGGTCGCCGCCCCCACGCTGAACCAGCTTGGGGACGATGGCTGCGGCCCATATCGATTGAGCAGGTCAACACCTATGCGAGCGGCCGGCTTGCTGACCACGATCACCGCGTCAAACTGGTTCAGCCCCTGAATGACGTCGCGCATTGTGTCAGATACCGGAATCGGGGCTATTTCCAAAAGCGGCAAGCTGCTGCTGAAAATACCCACTTGCGCCAACGCGCCACTCAACGCCGCTGACTCATCCGCAGGGCGTGTCAGCAGCAGGCGCCAACCCGTCACTCGTGACCTGCTTCGCCGTAGACCGCCTTGAGGATGTCGTTGGCACCCTGACTCAGCAAGTCTTCGGCGACTTGTACGCCCAAGGCTTCTGCGTCACCGCGCGGCGCACGGGCCTCAGCGCTGAGCAGCAGGCCGCCGCTCGGATCGCCGACCAGACCACGCAACCAGAGCTGTTCGCCTTCAAGCACGGCGTAGCAGGCGATCGGCACTTGGCAGCCGCCATTCAGATGTTTGTTGAGAGCACGTTCAGCGATCACCCGAGTGGCAGTGTCCTGGTGATGCAGCGGCGCCAGCAACCCGTGGATTTCGCTGTCGGCGCTGCGGCATTCAATACCGACTGCACCCTGGCCACCGGCAGGCAGGCTATCGTCGACGCTGATCGGCGAGGTGATGCGATCTTCAAAGCCGAGGCGAATCAGGCCGGCCGCCGCCAGAATGATGGCGTCGTACTCGCCAGCATCGAGCTTGGCCAGACGGGTGTTGACGTTGCCGCGCAGGAAACGGATTTCCAGGTCCGGGCGACGGGTCAACAATTGGGCCTGGCGACGCAGGCTCGACGTCCCGACGATGCTGCCCGGTGGTAACGCATCCAGGCTGGCATATGTGTTGGAAACGAAGGCATCACGTGGGTCTTCGCGCTCGCAGATACAAAACAGGCCGAGGCCTTCGGGGAAGTCCATCGGCACGTCTTTCATGGAGTGCACCGCGATGTCGGCTTCGTTTTCCAGCAGCGCGGTTTCCAGCTCCTTGACGAACAGGCCCTTGCCACCGATTTTCGACAGCGGCGAGTCGAGCAGCTTGTCGCCGCGACTGACCATGGGCACCAGCGTCACGAGCAGACCCGGATGGGCCTCGATCAGACGGGCTTTGACGTATTCGGCCTGCCACAGGGCGAGAGCACTTTTGCGGGTGGCGATGCGGATTTCGCGAGAGGACATGGATCAATCCGTACTGAATAGATACGGCGGATAATAACAGCTCAGCCAAATCCACTTTGACTTGTATCAGACACTGCGCGGCCTCCCTGGCCTCGAATCTCCAGCAATCGGGTATGAAATCCGCCTGCAAACAGCGTATTAAAGCTGTTGCATCATTTTTCGCACGCCGGCCACATGACGGCGGCTGACGATCAGGGCGTCACCGTTCAGGCCTTTGAGGAACAGCTGAAAATGCCCCAGAGGCGTGCGTTGCAAGCGCTCGATACGCTCGCGAGCGACCAATGCATTACGGTGGATTCGCACGAATCGATCGCCGAACTCATCTTCAAGGGCCTTGAGCGGTTCATCCAGCAGCACTTCGCCGCCTTCGTGGCGCAAGGTCACGTACTTATGGTCGGCAATAAAGTAAACCACTTGACCCAAGGGGATCAGTTCAATGCCTTTACGGGTACGGGCACTGATATGGCTACGCGGGCCGCTGCCGGTTTCGGCGGCGGGACGGGTCAGGGCTGCGAGCTGGACACGATTGGGCCGCTCGGCTTTTTTCAATGCATCATGTAAATGTTCAGTTCGCACAGGCTTCACCAGATAGCCCACGGCGCTGGCCTGCAGGGCTTCCACGGCAAATTCATCGGGCCCGGTGCAAAACACCACGGCGGGCGGGGTTTCGCGTTCGCACAACCGGGCAGCCACTTGCAGGCCATCAAGGCCTGGCATACGGATATCGAGCAGCACGATATCCGGCTTGTGGCTGTCGATCAGTGCCAACGCCTCTTCGCCGTTCGTGGCGCTGGGCTCCAGGACACTGTATCCCTCAAGTTCGCCAACCATTCGGCTCAGGCGCTCGCGGGCTAGGGGTTCGTCATCAACGATCAGGACATTCATATTGCGCTGGATTCCTGCGTGAGTCTCGCACAAGGATAGCGTAGACAGGGGAAGTGACGTCCGTCACCGCGATCCACGCTAAGACTGGCGCGAGGGCCAAAAAGTGCCGCGAGACCGCCGGCTAAATTTTCAACTGCCGAATGTTTGGAGGCTCTGGCCCGCGTTAGCGAGGTATCGCCGTAGGGTTTGCCGATACACAATATGAACACCCCCTCTTTTTATAGTCAGCGGCAGCGCCCAGAAGTGCGCTGATCCTACTGTCCAACTGTAGACGGTTGCCGAGACGATATTGCTCAATTGAAAAATATCGTTGTGCAATTTCCCACGAGGCCTGTCCTGAGTATGGACCGGGGGATGAGAAAAAAACGTGTCGACCAGTGTCAGCGACAGGATTGGCAACCCTGTTATTATCCGCGGCAGCTTCCAACGACATTTTTCTCCAGCCGATACGAGCGAATTCATGAGCACTGACAAGACCAATCAGTCCTGGGGCGGCCGCTTCAGTGAACCCGTCGACGCCTTCGTCGCCCGCTTCACCGCCTCCGTCACTTTCGACCAGCGCCTGTATCGCCACGACATCATGGGTTCGATCGCCCACGCCACCATGCTGGCCAAGGTCGGCGTGCTGACCGATGCCGAGCGCGACAGCATCACCGATGGCCTGAAGACCATCCAGGGCGAAATCGAGGCCGGCCAGTTCGACTGGCGCATCGACCTCGAAGACGTGCACATGAACATCGAGGCGCGCCTGACCGACCGCATCGGCGTCACCGGCAAAAAGCTGCACACCGGCCGTAGCCGTAACGACCAGGTGGCCACCGATATCCGCCTGTGGCTGCGTGACGAGATTGACCTGATCCTGAGCGAAATCACCCGCCTGCAAAAAGGCTTGCTGGAACAGGCCGAGCGCGAAGCGGGCAGCATCATGCCGGGCTTCACTCACCTGCAAACCGCACAGCCGGTGACCTTCGGGCACCACATGCTGGCCTGGTTCGAAATGCTCAGCCGCGACTACGAACGCCTGGTCGACTGCCGCAAGCGCACCAACCGCATGCCACTGGGCAGCGCCGCACTGGCCGGCACCACCTACCCGATCGACCGTGAATACACCGCTCAGCTTTTGGGCTTCGACGCGGTCGGCGGCAACTCGCTGGACAACGTGTCCGATCGCGACTTCGCCATCGAGTTCTGCTCGGCTGCGAGCATCGCGATGATGCACCTGTCGCGCTTCTCCGAAGAGCTGGTGCTGTGGACCAGCGCACAATTCCAGTTCATCGATCTGCCGGACCGTTTCTGCACCGGCAGCTCGATCATGCCGCAAAAGAAAAACCCGGACGTGCCAGAACTGGTTCGCGGCAAGACCGGACGTGTGTTCGGCGCCTTGATGGGCCTGCTGACCTTGATGAAAGGCCAGCCACTGGCCTACAACAAGGACAACCAGGAAGACAAGGAACCGCTGTTCGACGCCGCCGACACCTTGCGCGACTCGCTGCGGGCCTTTGCCGACATGATCCCGGCGATCAAGCCCAAGCACGCGATGATGCGCGAAGCGGCCCTGCGCGGTTTCTCCACCGCCACCGACCTGGCCGATTATCTGGTGCGTCGTGGCCTGCCGTTCCGTGACTGCCACGAAATCGTTGGTCATGCCGTGAAGTACGGCGTGGAAAGCGGTAAAGACCTGGCGGAAATGAGCCTCGAAGAGCTGCGCAAGTTCAGCGACCAGATCGATCAGGACGTGTTTGCCGTGTTGACCCTGGAAGGCTCGGTCAATGCCCGTGACCATATCGGCGGCACTGCGCCGGCGCAGGTCAAGAAGGCAGTGGCACGCGGCCAGGCGCTGCTCGCCAGCCGCTAAAGGCAAAAGCATCGCGAGCAGGCTCGCTCCCACAAGGATCACACTGAACCTGTGGGAGTGAGCCTGCTCGCGATGACTGACTTCAGAACCTTATAAAGCTCACTTCTTGGACGCGACCATCGCCATAAACGCTGGCATCGCCGCTTCCTTGTCCGCTGCAATTCTCTTCACGTTCGGATTCTGTTCCAGACGCTCCAGCAGCACCTTGGCCGCCGGCATTTCGGCCAGCAGATCGATATCGAACAGCTTCTGCCCAACCGCACAGGCCAACGGCACGCTGTACAGGAAATACAAATCGGCAAGGCTCAGACGCTCACCCGCCACATAAGGGGCGAATTTGCCGTGCCGGCCCAAGGACGCAAACCCCAGCAACAGCTCCGCCCTGGTCTTTTCCTTGATCGCGTCCGGCACCTGCATGCCGAAAAACGCCTGGGGAAAACAGGCCCGAGCAGGCAGCTCGATGTACAGCTCGATTTCCTTGGCCAGCGCCAGCACTTGCGCCCGCTCGAACGGATCGCTCGGCAATAGCGGCGTGCCGGCCTGGCTTTGCTCGATGTATTCAAGAATTACAGCGGTTTCGTTGATAAAACCTTGCTCGACGCCCAGCACCGGCACTTTGCCGCGCGGGCTGATGGCCAGCGCCTCGGGGCTATTGCCGGCATAAAAAGGCACTTCTTCGAACGGTAGTCCCTTCTCCAGCAGCGCCAGTTTCACCATGTTGTAGTAGTTACTGACGGAAAAACCATAAAGCTTGAGCATCACATAGCCTCCAGGCCGTGCGGGGTTGGCAGTCCTGTTTTATAGAATGCCAAGGCGATTCTTGCCAGCAGCATCACAGCGCTGAATGCAGGTAAACTGGCCGCCTTAACTTGAGGAGCCTGCCATGAGCGAGCCAACTGATATCGAGATCGACGAAGAAGAGTTCGCCGAAAACACACTGATCGAAGCCATCGAAAACCAGATTGAAAGCGACAACCCTCCAGCGGCCAAGGCCACCTTCAACAAGCTGACACTGGTGGGTTACGAACGTGAAGAAATCCTCAACCTGATGGCTCACGTTTTAGCGGTAGAAATCGACGCGATCCTGGAAGAAGACCGCGCGTTCAATACCGAATGGTACGAAACAGCGCTGCGTGCGCTGCCGGAATTGCCGCCGGAAAAGAAGTAAATCGAACACCGTCGGGAGCGTGCAACGCGCTCCCAACACAGATTGTCACGAAACATTCCTGCCTTCCCCCAGCCCCTGACTACACTGGTACGCACCCCGCTGCCGCACCACCCGCCGGGGAATGCTTCCCAAGGCGAAAAAACCCTGATGCCGGCACTGGACATGCCGCACGAGTGGGCTCACCTTAGGGGCGCTGTCGTCCAATTCCTAGAAAGTCTGGAGTCCTTATGTCGCTTACCCCTGAGTTGTTTGCCGAACTGGAAATCCTTGCCCTCTTCAACCTGGACAGTTCCCAGGAAGGTTTGAAAATTCATCAGACCGCTGCCCCGAAAGCCATTGCTGCCGCTCAACGCCTGTACGAAAAAGAACTGATCGACCAGCCCGATGGCGGTTATCTGACCAGTCTGGGTCGTGACGCCGCACAAAACGTACAAACCGTTCTGACGATTCTGAGCGTCCAGGAAACAGCCTGAGCATCAACGCATCGCCCACGGAAACCCCTGCCACGGGATTTCCGCGGGCACACTTGGCTTCCTGCCGTCGCCGCACGATAAGAATCTGACGTCAAAGATACAAAATCAGCTTAAAAGTCCCGGGCACGAGGCGCTAAACTGCCCCTCATCCGCAGACCCTACGTCCGAGCTACGCGAGCCGGTTTGAGCTGACATGACCCGCACCCATGAAATCCGCCCCGATCTGGACGAGGGAATCGACCGCAAGGTTCTCAGCCAACTGCGCGCACGTTTTCTGAAACTCAACGAAGGCCGCATGGCCCGCGCCATGGAAGGGTTGTCGACCCGCCAACAAACAGTGCTGACGCTGCTGCCACTGTTTTTCCACGTCAATCATCCGCTGTTGCCAGGTTACGTGTCGGGCAGCACGCCGGCGGGGCTGGCGAATTTCGAGCCTGACGCCAACGCCCTCGCTGAAGCCCAACGCCTGACCCGATCGTTTTCCTATAAGCCGCGCCACGGCAGCAATCCGCCGCGACCAATTCACGGCCTGTTCCTGATGGGCAGCCTGGGCACCCTGGCCCAGGCCGATCAGAGCGACATGGATGTGTGGGTCTGTCATGCGCCAGACCTGAGCGAAAATGAACTCGGCGAGCTGCGTAAAAAGTGCCAGTTGCTCGAAGTCTGGGCCGCCAGCCAAGGCGCCGAGGCGCATTTCTTTCTGATCGACCCAACGCGCTTCGTGCTCGGCGAGCGCGACACGCAGCTGAGTTCGGAAGACTGCGGCACCACTCAGCACTACCTGTTACTGGACGAGTTCTACCGCACTGCCATCTGGCTGGCCGGACGCACGCCCATCTGGTGGCTGGTGCCGGTCTACGAGGAAGCGGCCTACGACCGTTACACCCACACGCTGCTGTCCAAGCGTTTCATCCGGGCTGATGAGTCACTGGATCTGGGGCATCTGGCCTTCATCCCGCCCGGCGAATTCATCGGCGCCGGACTTTGGCAGTTGTTCAAAGGCATCGAGTCGCCTTACAAATCCGTGCTCAAGCTGCTGCTGACCGAGGTCTACGCCAGCGAACATCCCAAGGTGCATTGCCTGAGCCTGCGCTTCAAGCAAGCGGTGTTCGCCAATCAGCTGGACCTCGATGAGCTCGATCCCTACATCGTGGTTTATCGGCGCATCGAGGAATACCTCACGGCCCGTGGCGAGCCTGAGCGGCTGGAACTGGTCCGCCGCGCGCTGTACCTGAAGGTCAACCGCAAGCTCACCGGCAGCAGTCGCACCCAGAGTTGGCAGCGCTCATTGCTTGAGCGGCTGGCTCATGAATGGAATTGGGATCAGCGACAACTCGCGCTGCTCGACAGCCGCAGCCAATGGAAGGTCCGCCAGGTCAGCGCAGAACGCCGCGCCCTGGTCAACGAGCTGAACTACAGCTACCGCTTCCTGACCCAGTTTGCCCGCAACGAACGAACCGTCAGCCTGATCAACAAACGCGACCTCAATGTGCTGGGTCGGCGGCTGTACGCGGCGTTTGAGCGCAAAGCGGACAAAGTCGAGTTCATCAACCCTGGCATCGCCCCGGACCTGGCCGAAGACACACTGACGCTGGTTCAGGCGCCCAACAAGAAAGAGCCGGGGAACGTTCAGTGGTGTTTGTACAACGGCAGCCTGGCCGCCCACGAGTGGGAACATTTCGCGCCGATCAAGCGCAGCCGCCAATTGCTGGAGTTGCTGACCTGGTGCCATCGTAATGGAGTGATCGACAGCAGCACCCGTCTCGCCTTGCACCCTGGCACCAGCGACTTGAGCGAGTTTGAACTGTTCAATCTGCTTGGCAGCCTGCAACAGACCATCGCCCTGCCCTTGGTAACGGTTGCCGAAGAACCGTTGCTGCGCCCCAGCGTGCCAAGTGAAGTGCTGATTCTGGTGAACGTCGGCGTCGATCCGCTCAAGCATCACCGCGACCTGAACATCCTGATGACCACCGAGCGCACCGACTCCTTGAGCTACGCTGGGGTCCGCGAGAATCTGGTGCTGACCCTGGACCAGGTCACGCTTAATAGCTGGAACGAAGTGTTGGTCAGCCGCTATGACGGCCCCCATGCGCTACTCGACTGCCTGCGCAACTACCTCAACAACCTCCCTGGCGGAGCACAACAACCCAAGTTGCGGGTTCGCTGCTTTTGCCACAACCGCGCGCAGTTCATCGCACGCCGGGTCGAAGAAGTCCTCGATACCGCACAGAACCTACTGTTGAGTAACCTCAATCATCGCTACCTGATTCAGGTCCAACAGCATTACCACGTGCTGGAGCTGGTGCCCGGCCAGGTCAATCACGTCGCCCTCGCCACGCTGCCAGCGCTGCTGGATTACCTCGGTGAAGAACTGGCGAGCTACAGCCCGCTGCAGCTGGACCCGATGGCGCTGGAGGATCACGACCTGGCGCTGCTTCTGCCCATGGGCCAGCCCGAGTGCATTCAGGTGTTCTACCGCGTCTATGAACAGCAGGCCGATGTCTACGTTCTGGATGAGTTCAATGCCTTGTGGCAGCAGCGTTTGCCTTATCACGACGAACAAAGCCTGTTGGTGCCACTGCAACGGTTCCTGCAATCGATTCAGTACCGACGCGACGCTTTGCTACCCATGAACAGCACCCAGCCCCTGAGCCTGGACACGCTGTACTACCAGCTATTGCCGTCAGGCCTAGGACGCGCTCGCCGGGTCGAGGCCCGATCCGTGCCGCAAACCCCGATCAACAAGCCGTTCTATGACGTACAGGCAATCGTCGGCAAAGCCGCACCGGGGCAGGTACAGGTCACGTTGTATTGCAATCAGCGGGAGTTTTCTGAGCTTGAATATGGCGACCAACTGTTCAGCGTGGTCGCCCAGGAGATCGTCGAGCAGCGCCGTGAAATCGAGCGCTATCGCTGCTACATCACCGACTTGGACCTGTCGGGCCTGATCGGTGATGGACATGGCTCAAGCAATTTGTACCTGCGCTACAAGGCTGACCTGGAGCGCGCACTGAACGAGGCGCTCGAGCAGGTCTGAGGGGTTCTATTCCGGGAAATCGCCGCCATTGGCAGGCTGTGATTCAACTTCCAGCAGGGTCAGTTTCAGGGTTTTGCCCCCCGGTGCCGGCCAGTCGATATGCTGCCCGACCTTGAGGCCCAGCAGCGCGCTGCCAACCGGCGCCAGAATGGAAATCTTGCCTTCATCGGCGTTGGCATGTTTGGGATAAACCAGCGTGAGGTGATAGTCCTTGCCGCTGATTTCTTCACGGCAATGCACACGTGAATTCATGGTCACGACATCGGCGGGCACTTCATCGTGACCGACCACGGTATCGGCGCGGTCCAGTTCGGTTTGCAGCGCGATAACGCCCGGCAGCGTGTCATCCAGGCTGTCGATCAGGCGCTCCAGACGTTGCACGTCCAGACGAGTAAGGGTGATGGAAGGTACGGTCATGATAGAGGCAGACTCCTTTCTTCTGCGCAAAAAAAGCAAAACCCCGCCAGAAAAAGGCGGGGTTTTCACGAACCTCGATGGGTTGAGGCGTTTCTGGACACTATCACAGCTCAATAAATATACAAGTCAGGCCGACCAAGCCCCGATATGACCTTTGCAAGCTGAGTCAGAGGAGCCCCTGTGGGAGCGAGCCAGCTCGCGATAGCGGCGTGTCAGACACCATCAATGTTGAATGTCAGACCGATATCGCGAGCAGGCTCGCTCCTACAGTTAAGTGTCAGGCGCAGGATTTGCGCTGGGTCGCCTGGGCGCAGATCGCTCGCCGGCGATCATCATCGGCCGAGCGCCATTCGCGGATGTCTTCGACATGGCGAAAACAGCCGAGGCAGACCTTTTGCTCGTCCAGCCGACAGACACCGCTGCACGGCGAAGGCACCGCCGGGCTGACATTGCTGTAAAGCGGCTTGGGAGGACGAACGGGCTGAGTCACGACCTCACAGACCTTCGAAATCGAGTTCGACATCAGCCTGCTGCTTGACGATGCGTTCGAGCATCTCGCCCAGCTGCTCTTCGCTCTTGTCGCACATCCAGCGCTCGCTCTCTTCGTCATAGTCGAAGTGGAAGCCACCGGATACCGCCGCAAGCCATAGCTGGCGCAACGGCTCCTGGCGGCTGAAGATCAACTGACTGCCATTTTCGAACTTGACGGTGAGCACACCGGCCGAGCTCTCCAGATCGATATCCAGATCACTCTCGTCGAAAATATCTTCCAGCATTTGCTGGGTGGTATCGACCAGGTCGTGGAAACGGGCTTCGGTCAAACTCATTGCGGCAACCTCAAAAAATGTCTGTTCACGCTCAAGCGCCGCAAGATACGGGCGAGCCCCGACGATTGCAAAGGATAACGATCAAGCGCCGATATAGGTACATCAAACACAGTACATGGGGGAGCGGGCTTGCCCGCGAAGGGGCCAGCAGATTCAACATCTTTGTTGACCGAACCACCGTCTTCCCGGGCAAGCCCGCTCCCACAGGGATTACGCTTGGTCGAGAGCATCGCGCGAAGCCCCGCCGGACGGGAGCTCCGTTACATAGGCAAGCTGCCGGGTGGCCGGTATACTCCGGCGCAATTAACGCATTTTCAAGGATTTCGCCATGAAGCGCCTGATCTCTTCCCTTGCTGCGCTCGCAGCGATTGCTTGTCTTGTGTCGGCCTGTGGTCAAAAAGGCCCGCTGTACCTGCCTGACGATTCCCAGGATCCAGCCGAGCAAGCCCAATCCTCGCAAAAGAGCCCGTCGAAAGCACACAAGCACGACGTCTACCAATAAGGGAATGCCATGGACGCTTTTAACTACCGTGACGGTGAGCTGTTCGCGGAAGGTGTTGCCCTGTCGGCCATCGCCGAGCGCTTTGGTACACCGACTTATGTCTACTCCCGTGCCCACATCGAAGCCCAGTATCTGGCGTTCGCCGATGCGCTGGTCGGCATGCCGCACCTCGTCTGCTTCGCGGTCAAGGCCAACTCCAATCTGGGTGTACTGAATGTCCTGGCGCGATTGGGCGCCGGTTTCGACATCGTCTCCCGTGGTGAGCTGGAACGCGTCCTGGCCGCTGGTGGCAGCCCCGACAAGATCGTGTTCTCCGGCGTTGGCAAGACCCGTGACGACATGCGTCGTGCCCTGGAAGTCGGCGTGCATTGCTTCAACGTCGAATCCACCGACGAGCTGGAACGCCTGCAAGTGGTCGCCGCCGAGCTGGGTGTTCGCGCGCCGATCTCGCTGCGTGTGAACCCGGACGTCGATGCCGGCACCCACCCGTACATTTCCACCGGTCTCAAAGAGAACAAGTTCGGCATTGCCATCGCCGACGCCGAAGACGTGTACGTCCGCGCCGCGCAGCTGCCGAACCTGGAAGTGGTCGGCGTCGATTGCCACATCGGTTCGCAACTGACCACCCTGCCTCCGTTCATCGATGCCCTCGACCGCCTGCTGGGCCTGGTCGACCGCCTCGGCGATTGCGGCATTTACCTGCGCCACATCGATCTCGGTGGCGGCTTGGGCGTGCGTTATCGCGATGAAGAGCCGCCACTGGCTGCCGACTACATCAAAGCCGTGCGCGAGCGCCTTGACGGTCGTGACCTGGCACTGGTGTTCGAGCCGGGCCGCTTTATCGTCGCCAACGCCGGCGTGCTGCTGACTCAGGTCGAGTACCTCAAGCACACCGAACACAAAGACTTCGCCATCGTCGATGCGGCCATGAACGACCTGATCCGCCCGGCGCTGTACCAGGCCTGGATGGACGTCACCGCCGTGCGTCCGCGCACTACTGCCGCGCGTGCCTACGACATCGTCGGCCCGATCTGCGAGACCGGCGACTTCCTGGCCAAGGACCGTGAACTGGCCCTGGAAGAAGGCGACCTGCTGGCTGTGCATTCGGCCGGCGCCTATGGGTTTGTCATGAGTTCGAACTACAACACCCGTGGCCGCGCCGCTGAAGTGTTGGTGGACGGTGATCAGGCAATCGAAGTGCGTCGCCGTGAGACGGTAGCCGAGTTGTTTGCTGGCGAAAGCCTGCTGCCGGAGTAACCCCATGCTGCTGCGTTTTACCAAGATGCACGGCCTGGGCAACGACTTCATGGTCCTCGACCTGGTCAGCCAGCACGCGCACATCCTGCCCAAGCACGCAAAGCTTTGGGGCGATCGGCACACGGGCATCGGTTTCGATCAGTTGCTGATCGTCGAAGCGCCGAGCAACCCGGACGTTGATTTCCGTTACCGGATCTTCAACTCCGACGGCTCCGAAGTGGAACAGTGCGGCAACGGTGCGCGCTGTTTTGCCCGCTTCGTGCTCGACAAGCGCCTGACCGCCAAGCGGCAGATTCGCGTCGAGACCAAAAGCGGCATCATCGAGCTGGATATCCGCAGCGACGGCCAGATCGGTGTCAACATGGGCGCGCCACGCCTGGTGCCGGCCGAGATTCCATTCGAGGCGCCGGAACAGGCGCTGAGCTATAAGCTTGACGTCGATGGCACCTCGGTCGAACTGGCCGCTGTGTCCATGGGCAACCCCCATGCCGTGCTCCGGGTCAGCGACATCAACAACGCACCGGTGCATGAACTGGGGCCGAAAATCGAACACCATCCGCGCTTCCCGGCGCGGGTCAATGTCGGTTTTCTCCAGGTTATCGACCGGAACCGCGCGCAGTTGCGCGTCTGGGAACGTGGCGCCGGGGAAACCCAGGCCTGCGGCACCGGCGCTTGCGCAGCTGCAGTGGCTGCGATCAGCCAGGGGTGGATGGATTCGCCGCTATTGATCGACCTGCCTGGCGGGCGCCTGTCCATAGAATGGGCAGGCCCAGGCCAACCGGTCATGATGACTGGCCCGGCAGTGCGCGTTTATGAAGGACAAGTGCGTCTTTGAGAGAGTCGAATCCATGAAAGATAAGCCCCAGGTTCCCGCCCTACAGCCCGACGAATCCCCTTCCGAAAGCCTTGAGGCGGCGGCGATTGCCGCGTACCTGGAGGCTCATCCGGATTTCTTCGTCGAGCACGAAGAACTGCTCCCGGCCTTGCGCATTCCGCACCAGCGTGGCGATACCGTCTCGCTGGTCGAGCGCCAGATGAAGATCCTGCGCGACCGCAACATCGAGTTGCGTCATCGCCTCTCGCACTTGATGGACGTGGCCCGCGACAACGACCGTCTGTTCGACAAGACCCGCCGCCTGATTCTCGCGCTGATGGACGCCAACAGCCTGGAAGACGTGGTCATCAGCGTCGAAGACAGTCTGCGCCAGGACTTCCAGGTGCCTTTCGTCAGCCTGATCCTGCTGGGTGACAATCCCATGCCGGTCGGCCGCTGGGTGACCCATGCCGAAGCACAGACGGCCATTGGCGGTTTGCTCTCGGAAGATAAAAGCGTCAGTGGCAGCCTGCGCGATCACGAACTGGACTTCCTGTTCGGCGAAGAACAGCGCAAGCAGATCGGCTCCACCGCCGTCGTCGCCATCAGCTATCAAGGCATCCACGGCGTCCTGGCCATCGCCAGTCGCGATCCGCAGCACTATAAAAGCTCGGTTGGCACGCTGTTCCTGAGCTACATCGCCGAAGTCATGGGCCGGGTGCTGCCACGGGTCAACAGTTCCCTGCGCTCGGTACGCTGATCGTGGAACGGCAACTGGACGCTTACTGCGAACACCTGCGCAGTGAGCGACAGGTGTCGCCCCACACGCTGTATGCCTACCGCCGCGACCTCGACAAAGTGCTCGGCTGGTGCGTCAAACAGAACATCAGCAGCTGGGCCGCCCTGGACATTCAACGCTTGCGCAGCCTGATCGCGCGCCTGCACTCACAGGGTCAATCGTCCCGCAGCCTGGCGCGCCTGCTCTCCGCAGTGCGCGGGCTCTATCACTATCTGAACCGCGAAGGCCTGTGCGATCACGACCCGGCCAACGGTCTGGCTCCGCCCAAAGGCGAACGCCGGCTGCCTAAAACCCTCGATACCGACCGTGCGCTGCAACTGCTTGAAGGCGCGGTGGAAGATGATTTCCTTGCGCGCCGGGATCAGGCCATTCTGGAGTTGTTCTATTCCTCGGGCTTGCGGCTTTCGGAACTGACTGGACTCAATCTGGATCAGCTGGATCTGGCCGACGGCATGGTTCAAGTACTCGGCAAGGGCAGCAAGACCCGACTGCTTCCGGTGGGTAAAAAGGCTCGTGAAGCCCTGGAATTGTGGCTGCCGTTGCGGGCCATGACCAACCCGACGGACGACGCAGTGTTTGTCAGCCAGCAAGGCCGGCGCCTCGGTCCACGGGCCATTCAGGTACGGGTCAAGGCAGCCGGCGAGCGTGAACTGGGGCAGAACCTGCACCCGCACATGCTGCGACACTCCTTCGCCAGCCACTTGTTGGAGTCCTCTCAGGACCTGCGAGCGGTGCAGGAACTGCTTGGCCACTCGGACATCAAGACCACCCAGATCTATACCCACCTGGACTTCCAGCACCTGGCAACGGTCTACGACAGCGCCCATCCACGGGCCAAACGCATTAAGGGCGATGATTAATGACCATCCAACTGATCACCTTCGATCTCGACGACACCCTGTGGGACACCGCCCCGGTGATCGTCAGCGCCGAAGCCGTATTGCGTGAATGGCTGACCGAGCACGCACCCAACCTGGGCGCAGTGCCGGTAGAGCATTTGTGGACCATTCGCGAGCGTATCCTGGGGAGCGAACCGGGCCTCAAACACCGCATCAGCGCGCTACGCCGCCGAGTGCTGTTCCATGCGCTGGAAGAAGCCGGCTACGACCCTGCTCAGGCTTCGGATCTGGCCGACAAGAGTTTTGAAGTGTTTCTGCACGCGCGGCACCAGATCGATGTGTTCCCTGACGTCGAGCCGACGCTGGGCACGCTGGCCAAGCACTACGCCCTCGGCGTGGTCACCAACGGCAACGCCGATGTGCGCCGGTTGGGGCTGGCGGACTACTTCAAATTTGCGTTGTGCGCCGAAGACATCGGCATCGCCAAACCCGATGCGCGACTGTTTCACGAGGCGTTGCAGCGTGGCGGGGCGACGCCGGAGACGGCGGTGCATATCGGTGATCATCCGGGAGATGACATTGCCGGAGCACAGCAGGCGGGATTGCGGGCGATCTGGTTTAACCCGGCGGGCAAGGCCTGGGAAGCCGAGAAGGCACCGGATGCCGAGATTCGCAGTTTGACCGAGTTGCCAGCGCTGTTGGCCCTCTGGAACTCCGCCTCGGCCTGATTTAGAACCTGTGGGAGCGGGCTTGCCCGCGATCGCGGTGTGACATTCAACATTGATATTGGCTGACACTCCGCTATCGCGAGCAAGCCCGCTCCCACAGGGGATCACCGCAGACCCACGATTTGTATCACCCATGAAAAAGCCCGCAGCGACGGCGGGCTTTTTCAGCAAGCAGGTAGCAGGCGCTTAGATAGGCCGGCTGCCGTACTTGTTGTCAGGCTTCTTGGGAGGATCGGCGACCACATTGGCCTCCACTTCCTGCACCTTGCCGCCCCGCGCCAGAAACTCTTCCATGGCCTTGGCCAGGGCGTCGCGTTCCTTGTTCTTGGCTTCAACGCTCGGCAGCTCATCGACCGATACCGCTGCCTTGGCTTTGCCTTTGGCGGTCGGAACGGGCGTATCACCGCCGTCGTCTTCAGCGACGTCTTCGGCCGCTGCTTCCAGACCTTCTTCGGTTTCGTCGTCGTCGCCTACTTCGAGGTCGTCGTTTTCCAGATCATCGTCGCTCATGTTCTACCTCATGACTTGCGAAAAGCAGATTAGTTATAGCCCAGCTTCGCCATCTGTCGAAGGCCGCCGGAAAAATTCAATAGCCGCTGGTGACCAGCGGCTCATGCCTCTTCACCGTGCACGGTGGCGAGGACTTTACGAGCACCGCCAAAATCACGGTGCTCGCCCAGATAAACGCCTTGCCAGGTTCCCAGCGCCAGTCGGCCCGCCGAAATCGGCAAACTGAGCTGACAGCCAAGCACGCTGGCCTTGAAGTGCGCCGGGAGGTCGTCCAGGCCTTCGTCGTTATGCTCATAGCCGTCTGTTCCTTGTGGGATCAGACGATTGAAGAATCGTTCGAAGTCGCGACGTACCGCCGGATCGGCGTTTTCGTTGATGGTCAACGACGCCGAGGTATGCTGCAGCCACAAATGCAACAGACCGACCCGGCACGCCTTGATTTCAGGCAAGCCGGCGAGTAACTCGTCCGTTACCAGATGAAAGCCCCGAGGCCTTGCCCGCAGGGTTATCAGAGTCTGTTGCCACATACAGTTCTCCGCACGTTCGGGGCGCATTCTAGCGCGCTCTGGGAAAAAACAAAGGCCCTAATATTCCTTCAATCATGTAAGCCATTGGCCGCAGAAAAACGCCCGCCGTAAACACCACCAAACATGTAGGAAAAAACCTTTCAGCAGCTCCTTCATGGACAAATCCTGGACAAAAAAATGCCCGGCAAGCCGGGCAAGTTTTTTATGCGCGTGCTTACAAGTTGTAGCCGCGTTCGTTGTGCAGTGCCAGGTCGATGCCGACAGCCTCTTCTTCTTCCGTGATACGCAGGCCCATGACAGCGTCCAGGACCTTGAGAATGATAAAGGTGGCGATTGCGGTGTAGATCACCGTGAAGCCCACGCCTTTGCACTGAATCCAGACTTGTGCGGCGATGTCGGTCACGGTGCCGAAGCCACCCAGGGACGGTGCAGCGAAGACACCGGTCAGGATCGCGCCGAGGATACCGCCGATACCGTGCACACCGAAGGCGTCCAGGGAATCGTCATAACCGAGTTTGCGTTTCAGGGTGGTGGCGCAGAAGAAGCACACCACGCCCGCTGCCAGACCGATGATCATCGAACCCATTGGGCCAACGGTACCCGCCGCCGGAGTGATCGCAACCAGACCGGCAACCACGCCCGAAGCGATACCCAGTGCGCTAGGTTTACCGTGGGTCAACCACTCGGCAAACATCCAGCCCAAGGCTGCTGCGGCAGTAGCGATCTGAGTCACCAGCATCGCCATGCCGGCAGTGCCGTTGGCAGCAGCAGCGGAACCTGCGTTGAAACCGAACCAGCCGACCCACAACATCGCGGCGCCCATCAGGGTATAGCCGAGGTTGTGCGGAGCCATCGGGGTGGTCGGGAAACCTTTACGCTTGCCCAATACCAGGCAGGCAACCAGGCCGGCCACACCGGCGTTGATATGCACCACGGTGCCGCCGGCGAAGTCGAGCACGCCCCAGTCGCCCAACAGCGAACCCGGACCGCTCCAGACCATGTGCGCAATCGGCGCGTAAACCACGGTGAACCAGATCCCCATGAACACCAGCATCGCGGAGAACTTCATCCGTTCTGCAAACGCACCGACGATCAGCGCCGGAGTGATGATGGCAAACGTCATCTGGTAGGTGACAAACACCGCCTCAGGGAACAGCGCCGTCGGGCCAGTAATGCTGGCAGGCGTGATGCCCGCGAGGAAGGCCTTGGCAAAGCTGCCGACAAAGGAGTTGAGGTTGACGACGTTGGCTTCCATCCCCGTGGTATCGAACGCCATGCTGTAGCCATAAATGAACCACAGGATGGTGACCAGGCCGGTAATGGCGAAGCATTGCATCATCAACGAAAGAACGTTTTTGGAACGAACCATGCCGCCGTAGAACAGCGCGAGGCCGGGGATGGTCATGAACAGCACAAGGGCTGTCGAGGTCATCATCCAGGCGGTATCGCCGGAATTGAGGACTGGAGGCGCCACCGGATCTGCCGCCATAGCCAGGCCGGGCATTACGAGGGACAACAGGGCTCCTAGCCCTGCGAATTTACGCAGAGTCATATTGTTTTCTCCTGGGGCGTTGGGTTTGTGGCGGCTTTTAAATCGCGTCGGTATCGGTTTCGCCGGTACGGATGCGAATCGCCTGTTCCAGATTGACCACGAAGATCTTGCCGTCACCGATCTTGCCGGTGTTGGCAGCCTTGGTTATCGCCTCGATAACCCGGTCCAGATCCTTGTCGTCAATGGCGACATCGATCTTCACCTTGGGCAGAAAATCGACCACGTACTCCGCGCCGCGGTACAGCTCGGTGTGACCCTTCTGCCGACCGAAGCCTTTGACTTCAGTAACGGTAATGCCCTGCACGCCGATCTCGGACAGCGATTCGCGCACGTCGTCCAGTTTGAACGGCTTGATGATGGCAGTGACTAGCTTCATGAAAACTCTCTCCCGAATTGGTGGACTTGCCCCAGGAAAACAAACCCGACTCAAGTCTAAGCGCAGTGCCTGGCTTTGTAACGCATCGTCGGCCTTACCTGCCCGTCCGACGCCAGCTAACCGCTCCTCACGAAACAACTCCCCGTTCCGCTCGGCGCACTGCATTCGTCACAGCGACTGCATCAGTGCATGGGTTACTACTGACTAAGCAGAAAGCTTGCCATCTCCACAAAACCTACTGTTTTCAAGCCTTTGGCCGCAGATACCCACCACATCACTGCAACACCTGACGCGTTACGCACAACAACGGTGCGATGCCGTCCGTCCGCATGCGCGAAAAGCGTGCATCCCTGCCGCCGGAATTGACTATAGACACTGCGTGATACACTGCCCGCCATTGTTGACAGGACATTTGCCATGCTCGCACCCAAAGACTTCCTCGACGCCCTGACCGGCACCGCCTCACGCCTTTTCAGCGGCGAAACCCCGTTGCCGAAAAGCGAAATCGAAAGCCAGTTCAAGGCTTTGTTGCAGAGTGGCTTCAGCAAGCTGGATCTGGTGAGCCGGGAAGAGTTCGATAGCCAGATGGTCGTGCTGGCGCGGACCCGGGCACGGCTGGAGAGTCTTGAGGCGAAGGTGGCGGAGCTTGAAGCGAAGCTCAATCCGCCTGTTGAGTAACACTGCAAATCCCTGTGGGAGCGGGCTTGCCCGCGAATAGCGTCACCTCGGTCTACCAGCTCTCCCACACTGGATAGACCACCCCCTGTAGGATCTGCCGCAGGCTGCGATCTTTTGATCTTCCGCCCCGCCACCATCTCGGCAACGTCCTACAAAGATCACACCGCCGTCCGATAGCGCCGCGAAGCCCAGGTTTCTAAGCTCATCCCAGCTGAATATTCAGCACTGGGTTTGGCGACCTGGAAGCTTAAGGCGTACGACAACCATCGACGGCGGGTTCATTTCCGCCACATCGAGTCATGGCGGCTGTGCGTGGGAGACCTCCGGGTCTGCCGGGTTCCTTTTGCTCCGGTTCGCCAACCCGCGCACAGCTGCCACCCCAATCGTTTGGCGACGATTGACGGCAGCCCCTTTAGCAAAAGGAGCTGTAACAATGAATAGCGATGACGCTTATCTGTCCCCACACGTCTTCACCCGCCACAAACTCCACCTTCACGCGCTTTTGATCGAAAACCAGCCTTGGTTCAGCGCCCGAGACCTGGGTCGTCTGCTTCGCCTTTTCCTCGACGAACGCGCCGTCCGGAAACTCGATCCCGATCAACATCAAACCGCGCAAGTCGTCATCCACGGCACCCTCGAAAACACCCTGCTAATCAGCGAATCCGGCGTCTACGCCCTGCTCGTCTACCACTACTGCCCCGAATACCGAGGCCTGCGCGAATGGCTGACCCACAACGTAGTACCAGCCCTCAGAGACGCCCAACAACCCACCTCAACCGAACGCCCGATCCTGAGCCTGCTGAACTGGCCCGAGATGTCGTTGAGTTTGCTGCACTGGAATAACCAACCGTGGATACGGCTGCAGGATGTTCCGCAGATGCTGGCGGATAGTGAACGGCCGCAGCGCTCGATCAATGCACCTTGGTGGAAGCGTGCTTCGCGGATGTTGCAATCGCTTTAACAACCAATAGCACCACACAAACTGCATATGTATGTCTTCTGGCAGCACTAGCCCACGGCTAACGCTGCCATTTCCTACATCTGAAAGCTTTTGATCTAACGCCCTTCAATAATCCCAGTTCGGTCCTACAGAACGCGGCTCCCGCGCCTGATTACGGAGCACTCTCCAGCCCTTTATCTTTCATCGCCCTGATCCCAACAGAACACGAACGATGAGAAGAAAAGGAAAAGGTACGGAACTGCGCGACCAGACTCTCAAATCGAACGCAAGGAAGCTGGCGCACAAAACCTTCGCCAAAGACTGTGCAGCTCAAGGTCTAGAGATAGATATGTCGGTCATCAGTTTTGATCCTATTACCTCTGCTGCGATAGATGCCTCTCATCTGTGGACAGCAGCAGTTCTGTATCCATGGGATAGCATCCCGGGCTGGAAGTGTAAGGACGCCAAGGGTTTCGATTTGGCGATCTGGTATGCACAAATGCTATGTGGCCTGTGCTATGCGACCCCAAGAAGAAGCACTGTTTGCATAAAGATCATCCTTTTACAGGGGCACCCGGACAAAACTCATCCACTTCGCGGATCGATCGCTCAAATGGCGCTATTGGCGGCAGAATTTTATGCGCGGATGCTGGGGTGCAAAGAGATCGAGATACAAGATCCTGACCCTAACGTTGTCTCCTACTATCAGGAGCTCGGATTCAATTTTGACGAGACAAACCGCCTTGTCATTTACGTGGATGGCCAATAACATCAACTCATGATCCAGACACACGAGGTGTCTATGAACTCAAAAAAACGAAAGGCCAAGCTGTTATTAATTTATGAGTTTCATGTCGAGGCGCTCCGTTTGGCCGGAAACGTGTCTGCGAATCAACGACGCTTTCTTGAAGTCGGTGCAGCTCGAGGCAAAGAACTTGAGCCTGCCGGCCTGCTAGCCGGGGTAAGAATCTGAACCCAGCTGTGCCCAACAGAGATCACCCGCTTGGTTCGATAACGTGAGTGTGTCTGTTGAGGATTTGCAGGTCTTGGCCTCACCGAAGCCCGCACATAAAAAGCCGCTTCCCCAAGGCGGTTTTTTTCGCCTTCGATTCAGCTCTCGCCGCCGTCCTTCACAAATCCAGGCAACGTCCTACAACAACCTCATCCCGCGACTGATTACGTCGCAAATCCCCACTCCCTTACGCTTCACCCATCAGAAAGACACTCGCAACATCCTGCGAAAATTTGGCGCCTGCGCCGTCACGCGTCTACGACTACCCTTCAAAAAACCGCAGGAAGCGGTTCCCGTAAAGCTCAAGGAACGACCATGTCCCTCTCCATCGTCCACAGCCGCGCCCAGATTGGCGTGGATGCGCCCGCCGTCACCGTCGAAGTCCATCTGGCCAACGGCTTGCCATCGCTGACGATGGTGGGTTTACCCGAAGCGGCGGTAAAGGAAAGCAAGGATCGGGTACGCAGCGCGATCATCAACTCGGGTCTGCAATTCCCGGCGCGGCGCATCACGCTGAATCTCGCGCCAGCGGACTTACCGAAGGATGGCGGACGGTTCGACCTGGCGATTGCCTTGGGGATTCTGTCCGCCAGCGTGCAGGTGCCAACGTTGACGCTGGATGACATTGAATGCCTGGGAGAGTTGGCATTGTCCGGCGCGGTACGGGCCGTGAGAGGTGTGTTGCCGGCTGCGCTGGCGGCACGCAAGGCCGGACGCTCGTTGATGGTGCCACGGGCGAACGCCGAGGAAGCGTGCCTGGCGTCCGGGCTGAAGGTGTTTGCCGTGGATCACCTGCTGGAAGCCGTCGCGCACTTCAATGGACATACGCCGGTCGAGCCCTACGTTTCCAATGGCTTGCTCTACGCCAGCAAACCCTATCCGGACTTGAATGAGGTGCAAGGACAAATCTCTGCCAAGCGCGCATTGCTGATTGCGGCGGCCGGGGCTCACAACTTGCTATTTAGCGGACCGCCAGGAACCGGGAAAACACTGTTGGCGAGTCGGTTACCGGGGCTGCTTCCCCCGTTAGCCGAAAACGAGGCGTTGGAAGTCGCAGCCATTCAATCCGTCACCAGTTGCGTGCCCCTGAGCCACTGGCCGCAGAGACCCTTCCGCCAGCCCCATCACTCGGCTTCCGGCCCTGCATTGGTGGGTGGCGGATCGAAGCCGCAACCCGGCGAAATCACCCTCGCCCATCATGGCGTGCTGTTCCTCGACGAACTTCCAGAATTCGATCGCAAGGTGTTGGAGGTTTTAAGGGAGCCGCTGGAATCAGGGCACATCGTGATTTCCCGCGCCAAGGATCGCGTGAGGTTTCCGGCGCGCTTTCAACTGGTGGCCGCGATGAACCCGTGTCCCTGTGGATATCTTGGCGAACCCAGCGGCAAATGCAGTTGTACACCGGACATGGTCCAGCGTTATCGCAACAAATTATCGGGGCCGCTGCTGGATCGGATCGACCTGCACCTGACTGTCGCCCGAGAAGCCACGGCTTTGAATCCTGCGCTCAAACCCGGCGATGACACCGCCACTGCTGCGGTATTGGTCGCCGACGCCCGGGAGCTTCAAAACAAACGCCAAGGCTGTGCCAACGCCTTCCTTGATTTGCCCGGGCTGCGTCGACACTGCAAGTTATCCACAACCGACGAGGCGTGGCTGGAAACTGCTTGCGAGCGTTTGACCTTGTCACTCAGGTCAGCCCATCGACTGCTCAAGGTCGCACGCACGTTGGCGGATCTTGAACAGATCGATGGGATCACCCGCGAACATCTGGCGGAGGCATTGCAGTATCGGCCAAGCACAAACTGATGAAAGTCATTCCTTGGAGAGATCCACCAACGGCGCCTGTCTTACCTCAATCTCCCGCCCACCCTGAATCTCGCTCACCCGCTTCAGCGCCTTATCCACAGCCCCTTTGTCCGCCAGCAAGCTATACCGGATCTGAAACTGCTTCTGCTCTTTAACCCCAATCATCGGTACCAACCCAAGCGGCCGCTGATACCGGCGGTTGTAGGAAAAGCTCGTCCCAGGCTCCAATCCGGTGACATACCCCTGCCCTTGCGTATCGGTGTTCTTCCACAACGAAAACACTGGCAACTGCTGAGTATTGAACCCAACCGACACCCCAAGGCTCCCGGCCTTGTTATGCAGCACGGTCAGCGTATCGCCCTTGGTGTCGCCGTAAGGCACGACGTTGTAAACCGTCTCGTCGTAGTCCTTGGTCGGCGCACGGTAAGTCTGCCAATCCGGCAAATCCCCTTTGGCCTTGTCGTTGAATGGCGAAACCTGTTTCACCGGCGCCACAAACCGTGCGCCCTGTTCCAGGAACGGCGTGCTGAAGTTGCTGTGGTACAGCGCCTGGTATTCCTTCGGATAGTCGCCGTTGTTGGTCAGCGTGTCGTTGAGGGCGAACGCGACGCTGCCGGGTTCGGTGACCAGTTCGGTCGCGACGGAGAAGTCGACTTTCTTGAACGCCTGCTCTTTCAGCTCGCCACGCAGGCTGATGGCATAAGGCGGTTTTTCGTCGATGTGCAGGGTGACTTTGCTGGCGGGGATGTTGGCAGCGCGGCCGTGCAGGGTCAGGAGTTCGCCGTTGTCGATGCCGGGGTGGCCGACCCACTCATAACCACAGCGGGCGACCAGTTCGTTGAAGCCTTCGAGCCAGCCCAGTCCGCCTCGGCCGTTGAGTTCGATGAAGGACGGATTGACCACGTCCTTGACCGGCGAATCCCAGCCCATGCGCACATCGCCGACAGATGCTTGCAGGACGTTCATCCCGCGAGTCGGTACCACCGAAAGTTTCAGCGCGCCGTTATCGATGTCGACGATGCTGACGCCCTCCTGCCGGCCACCGTGCAAAGTGCGCAGGGTCACGGAGAAGGGTTTGTCGGTTTTCACGCCGAGTTGCTGGCTGGTGATCTGCCAGTTCTGGGCGGCTTTGTCGCTGTCGAGCAGCACGTAATCCCAAGCCATGGCGTGGGAGGCAGCGGTCAGAGCACCGAGAGCGATGGCAAGTTTGAGCGGGGTCATGGGGAAGCCTTTCTTGGAGTTGTGCTTTTTTATAACGCTGATGAAACGATTCAGCAAGATTAAAAAGCCTACGCTCGCGCCTTCCCAAGCGAATTTAAATTGACCCCATGCAACCTCCGCACGCTTACGCTAGTCTCATACGGTTTTGGACCTCCGGTTGATTGACGGCGACATCATTATGACATTAAGGTCGCCTGCTAATTGCAGGAGCAAGCGCAGACACCTTTGTCTGTCATTTTTGCGCAACGAAACATATGGAGTTTGAATGCGCGGGGCACTATTACGCAGCGGTAAGAGCGGGTCATTCACAGCCCTGGGCGAGACAGGTCAACCGGTCTACCGGGCAGCCCTGCAATTGCGCGAAGCCATTCGCCGCAAGAACCCTGAAATGGTCGATCATCTGGCCATCCCTCAAAGCGATGAACTCGGCAACCAGATCGACTGGTACAGCGGCCTCGACGGCGATGTGATCCCGTGGAGCAGCGCGACCGAAGAAGAACGCGCTCCGGCCCGTCGCCAACTTGAATCGCTGAAAACCGCGCTCGAGGAATTGAGCCAGCGTTTTCTGGTCACTGACTCCGGCGAACAGCAGCAAGGCGACAAAGCCGTGTTCGGCAAACTGCTCAAGCGCGTGATTCATTTCCCCGATGAGAATTTCGTTTACCTGGTGCAAGGCAAGCCGGTGTTGACCTTTTGGGGTTTCGAGCATGCCGGCACTGGCAACATCGATCCCCTGCACTGCCTCTATCAGGTTCCGCCCGCGTTTACGCTGCCCCCTGTGGTCGAAGCCGCGCCTGTGGTTGCGCCCGTCGTGCCGGTGGTTGCTCGTCCGTGGTGGCGTCGCTGGTGGTGGCTGTTGCTGCTGCCGTTCCTGCTGCTGCTTTTGTGGCTGTTGCTCGGTTTGCGCGGTTGCGTGCCGATTCCGTTGGTCGCGGTAGACCTGCTGCCTGAGGGCATTGTGCCGGTGGAAAAACAGCGGGAAGAGCCGCAACTGACCGGCAATGCCACGACGTTGAACGGCGTTCCGGTGACGGGCACAGTTGTAGGCTCCACCATTGGAACCGGCACCGGTACCGCTGTGACCGAAACCCGTGACGTGGAAGCGCCGGCGGTCGATGGCAACGAGGCTGATGCAGCGCCGGCCGACCTGGCCAAAGACCCTGCCAAAGACGCAGCCAATGACCCGGCAGCCGAAGCCCCAACCGCGCCACCCGAAAACAAAACTGCGCCGCCGGATATCACATCGCCCGAGGCCGAAAAATCCGCCGCCGCAAAACCCGGCCCTCCCCTGAGCATTCCGCCAGACGCCGCCGACGGTGCCGCCAAGTTCCTCGACGGTCAGTTCCGCGCCGGTGCCGGTATTCAGGATCGTCGAACCGGCAAACCCCTGCGTCTGGAATACCAGCTCAAGGACGGTAAGGGCGAAGTCACCGTACACCAGGCCGACGGCACGAAATGCACCGGGCCGGTGAGCGCTACTATGAAGGGTGGCAGCCTGGCCATCGACAGTCAGGGCCAGGCCGTGTGTGGCGATGGCAGCACTTACGACATGCCCAAGGTCAACTGCCGCAAAGGGGCGACCACAGTCGCAGACTGCACCGGCGGTTATGGCAAAGAACAATTCCCCATGTCCATGCGGCACGTGGCCGAATAAAGACGGAATAACCCGACATGTTGCCTGAAGTCACCCAATTCGAAGACACCGTCACGCTGGTCAGCGACACCGGCATCCAGTTCATGGATTTCGCCCTGCGCCTGGATCCTCGCAAAGAACCGGCGGGCGAGTTCGCGCCGATGATCAGCGGGTTGATCTGCCGCCTGTCGTACAACGAAGAGAAAGACTTCTTTTTCTACGAGCCAGAGCCGGAAAAAATCGAGAAGGCCAAACCTGCGTTCAGCGTCGACATGAAAAGCAGCCTCGAGCTGCTCGACGGTGTCTGGCTGCCGACCCCGTTTTTCCGTTTCATGCCGCCGCACCGCTTCGACGAAGGCCCGACCAACTGGTCGCGCATGCGCCTGGTCAAACTGGCGACACCCGACATTGACGGCAACACCCACCGCCTGACGATGGCCTTCGACAGCCGCGTGATGCCCAAGCGTGACGGCACCGCTTACCTGGCGCCAAACGAAGAAGACATCAGCTCCGGCGTGTCCTTCAAACTGGCGACGAAGGCCAGCGAAACCCGCTGGTTCCTGGCCCAGCCGTGGGTCAACGAATGGCTGTTGGAAGTGTTCAACGAGGGCAATGCCCACCGCTCGCGCGCAGAGCTGGACACCGACATCCGCGCCAACTATCACTTGGCGCACTACCTCAACTTGCTGAGTCTGCTGAGCAATCCGTCCGCCGCCCAGCAGTCGACGACCCGTGCGAAAGTTGAAATTCCTGAGCTGAAAGTAGTCGCCAACGACAGCAATGGTCTGGTCAAACCGATTCCGGTGGACCTGGTGCTGGACGTCGGCAACTCGCGCACCTGCGGCATTCTGATCGAAAACCATGGTCAGGCCGGCTCCGGCCTGAAGCAGAATTACGTGCTGGAACTGCGCGACCTGATCACCCCCGAACACACCTACAACCTGCCGTTCGAAAGCCGCGTCGAATTCGCCCAGGCGTATTTCGGCAAGGACCACTGTTCGGTCAAGAGTGGCCGGCACGATGCCTTCCAGTGGGCGACGATCGCCCGGGTCGGCAACGAGGCCAGCCGTCTGGCCAGCCGTCGTCGCGGCACCGAAGGCTCCACCGGCCTGTCCAGTCCGAAACGTTACTTGTGGGATGAAAATGCCTACGGCCACGGCTGGCGCTTCAACTGCTCATACATCAAGACTGACAGCGAGCCGTACGCCACCGCCGCGCCGTTTTCGCACCTGATCAACGAAACCGGCGAGGCGCTTTACAGCCTCGAAGAAGATGATCGCCTGCCGGTGTTCATGCCGCGTTATTCGCGCAGCTCGCTGATGACCTTCATGCTCGCCGAAGTGCTGGCCCAGGCGCTGTCGCAAATCAACAGCCCGGCCCAGCGCTCGCGACAGGGGCATACCCGTGTGCCGCGCCAGCTCAACAGCATCACCCTGACCGTGCCGCCGGGCATGCCCCAGGCCGAGCGCAGCATTCTCAACGAACGCATGCTGCAAGCCATCGGTCTGGTCTGGAAAAGCCTCGGCTGGCACGTCGGCGAAGAAGACCCGCATCAGGATCAGGCCGTCAGCCCACGCACGCCGATCCCGAGCATCCGCGTGGAATGGGACGAGGCCTCGTGTGGCCAGTTGGTGTACCTGTACACCGAGGTCAACGAAAACTTCGCCGGTCACCCGGAAGAATTTTTCGACACCATCGCCCGGCCAGACAAGACTGACCGCGAACGCATCACCCTGGCGACCATCGACATCGGCGGCGGCACCACGGACCTGGTCATTACCGACTACCGCCTCGACCGCGCAGGCAATACCGGCAGCGGCAGCAATGCGCACATCGTGCCCGAGCAGCGTTTTCGCGATGGTTTCAAAGTGGCCGGCGACGACATCCTGCTGGACGTGATTCAGGACTTCATCCTGCCAAGCTTCGAGAAAGCCTTGCAGAACGCTGGCGTGAAAGCCCCGGACTCATTGATGTCGCGGCTCTGTGGCGATGAATCGGTCAGCGCCCAGGACATGATTCTGCGCCAGCAATTGAACCTGCAGGTGTTCGCACCGCTGGGCCTGGCGTTGCTCAAGGCTTACGAGCATTACGATCCGCAAGTACCGCAGGAAGTCAGCCCGCAAAGTTATCGCCAATTGCTGGGCGACAACGCGATCAGCAAGACCGTGCTCGACTACGTCAACGCCGCGGTGCGCCGCGATGTCGGTGGCCAGAGCGGTTTCGACCTGTATGAAGCGCTGATCGGCTTTGATCTGCAGAAGCTCCACGCTGCGTTCCTCAACGGCCAGATCAACATCACCAAAATCCTTGGTGCCCTGTGTGAAGTGGTCGCCTATTACCCGTGCGACGTCTTGCTGCTGACCGGCCGCCCTTCGCGTCTGCCCGGTATTCAGGCGTTCATTCGCAAGGTGCTGCCGCTGCCTCCGGGGCGCATTCTGGCGCTGCAAAACTACCGCACCGGCGGCTGGTATCCGTTCCACAAGAACGGCCGGATCGACGACCCGAAAAGCACCGCGTCGGTTGGCGCGATGCTGTGCCTGTTGTGCGCCAACCACAGCGTGCCGAACTTCTACTTCCGCTCTTCGGCGCTCAAACCGTATTCGACGGTCAAGCACATCGGCGTCATCGACCTGAACAACGTGATCAAGGATGCCGATGTGCTGTACCGCGACATCCAGTCCGAAGACTACAAAATCAAGCTGCCGGAAATCGGCAGCGGCGACGATGCCGACACGCCACAGCTGGAAATGCGCGGCGATCTGCGCCTCGGTTTCCGCCAGTTGGCCGCTGATCGCTGGGCCGCCTCGCCGCTGTACACCTTGCGGTTCACCAAGGCTGGCCGGGAGAAGTTCTCCCGCGCAGTGGGTGAAAACGGCAGCGCGCCGCTGCTCAAGGTGCGCTTCGAGGTCAAGCCGGCGGACAAGTACACACGCAAGCAGGATCTGGTCAGCGACCGCCTCTCGGTCCGCGACATCGAATCCAACAGTAGCAATGTCAACTTCAACCCGCGCAGCGACCTCGAGCTGGAACTCAACACCATGCTTGACGCCGGCCTGAGCGAGACCAAGTACTGGCTCGACAGTGGAAGTGTGAAACGCAAATGAATGACCTGACCCCCGATCAAACTCAGCTCTCTGCCAGTTGGGCCGCTGTTTATGAAGGTGCCGGTCAGGCGCTGGAATGGATTGGCCAGACGCGCGGCAACGCGCCACGCCTGGACAGCGAAGCCGACAACCTGAACATCCGCCTGCACCGTGCCCGCAACCTGGCTCACAGCCTGGGTCGTGTGGCCTGCACGCCGATGACCATCGGCTTTTTCGGCTTGTCCCAGGCCGGCAAGTCCTACCTGATTTCGGCGCTGGCGGCCGGCCGGAACGGCAAACTGGAAACCGATTTCGGTGGCCAGCGCCTGGACTTCATCAAGCACATCAACCCGGTGGGTGGCGGCAAGGAAGCCACCGGCCTGGTGACGCGCTTCAGTCGTCGCGCCACGCCGAGCCAGGATCCGCAGTTCCCGGTCGAGCTGACACTGTTCAAGGAAATCGAGCTGGCGAAGATTCTCGCCAACTCCTGGTTCAAGGATTTCGACCTTGAACGAATCTCCTACGAGATCGACGAAGAGCGTATCCAGCGCGTGCTGAAACCGTTCGAAGGACGCGAGACCGGGCCGTTGCAGCCGGGCGTCAGCGCCGACGACCTGGTGTCGCTGTGGGATTACCTGCGGGACAACTTCCGTAATTCGGTGAAGAAGCTTGAGCACCTGTATTGGCCCACGGCGTTGCAACTGGCGCCGCGCCTGAACTTCCAGGAGCGTGCCGAGCTGTTTTCCATCCTTTGGGGTGAGCAAAGCGAGCTGACGCGGGTGTACCAGCAACTGGCTGGCGCACTGCACAAGCTGGGCCTGCCCGAAACCGTATTCGCCCCGCTGCACGCCTTGGTGAGTTTCGAAAACGACACCTACAGCCAGCGTGACAGCATCATGAACGTCGACATCCTCGAGCGCTTCGGCAGCCCGCAGGACTTGCCAATCGACGTGCGTCCCCAGGTCGATGGCCGCCTGCAAAACAGTCAGGGCATCCCTGTCGCACAACTGGCAGCACTGACTGCCGAGATGACCTTCGGCCTGATCGAGGCTCCAGCGGACGACATCGTCAACCAGGTCGACTTGCTGGACTTCCCCGGTTATCGCGGACGCAAGAAGCTGCACGAGATCGCCGACTCCAGCGACCCCGAATCAAGCACCAAGGACAACTCGGTCTCGCAGCTGATCCTGCGTGGCAAGGTCGCCTACCTGTTCGAACGCTACACCGACAACCAGGAAATGAACGCGCTGGTGGTCTGCACCGGCTCGACCAAGCAGAGCGACGTCAATGACGTCGGCCCGGTGCTGACGCGCTGGATCGAGAAGACGCAAGGCGCCGATGCCGCCGCTCGCAGTAAACGCGACACCGGCCTGATCTGGGCGCTGACCATGCTCGACCTGCGCATCACCAACTCCCTGAGCCTGACCCCCGATCAGTACGACGAGAGCTGGAACGGCATGGTCAAGCTGACCATGCTCGAGCGCTTCGGCAGCCTGAGCTGGATGAACGATTGGGCCGGCACACCGTTCCAGAACACCTTCCTGGTGCGCAAACCGCGCATGGACGCTGCGTTCATCGTGCAAGACGAAAGCGGCGCCGAGACCGGCCTCAATGCCAGCTACCAGGAACGTGTCGACGCCCTGGGCGTGAGCTTTGCCGAGAACGAACTGGTGTGCAAACACATCAACAATCCGGCCAATGCCTGGAAAGAAATGCTGCGCAACGATGACGGTGGCATCAGCCACTTCAGCAGCAGCTTCAAGGGCGTGGCCAACATCGAATTCAAGTTGCAGCGCATCCGCGAGCAATTGAGCGAATGCCTCGAAGGCCTGACCACTCACGGCCTGAGCACTTGGTATCACGCCGACGGCGACGGCGCGGCAGCCGCCAAGAAAGCCCAGGCGCAGATGATTCTGACCGGCCTGGGCCGTCGTCCGGCGGTGCTGGGTGAGCTCATCGATCAACTCGACATGCCGAGCGAAGAGGTGCGCGACCTGTACCTCAGCGGCGTGTACGAAACCGAAGACGACCTCGTCACCAACGATGAGCCAGTGGCCCCGACACCGAGCCAGAGCCTGTATGGCAACGACGCCGGTTTCGATTTCGATTTTGGCGACGACCCGAGCCACGAATCGCCAGTCAGCAGCAAACCCCAAACGCCGGCTCCGGAGCTGCAAAGTAACGAGCACCGTTTTGCCAAAGCCGCTTTCAAGGCCTGGATCGCGCACCTGCGCGAGCTGACCGCCCGCCAAAGCCTGCTCAACCTGCTGGGCCTGGAAAAGGCCTTGCTCGAAGCCGTGGTCGACGAACTGATCACGGCCGGTTACCGCCAGGACCTGCCGGGCCAACTGAGCCGCGCGGTGCTCAAGCGTGCGCAAAGCGGCGCGCGACGCGATCAACTGGTCGAGCGCCAGGTGCTGGAAGTGCAACGCGTGCTGCGCGATTTCGTGTCCTGGTTCGGCTACCTGCAGAAACCGGTGAACGAGCGCCCGAATAGCCGCGCTGGCGCCAAGGCGCCATTGTTCTCGTTCTACACCGACATCGGTCCGGGACAAGTGCCTGAGCTGCCGCCGCATCCAGCGAACCAGGCGCAACGGTTTCTCGGCGACTGGCTCTCGGGCCTGGCCTACATCACCCAGGACAACGCCGGCCATGGCGCCGGCCGCGAAATCACCCCTGAACAGAATGAACGGCTGGGCCATGTGCTCGCAGCCTTCACAGCGAGATAAGCAATGCCAATTCGTGTCGACCTGCTCGCCTTAGAACCCAACGTGCCTGGCCAGGCATACCTCACCGTGAAGAAATGGCAGGGTGGCGAAGAACAGCTGGAGTTTTCCATTCAGCGCAACCAGGACGGTTTCTACCTCCAGGACCGCAAGGCCTGGAGCAACAATCCGTTCTGGTTCAAAGTCTCACGCTTCAATGTCACCGCCAGTGGCGAAGGCCTCCAGGCGCAGGTCGGCCCGGAAGTGGTCGACCCGCTGCTGGAAGGCAGCGCCAGCTCGCAATTCCAGATCGAACTGCGCGAACAGAGCCTCGGCCACGCTGACAAAGGCGTGGTTCGGCCCGGTGTAGGTTTGCTCGCATCCACCGCTGGCGGCCAGACGCGCTCGACGTATGGCGGTGCGGACCTGACAGCGCCCAGTGCGCCGGAGCCAGAGATTCCAGAGCTGCCGGAGCTGGTCCTGCACACTGCCGAGCCGGAAATCGTACTGGAATCGGTGCCCAACGAACCTGCCTACAACCCGCCACCGCCCCCGGTGAAGAAAAGCAAAAAAGGCCTGATCGGCCTGGCGCTCGTGGTGCTGTTGCTGGTGGCCGCCGCCGTCGGGTTCTGGCTTATGAAACGCACCCCGGCCGCTGTCCCGGTTGTTGCAGCCGCTGCACCTGCGGGTGCCGATGCACAAGCCTGCACCCTGGAAAGCATGAACAGCCTGCCCGAACTGACCTTCGTCCAGACCTGCATCAAGGCGGCGCCGGACAGCGCCAAGTTGCTGGAGATCATCAACGAAGCCAAGGCCGGCAAGCATTGCGGCGTCGCCCAGCGTCTGTACGCCAACCGTGCCCAGGCCGGTGATGCGCTGATCGCCAACGCCTATGCCCGCGAATATGACCCGAAATACTTGAAAGCCAGTGAGTGCTTCCCGGTCGCGGACAACGCCACCGCCGCCTACTGGTATGAAACCATCCTGACCCAGGACCCGAACAACGCCGAAGCCAAGCAGCGTTTTGAGGAGTTGCAGAAGTGATGCGCTCTCCCGTGAGTCGATTCCTGCTGAGCGGCGCCGCCCTCTTGGCGTTGTGCATCAGCCCGCTGTCCCAGGCCGATGACAAGCCGCTGATCCAGACCGGCAAGAAAACCTTGTTCCAGCGCGTTCTGACCACGCCGGGCTGCAAAATCAGCCCGAGCGCAGGCGGAACGGCGGGTGATGAGCAACCAGTCTTCAGCCGTTTTTATGTGTACGAACGTGCGCAAGCGGCCAACGCCGAATGGCTGAAAGTCGGCCCCGACAGCTATGGCAAAACCATTGGCTGGCTACCGGCGAGCTGCACCACCGACTGGAAAATGCAGCTGACGCTGGCCTTCACCAACCCGGCCAACCGCGACCGCTTGTTGTTCTTCAAGGACCGCGCCACGGTCGAAGGCATCCTTGATGCGCCGGACCCGGTCAGCAAAGTTGCTCCGCTGCGGGCCTCCCTGAAAAAAAGCCAGCAAGCCCCAGGCGTGCTGGCCCAGGAACCTGAATACTTCGTCGACCTGCAAAAGCAGTTCTACCTGCTGCCCATTTTGAGCGGCGAAGAAGTCATGACCGAAAGCGGTTTCCGCACGCGCCTGCTCAACGTCGCCTCGGTCAGCAAACCGGATGACAAGAACGCCAAGGGCGGCGCAGCCAACAACGCGGCCGGCGGTAAGGACCCCGAGGACAAAAAGTCCAATCAGCTGAAGGAATTCAGCGCGGCGGTGGTGTTTGTCATCGACTCGACCATCTCCATGGACCCGTACATCGATCGCACCCGCGAGGCGATCCGCAAGGTCTATCAACAGATCGAGTCGCAGAACCTCGGCAAGCAGGTCAAGTTCGGCATGGTTGCGTTCCGCTCCAACACCCAAGCGGTGCCGGGGCTGGAATACACCACCAAGATGTACGCCGACCCTACCAAGGTGAAAGACAGCGCCGACTTCCTTGCCAAGGTCGCCGACCTCAAGCAGGCCAAAGTCTCCAGCAGTAGCTTCGATGAAGACGCTTTTGCCGGCGTCATGGAGAGCATCGACAAGGTCGACTGGAGCCAGTTCGGCGCACGCTATGTGGTGCTGATCACCGACGCGGGCGCCATCGAAGGCGACGACAAGTTGTCCAAGACCGGTTTGAGCGCCTCGCAGGTTCGCCTCGAAGCGGCCAATCCGGGCGTGGCGATTTACACGTTGCACCTGAAAACCCCGGCCGGGGTCAAAGACCACGCCAAGGCCGAAGCCCAGTACCGGAACCTGTCGACCTACCCGGGCACCAACACCTCGCTGTATTACCCGGTGAACGCCGGTGACGTTCAGGAGTTCGGGCGCAAGGTCGACGCCTTGGCCACCGCGATCACCTCCCAGGTGAAAGCCGCCTACATGGGTGAAGACGCCATCGGCAGCGCCGCGAACGCCAAGCAGGACCCGGCCGAGAAGAAAATGCTCGAGGACGCAGCCCTGATCGGCCACGCCATGCAGCTCGCCTATCTGGGCGAGAAGACCAACAGCAAGGCGCCGCCGGTGTTCAAGGCATGGATCACCGACCGCGACCTGATCAAGCAGAACATCCCCACCACCGATGTGCGGGTGCTGCTGACCAAATCCCAGCTCAGCGACTTGAGCGACGTGATGAAGAAAATTCTCGACGCGGCCAACGAAGGCCTGATTTCGCCGACGGAAATGTTCGATCGCCTGCGTTCGGTTGCCGCGACCATGGGCGCCGATCCCAATCAGCTCAAGCAGATCAGCAACGCCAAACTGGCGGACATGGGCGTGCTCGGCGAGTACCTCGAAGACCTGCCCTATCAGAGCGAAGTGCTGAACCTGGATGAAGAAACCTGGAAGAGCTGGGACGGCCTGGCGCAGGAGAAATTCATCCGCACGCTCAATACCAAACTGCGGCACTACCAGCGTTACAACGCTGACGTCGACCGTTGGGTGGCTTTAGCCAAGGACAGTGATGCGCGGGACAACGTGTATCCGGTGCCACTGGAAATGATGCCTTAACGAGACGCTGATGCTCGATATCAAGAACCTGCTGGTGCGCCGTGGTGAAGGCGCGCTCGCCCATCTCGTGCGCTTGCCGCACTTGCAGGTCGGGGCCGGGGAAATCCTCGCCATCACCGGCGAGAGCGGCAGCGGCAAAAGCACGCTGCTCGAAGCCATCGGCCTGTTGCTGGCGCCGGTCGAGCTGGAACGCTTTCGACTGGGCCCGGCGCGGACGGGCGCGCAAGCCACACCGGTTCAAGACATCGCGCAACTGCTGGCCTGCGACGACCAGCAGGCCTTGGCCGCTGTGCGCTCGCGGCATTTGGGGTTCATTTTGCAGAGCGGCGGCTTGTTGCCGTTCCTCAGTGTGCGCGACAACATCAGCCTGCCGCGCCGCTTGCTCGGCATGCCGGCGAAGAGCGCGCACATTGACCACGCAGTTGAGGTGTTGCGCTTGCAAGGGTTGCTGGATAAACACCCTCAGGCGCTGTCCATCGGCGAACGCCAGCGCGTGGCCTGCGTGCGAGCGATTGCCCATGAACCGCTGCTGCTGTTGGCCGACGAACCCACCGCTGCGCTCGATCCGCACAGCGCCCGGCGTTTGTTCGAATTGCTGCTGAGCCTGGTGTCGAGCATGGGCCTGAGTGCGCTCGTCGTGTCCCATGACTGGGCCTTGCTGAAGGATTTCGGCTTGCCGCGCCTCGGCGCGATCAGCCGTGAGGGAGAGACATCGTTTGAACCGATGGACTGAACGACTGCGCCTGCTGGGCTCACTGGCCCTGCAAGACCTCTGGCACGACCGCAAGGTGTCGCTGTGCATCGCCGCCTCCCTGGTGGCGGTGATCGCGCCGTTGCTGTTGCTGTTCGGTCTCAAGCACGGCGTGGTCAGCCAGTTGCAGGACGAACTGCTGCGCGACCCGCGCAACCTTGAAGTGAAAATGCTCAGCAACGGCAATTACGACAGCGCCTGGATCGAACGTGTGCGCCAGCGTCCCGAGACCGGTTTTGCCCTCGGCCAGACCCGTTCGCTCAACACCCAGGCGGACTTGTTGATCGGCCTGCAGCGCTTTGTCGAAGGCGCGGAAATCATCGCCACCGAACCCGGCGATCCGCAGCTCAACCTGCCGCAACTCAATCCCACCGGCAACCAGGTGATCCTCAGTGAGCGCGCCGCGCAACGCTTGCAGGCCAAGGCCGGCGACAGTGTGCAAATGCGCGTGCTGCGCCGGCTCGACGGGGTCAATGAGCGCGGCGAGATGACGTTGACGGTGCTGGCGGTGCTCGACGGTGCTCGCTTCGGTCGCGCCGCCGGGTTTGTCGCCCCGCCGCTGCTGCTGAGCCTGGAGCGCTTTCGTGATGGCTATCAAGTTCGCGAGTTCAATGTCGATACCGGTAAGCCTCTTGGCGATTTGCAACCGCTGTATGCCCGGGCCCGCCTGTATGCTCGCGACATCGATCAGGTTGCGCCGCTGGAGCGCTGGCTCAATGAACAAAACATCGAAACCTCGAGTCGGCTGGCCGATATCGACAACGTCAAAGCCATCAACCATGTACTGGGGCTGATCTTCGGGGTGATTGCCCTGGCGGCGTTGATCGGTTGTGTAGCGTCGATGGTCGGGGCGTTTCTGGCCAACATCGACCGCAAACGCAAAAGTCTCGCGGTCCTGCGCCTGCTGGGTTTCAAACGCAGGGCAGTCGGCGGTTTCGTGGTCATGCAGGCCCTGCTGCTGAGCCTGGCCGGGTACCTTGGCGGATTGGGGTTTTATGCCGTCGGCAGTCATTTGTTCGATTCCCTGCTCGGCAGCAGCCAGGCCACCGGCAGTTTCGTTTGCCACATCACAATCTGGCATGGCCTTGCCGCCCTGCTCCTGACCTTTGTGGTCGCTGCACTGGTGGCCGTGATCGGCGCCGTGCGAGCGATCAACATCCAACCTGCGGAGAGTCTGCGTGAGCTATAAACGTTTTGGCTTGCTGTTACCCCTGAGCCTCGGCTACCTGCTCGACGCCTCGGCAGCGGGCTGGGAAGAGAAGTATTACAACCCGATGCCCGAGGCCAACGATGTCGTGCTGCCGATGCCGTGCGAAGGCTCGATGGTGTTTCGCAAGGTGTTCATTCCGGTGGCCGGACCGCTTGACGACTACCCGATCAACATCGGTCAGGACGGCGCGGAATACGGCTACGTCGAACAGACCCGGCCAACTTTCATTGCCGGCAGCTTCACCGGCGCCAAGAACGACAAATCCCGCTACTACTTGATGGCCAAGTACGAGATGAGTCAGTTGCAATACGCTGCGCTGACCGAACAAACCTGCCCCACCGCTGCGACCAAGATGCGCCTGCCGCAAGTGGCCGTAAGCTGGGTGGAAGCCGTCGAGGCGGCAGACAAGTACAACCTGTGGCTGCGTAAAAACGCCGCCGACAAACTGCCGAAAGAAGACGGCTCGCTGGGCTTCCTGCGCCTGCCGACGGAAGTCGAGTGGGAGTTCGCGGCGCGCGGCGGCCTGGAAGTCGGCGCGGCGGAATTCCGTGATACGCGTTACCCGATGCCCGACGGCATCAATGCCTACGAGTGGTTTGCCGGGGCGCAATCGTCCAACGGCAAACTGCAGTTGTCGGGCCTGCAAAAGCCCAATCCGTTGGGCTTGCACGACATGCTCGGCAACGTCGACGAGATGATGTTCGAGCCGTTTCGCCTGAACAAACTCGACCGCCAGCACGGTCAGGCCGGCGGCTATGTGGTGCGCGGTGGCAACTACCTGACCGCCCAGGCCGACCTGCGCACCGCGCTGCGCAAGGAAGAGCCGTATTACAACGCCGAAGGCCAAGTGAAAAACAAAACCACCGGCCTGCGCCTGGTGCTGGTCTCGCCAACCCTGACTTCGCGCGAACGTGTCGCCAGCATCGAAAGCAGTTGGAAGAAACTTGGCACCGGCAGCAAGGAAACCGAATCGGCCGACAAAGGCACGGTGCAATCCCTGAACTCGCTGGCCTCAGGCGTGGAAGACAAGGCGCTCAAGGAAAAACTCCAGGCCCTGGAAAACCAATTGCGCGCCAGCAACCAGCAGCAGGAAGAAACCCGCGATCAGGCGATCCGCGCCAGCCTCAACCTGGGTGCGTTCTTGTGCACCAAGATGCTCGACGACGGCCAGTACTTGGACTTCCTGCAAAAAAACTACAAGCTCAATTGCGAAGCGGCGGAAAAAGACGCCAGCTGCGACATGCGCAAAGGCAAGCTCGACGAGCAAAAAGATCGCCTGCACAAGCTCAGCCGTTACTACGCCAGCAGCCTGGTGGAATCAGCGACCTTGTACGGCCAGCCGCTGCTTGAAGCGCAGGTCCCGGTGATGGAAGAAATCATCACCCGCAACAAACAGCTGCAAGAGCTCAAACCCTACTTGCGCACCCACTGGGCCAATCAGAAGACCTTCCTGCAAAAACAGAAGATCGACACGGACGCCTGGCTGACCAGCTGCAAGACCGTCACTCAGTAACTCACCTCAACAAAAACAGTCAACACCGTCACCAAGGAGTCTCACCATGTCGCGCAGCCTTTGGACTCGCTTCAAGCTACAGATCGCTTTCGTTGTCGCCGGCAGCCTGCTGCTGACGGGGTGCGCCAACACCGGTAGCTCCATGCTCGGCGACAGCGACGGAACCGACCCCCGCCTGACCCAGGGCCAGGACGCTGAGTTCTTCAGCAAGTCCGGCTACCAGGCCTGCGCCGTCGGTGCCGGTGTCGGCATCCTCGCTTGCGCACTGTCCAACAGCAACAACAAGGGTGTGTGCGCCATCGCCGCCGGTATTACCGCGTGTGGCGTAGCCATGGGCGCGAACTACTACCTGGATCAGCGTCGCAGCGAATACGCCGACACCTCAACCCGCTTGGCTAAAATGAACAGCGACGTCGAACAAGACACCCAGAACGTGATCGCCCGTACCGCGACCGCTCAGCAAGTGATCAATGACGATCAGGCGAAGATTGCCCAGATCAAAAAGGACATCGCCAACAAGAAAGTCGACAAGAGCCAGGCCCAGGCGCAAATCGCCGAGATCGATTCCAACATCGCGCGCCTGCGTAAAGACCTCGGCAACATGCGCGTCAAAGTCACCGAGTACACCAAGGTGGCAGACGCCGAGCGTGCACAAGGTGCCACCGGCGCCGAGATCAAGCAGGTGGACATGAACATTAAGAAAATGAACCAGAAAGTCGCCACCCTGCAAAAGGAAGTCGACGGTCTGTACTCCCAGCGCTCCGCGATCACCTTGGGCTAAGCACATGACGTTACGACCACTGGCGGTCCTCACCGCCGTCCTGGCTTTGAGCGGTTGCGCGACCAAGCCCGGCGAATGCGATGCGACCAATCGCGACAGCAGCATGCTGACCAAAATGAACTGCGACTACTCCGGTGGCTACAGCGATCAGGTCAAGCAGAAAGAACAGGCCCTGTCTGCCTCTCGCCAGGAAAACGCCATGTTCCGCCAGGTCTACGAGAACATTCAGGCCCAGCAACTCAGCACCAAGACCGACCTGGCCAGCCAGCAGAAATCCCAGGCGGCGCTGAACCAGTCGCTGAGTCAGTTGCTGTCCTCGCTAAAGACCCGGCATGCCAATGAAAGCCAGGTGCAGAAGCAGATCGCCGGGCTTGAGCAGCAGCTCAAGGCCTCGCAGGCAGCGCCCGTGACCAAGGCCTCGCCCGCGACGCTGGCCGCCAAGAAGGAGCAGCTGAAGGTCTTGCAGAAAAAGGTCAACCAACTGCAATTCAGCCTCGGTTACGAAGAGTAACTTTTCACCCCGCCGCCTCCCGAGGGAGGCTGGCACCTTTTTCAGGAATCGTCGTCATGCAGCGGGTCATCAGGGATGCGCAAGCCACACCGGAGGGGATGAGTGCACTGCAAGCCAAAGTTGCCCTCATCCAGAAACATTTTCCGCCGACCGTCGCCAGCCTCTTCGCCATTCCGCGCATGGGCAGCGGTGACGTGCTGGAATGGTGGACCGAACTGGGTGGCCAACCCACGCCCTATGCCGACCTCAACGAGGACGCGCGACGACGCTTGCTGGAAACCTATGAAGTGCGTCAGACGTCCCTCGAGCAGCTGGCGGACGAACTGCAAAGACGCGGTCAAGCAACGGAAGCGCAAGACCTGCGCAGCCTGCTCGGCACGCCTGAACTGGACAAGCTGTACAGCCTCAATGGCGAGCCGCTGGTGGTGCGCTGGAACCAGCGTCCGCCCAAACCGATCGTGCCGCCGGTGGTGCCGGTCGTACCGCCTTCGCGCCGTGGCTGGTGGATCGCGGCGGCCTTGCTTGCGCTGCTGTTGCTGCTTCTGGCGCTGTGGCTCTGGTGGTTCCTGCACCGAGAACCGGTTGTCGTGGTTCCACCGGTAGCGCCGGTGGTGACGCCAGTGGAGAAACCTGTGGAGAAACCGGTTGAACCGGTTCCCGAGCCTGTCGTGGAACCGGAGCCTGCTCCGGAACCAGAACCGGTGCCCGAACCGAAACCAGTGCCGCCGCCCAAGCCGGTCCCACCACCAAAACCGGTCGCGCCGCCACCACCGCCGCCACCTCCAGCCCCGACGCTGGACAACTACGCGTGCCGTAAAAAAGCGCCGGATGCCGTGCCCCCGCAATTTGTGGTGGTACTCGACACTTCGGGCTCGATGGATTTGAACATCAAGTCGGTGAAAGCCGACGAGGACTGGTTCTTCGGCAATGAGATGAACAAGTACCTGGACCCGAACCGCACCATGCAGATCTTCGCCAAGCCCAGCCGCATGGACGTCGCCAAGGAATCGCTGGCCGGCATGATCAATGGGCTGGACCCGAAAATCGACACGCGCCTGATCACCTTCGCCGGTTGCGAAAGAACACCGGACCAGGGCGTGTTCAAGCTTGGCGACCGGCCGCGGCTGATCAACGGGATTCGCGGTCTGGTTCCCAACGATGGCACACCACTGGCCGACAGCCTGGCCTACGCCGCCAGCAAGGTCGACGGGCGCAATAACGATGCAGTGATCGTGATGTTCGTCGACGGCGAGGACGGTTGCGATAAAGACGCCTGCGCGGTATCCCGTCGCATCGCCAGGGAACAACCACGCCTGCGGGTCAACGTGGTGAAAATCGGTGCCGGTGGCCCGTCACGTTGCATCGCTGAAAACACCGGCGGCCGGGTTTACAACAGCACCAACGCGGCGGAGTTGGGCAAGCAGTTGAAACAGGCGAGCAAGGAAGTGTCGAGCAATGCCAAGTGTGATTAGTCACTCGGTTTAGGTATTGAGGTAAACCTGATCGCGAGCAAGCTCGCTCCCACAGGATTTGTGTCGTTCACAAAAGGACGGAACGACACACAACCCTGTGGGAGCGAGCTTGCTCGCGAAGGCGATTTCAGCCGCTACTCAACGAAACCGGTCAACCTCTTGGCGCAAGTCCGCTGCCAGCTTCTCCAGCTCTTTGGCGGTAACGGCCAGGTTCGACACCACTTCACGCTGCTCGCTGTTGGCCAGCGCAATGCTTTGCAGGTTGCTGCTGAGCAAGGTCGCGGTGCTGCTCTGTTCCTGAGTCGCCGTGGTGATCGCCGCAAATTGCTCGCCGGCCGAGCGGCTCTGTTCGTCGATGCGCGCCAGGGCCGAGGCCACGTTGGCGTTACGCGACAGGCCTTCCTGCATTAACAGGTTGCCTTGCTCCATGGTGCTGATCGCGTTGCCGGTTTCCTGCTGGATGCTTTGAATCATCCCGGAAATTTCATCGGTGGCCTGGCGGGTGCGCGACGCCAGGTTGCGCACCTCATCGGCCACCACCGCAAAGCCGCGACCCTGCTCGCCGGCACGGGCCGCTTCGATGGCCGCGTTCAACGCCAGCAGGTTGGTTTGTTCGGCGATCGAGGTAATCACGCCGACGATGCCGCCGATTTCCTGGGAGCGCTGACCGAGGGTGTTGATCACGGTAGCGGTGCTGTTCAGTGCGCCAGCAATTTGCTCCAGAGATGAGGACGCTTCGTCCATCGACGTGCGACCGATCTGGGTTTGTTGTGCGTTTTCCTGGGCCAGGCGTTGGGTGCTGCCCATGTTGTCGGCGATGTTCAGCGAAGTTGCGCTGAACTCTTCCACGGCGCCGGCCATGCTGGTGATTTCGCCGGACTGCTGCTCCATCCCTTCATAGGCACCACCGGACAGGCCGGACAACGCTTGGGCACGACTGTTGACCTCGCCCGAGGCCTTGCGGATGTGCTCGACCATTGTCGACAGCGCTTGGCTCATCTGGTTGAAGGCGCGGGCCAGTTGACCAATCTCGTCATTGCTCGACACGTTCAGGCGCACGCTCAGATCACCAGCGCCCAGCGCTTCAGCCTGGCGCACCAGATCACCCAGCGGCGCGAGTTTGCTGCGCAGTAACCAGACTGCCGAACCCACGGCAATCAACATCGCCAGCAAACTGCCGATCGCCAATTGAATACCAACGCTCCAGGTCACCGCGCTGATTTCGGTTTGCGGCATGCTCGCCACCACCGACCATGGGCCGCCGTCGAACGGCACGGCCACGCTGTAGAAGTCTTCGGACTTGTCGCTCCAGAAATCGCCCTTGCCCGGGGTTTTCGCCAGGCTGGTGATGGCCGGGACCGCTTTATCGAGCGCTTGCACGCCTGCAATCGGCACCAGCCACTTGTTCTGCTCATCCAGCAGCGCCAGCGAGCCCGTCTGGCCGATGCGGAAGCGTTTGAGGTTTTCGAACTGCGCGTTCTGCGCATCGGTGTAGTCGAACCCTACGAACAACACGGCGATCACCTTGCCGCTGCTGTCGCGCACAGGGGTGTACTGGGTCATGTAGGAGCGATCGAAGAGCAAGGCGCGACCGACGTAGCTCTGCCCCGCCATCAAGCGCGCATAGGCCGGATTCGCGTGATCGAGCAAGGTGCCGATGGCCCGGTTGCCATCCTGCTTGGTCAGGGAGGTACTGACCCGGACAAAGTCTTCGCCACTGCGCACGAACACCGTCGCGACGCCCGCCGTCATTTGCTTGAACTCGTCGACTTCCTTGAAGTTGTTGTTCAACACTTCGCTGCCCAAGTGCAAGCCCGGCGTCTGCGCGCCCGCCACGGCCACCGGCTCATCCGGGTGCACGCTCAGACCCGCACTGAAGCGTTTCTCGAACAGGCCGGCCAGGCGCTGGGTGCTTTCACGCAACGTGCCGTGAAAGGTGCTCAATTGGTCGGCCAGCAACCGGGCTTCGCTGGCCAGGTGCTCCTCGCGGGTGGCGAGGTTGGCGCTGTCCAGCGAACGCAGGGCGAATACGGTACTGCCAGTGATGACAATCGCCAGAATCACGGCAAGCGCAAGACCAAGTTGTGAGGCGATCCGGGCACGGGGTTGAGACATGACAGCTCCTGGCCGAGCGACCAGACATCCTGATCACGATGCACACTCGGCAATATTCAAAGGGAATTGCGATAAACCTGCACGAAGGTTCCATGTGCAGATTCTCGGCGGCAAACTTGAATACTTGAGTAAAAAGCGAGGATATGGCTCAAGGCCTCTACCGCAGGGGCTCTATCGATTCAGCAAAGGTGTTCGACATCGGGTAAATCCATGGCCCGAACCTCCCCGAGCAGGAAATCGCTGAGGCGGCGCAAACGTTCACCTCCCGGGCGGGTTTTCGGCCAGACCAGGTAATAATTCTCACCACTGGCCACGGCGGTCGGCCACGGCAAACTCAAACGACCCTGCGCGACATCCTCCGCCACCATCAGCAAATCGCCCATGGACACGCCATAACCCCGGGCTGCCGCGATCATGCCCAGCTCCAGAGTGTCGAAGACCTGCCCGCCCTTGAGTGACACCTGATCATCCACGCCCATGCGCACCAGCCACGTGCGCCAGTCGCGGCGGTCCGGCGTCGGGTGCAGCAGTTCGGTGCTGGCCAGACGCTCGACGTCCCACGGCTGATCCTTCAGCAAATTCGGCGCGCCTACAGGAATCAGCTCCTCGGGAAACAACAGCGTCGCCTCCCAGTCCGGCGGGAAATGCCCGTTGCTGAGGATCACGGCGCAGTCGAACGGTTCTTGATTGAAGTCCACCGAGTCGATGTCCATCCAGGCGCTGGTCAGTTGCACTTCGTTGCCCGGCTGCAAGTGCCGAAAACGGCTGAGCCGCGCCAGCAGCCAGCGCATGGTCAACGTCGACGGGGCTTTCATGCGCAGGATGTCGTCTTCGGCGCGCAAGGTATTGCAGGCACGTTCCAGGGCGGTAAAACCTTCACGAATGCCGGGGAGGATCAGGCGCGCCGACTCGGTCAATTGCAGGTTGCGTCCGCTGCGGTGAAACAGACGACAGGCGAAATGCTCTTCGAGCGTACGAATATGCCGACTGACCGCGCTTTGGGTGATCGACAATTCTTCCGCCGCACGGGTAAACGAGCTATGCCGCGCCGCCGCTTCAAATGCGCGCAGGGCATACAAGGGTGGAAGACGACGGGACATCGGGAAAGCTCCTAAGGCGCGGTTGCGCAACGTTAGCAGAAACCTGCCAGCATGAGTTTGACTCATGCCACCCATCCTTTTTATCCCTTTGTGCAATCCCCGTGAAGCGCCGAGAATCGGCGTTCTCCTGTTTTCCTTGGGGTTTCCTTTTTCTCTTCAATAATCGAGCGTGATGACCATGCAGCATCCAGCACGTACCGAACTCTGGGCCATCCTGCGGCTGGCGGGGCCGTTGATTGCCTCGCAGTTGGCGCACATGTTGATGGTCCTCACCGACACCTTGATGATGGCGCGCCTGAGTCCCGAAGCGCTGGCCGGTGGCGGCCTGGGTGCGGCGACGTATTCGTTTGTGTCGATCTTCTGCATCGGCGTGATTGCCGCAGTCGGCACCCTGGTGGCGATCCGTCAGGGCGCCGGCGATATCGTCGGTGCTGCGCGACTGACCCAGGCCGGGTTGTGGCTGGCCTGGCTGATGGCGCTGGTGGCCGGGTTGCTGCTGTGGAACCTCAAACCGGTGCTGCTGCTGTTTGGCCAGACCGAAACCAACGTCCACGCCGCCGGCCAGTTCCTGCTGATCCTGCCGTTCGCCCTGCCCGGCTATCTGAGCTTCATGGCCCTGCGTGGTTTCACCAGCGCCATCGGCCGGGCGACGCCGGTGATGGTCATTAGCCTGGGCGGCACCGTGGCCAACTTCCTGCTCAACTATGCGTTGATCACCGGGATGTTCGGCCTGCCAAAACTGGGCCTGATGGGCATCGGCCTGGTCACGGCCATTGTCGCCAACCTGATGGCCGTGGCGCTGGCGCTGCACATCCGTCGGCATCCAGCCTACGACGCTTATCCGCTGCGCCAGGGCCTGTCGCGGCCTAACCGTCAGTACTTGAAAGAGCTGTGGCGCCTCGGCCTGCCCATCGGTGGCACCTACGCGGTGGAAGTCGGGTTGTTTGCGTTTGCGGCGCTGTGCATGGGCACCATGGGCAGCACGCAACTGGCCGCGCACCAGATCGCCCTGCAGATTGTTTCCGTGGCGTTCATGGTACCGGCGGGGATTTCCTACGCGATCACCATGCGCATCGGTCAGCATTACGGTGCCGGACAGTTGCTGGATGCGCGGCTGGCGGGTCGGGTCGGGATTGCGTTCGGGGCCGTGTCGATGCTCGGGTTCGCGATGGTGTTCTGGTTCTTGCCCAATCAGTTGATCGGCCTGTTCCTGGACCACAACGACCCGGCGTTTCGCGACGTGATCAACCTGGCTGTGAGCCTGCTGGCGGTCGCCGCATGGTTCGAGCTGTTCGACGGTACGCAAACCATCGCCATGGGCTGCATTCGCGGGCTCAAGGACGCCAAGACCACCTTCCTGGTCGGGCTCGGCTGCTATTGGCTGATCGGGGCACCGGCGGCATGGTGGATGGCGTTCAATTTGAACGGGGGGCCAACGGGCGTCTGGTGGGGGTTGGCGCTTGGCCTGGCGTGCTCGGCGGTGAGTCTGACGCTGGCGTTCGAGTGGAAGATGAAAGGAATGATTCGACGCGAGCCTGCGTCGCAGCGTTTCGAGATCGCCCAGACCGAGTGAGATCCCCCTTTAGGAGTGAGCCTGCTCCGGGCGGCGCTCCGACGATAGCGGTGTGTCAGTCAACATAGTTAACAACTGACACATCGCTATCGCGGGCAAGCCCGCTCCCACAGTTGTATAGGGTTAGCTCACGATGCCCAGCGCTGGCTGCTGGTCGCTGTCAAACGTCAAATACTCAACCAGTTCCATCAGCGGCAACGGCTTGCTGATCAGATAACCCTGCACCTGATCGCAACCAAACCCACGCAACAAATCCAGTTGTTCTGTCGTTTCCACGCCCTCAGCGACCACTTCAAGATTGAGGTTGTGCGCCAGGTTGATCATCGCGTGCACCAGTTTGCGATTCTCTTCGCGCTCCTCCATGCCGCCGACGAAGCTCTTGTCGACCTTGAGCAAGGCAATCGGCAGGCTGTTGAGGTGCACGAACGACGAGAACCCGGTGCCGAAGTCATCCAGAGAAAAGCGCACGCCCAGTCGCCCGAGCGCATCCATGGTCTGCTTCACCAGATCACTGCGGCGCATCACCGCGGTTTCGGTCAGCTCGAACTCCAGCCATTGCGCCTCGACGCCGCGCTCGGCAATCAGCCGGCTCAGGGTCGACAACAATTGGCTGTCCTGAAACTGCCGGAACGACAGGTTGATCGCCATGTGCAGCGCCGGCAAACCGCGCTCGCGCAGCGCCTGCATGTCCCGCAGGGCACGGGAAATCACCCAGTAACCGAGTGGCACGATCAAACCGCTTTGCTCGGCCAGCGGCACGAATTCGCTGGGCGCCAGCAAACCACGCTCGGCATGGCGCCAGCGCACCAGGGCTTCAAGGCCGACGATTTTGCCGTCCTCAAGGTTCAGGCGTGGCTGGTAATGCAGCTCCAGTTCGTCACGACGCAAGGCCCGGCGCAGCTCGCTTTCGAGATCGGCCATGCTGCGGGCGTTGCGGTTGATGCGTTCATTGAAGATGTGAAAAGTGCAGCCCTGAGTGCTTTTGGCTTGCTGCATGGCGATGTGCGCGTGCCACATAAGAGGATCGGCACCCGCCTGGGCCCGGGCATGGGCGATGCCCAGGCTGGAACCGATCAACAGGCTTTCGCCATCGACCCAATAAGGTTCGGCCAGGGCTTCGGTGATGCGTTCGGCCATCCATTCGGCGCGTTGCGGCGCACGACGGGTGTCGATCAGCAGAGCGAATTCGTCGCTGCCCAGTCGTGCCAGTTGATCGCTGGCCTCAAGCTGACTTTTCAGGCGCGCGACCACTTGCAGGATCAACCGGTCGCCGGCCTGGTGGCCGAGGGCATCGTTGGCGTGACGGAAGTTGTCGAGATCCAGGTGACCGAGGGCCAGGCCCCGGCCGTCGTTTTCCGCCAGACGCGCTGCCAGCAAGGTCTGGAAACCCTGACGGTTGGCGATGCCGGTAAGCGGGTCTTGCTCGGCCAGACGCTGCAAGGTGTTTTCCAGCACACCGCGCTCACGCACGTGGCGCAGGCAACGACGCAACATGCCGGGATCGAGATGATCGCGCACCAGCCAGTCGCTCACACCATCGGGCGGCGACGTCGGCTCGTGCTCGAGCAGCAACACCGTCGGCAGGTTACAACGGCCGGGCGCAGGCTGAAGGGCAGGAATCGTCAACAACACCGCACCGCGGTTGTCATCGAACAGACTGCTGACCGAGTCCCAACTCGGAGCGCTGATGAGCACGGCCGAGCTCCCCATCGGAGCCAGACACTCGCGCAACAACGCTGCCCACGCTGGCTCTTCGGCCAGTAGCAGCAAACGCAAGGGTTCGACAGGCGTAGACAAGCTAGCTCCCTAGACTCTGCAAAGATGTAGGCGGCAGGCATTATGCCGCGCCGCCAACCAATGACCAAATGACATCAGTTTTCAAGCGAGGATTTGTGTCTGGAATACGAACATTAGCCGCAAATTCACCGCGCATCCTGCTTGAAAGTATCAAAACCGGCAAATAGAGATAGCGCAGTACGTCACAAGTCGGAGAGAGCAGCACAATTCGCTGAGCCTGTTAAAATGCCGGCCCATTTCACAAATGACTCCCTGACTACGCATGTCCCGACTCAATCCCCGGCAGCAAGAAGCCGTGAGCTACGTCGGCGGCCCTCTTTTGGTGCTCGCCGGTGCAGGCTCCGGCAAGACCAGCGTGATCACGCGCAAAATTGCGCACTTGGTCCAGAACTGCGGCATCCGCGCCCAGTACATCGTCGCCATGACCTTCACCAACAAGGCCGCGCGCGAGATGAAGGAACGGGTCGGCACCCTGCTCAAGGGCGGCGAAGGCCGTGGCCTGACCGTGTGCACCTTCCACAACCTGGGCCTGAACATCATCCGCAAGGAACACGTGCGGCTGGGCTACAAACCGGGCTTCTCGATCTTCGACGAGACCGACGTCAAAGCCCTCATGACTGACATCATGCAGAAGGAATACGCCGGCGACGACGGCGTCGACGAGATCAAGAACATGATCGGCTCGTGGAAAAACGACCTGATCCTGCCGGCCGAAGCCCTGGAAAACGCACGCAACCCCAAGGAGCAGACCGCCGCCATCGTCTACACCCACTATCAGCGCACGCTCAAGGCGTTCAACGCAGTGGACTTCGACGACCTGATCCTGCTGCCGGTGAAGCTGTTCCAGGAACACGCCGACATCCTCGAAAAGTGGCAGAACAAAGTCCGCTACCTGCTGGTGGACGAATACCAGGACACCAACGCCAGCCAGTATTTGCTGGTGAAGTTGCTGATCGGCACGCGCAACCAGTTCACCGTGGTGGGCGACGATGACCAGTCGATCTACGCCTGGCGCGGGGCGCGGCCGGAAAACCTGATGCTGCTCAAGGACGACTATCCGTCCCTGAAAGTGGTGATGCTGGAGCAGAACTATCGCTCCACCAGCCGCATCCTGCGGTGCGCCAACGTGCTGATCTCCAACAACCCGCACGAATTCGAAAAGCAGCTGTGGAGCGAAATGGGCCACGGCGACGAAATCCGCGTGATCCGCTGCCGCAACGAAGACGCCGAAGCCGAGCGCGTGGCCGTGGAACTGCTGACCCTGCACTTGCGCACGGACCGGCCGTACAGCGATTTCGCGATCCTGTATCGCGGTAACTACCAGGCCAAGCTGATCGAGCTGAAGCTGCAACACCACCAGATTCCGTATCGACTGTCCGGTGGCAACAGCTTTTTCGGCCGCCAGGAAGTGAAAGACCTGATGGCCTACTTCCGCCTGATCGTGAACCCGGATGACGACAACGCCTTCCTGCGGGTGATCAACGTTCCGCGCCGGGAGATTGGTTCGACCACGCTGGAGAAGCTGGGCAACTACGCCACTGAACGCAAGATCTCGATGTACGCCGCCACCGACGAAATCGGCCTGGGCGAACACCTGGATGCGCGCTTCACCGATCGCCTGTCGCGCTTCAAGCGCTTCATGGACAAGGTGCGCGAACAGTGCGCCGGCGAAGACCCGATCTCGGCGCTGCGCAGCATGGTCATGGACATCGACTACGAGAACTGGCTGCGAACCAACAGCTCCAGCGACAAGGCCGCCGATTACCGCATGGGCAACGTCTGGTTCCTGATCGAAGCGTTGAAGAACACGCTGGAGAAAGACGAAGAAGGCGAGATGACCGTCGAGGACGCCATCGGCAAACTGGTGCTGCGCGACATGCTGGAACGTCAGCAGGAAGAGGAAGACGGTGCCGAAGGTGTGCAGATGATGACCTTGCACGCGTCCAAAGGACTGGAATTCCCGTACGTGTTCATCATGGGCATGGAAGAGGAAATCCTCCCGCACCGTTCCAGCATCGAAGCCGACACCATCGAAGAAGAACGCCGGCTGGCCTACGTCGGGATTACCCGGGCGCGTCAGACCCTGGCCTTCACCTTCGCCGCCAAGCGCAAACAATACGGCGAGATCATCGATTGCGCGCCGAGCCGCTTCCTCGATGAGTTGCCGCCGGACGACCTGGCCTGGGAAGGCACCGACGACACGCCCGTCGAGGTCAAGGCCGTTCGCGGCAATACCGCATTGGCGGATATACGCGCGATGTTAAAGCGCTAGAATCGACTACTTTTTAACCAGCCTTAGACGCTCAGCCGTCCTTAGAGGAAAGCTTCATGGAAGCACTGCACAAGAAAATTCGCGAAGAAGGCATCGTGCTTTCCGACCAGGTCCTGAAAGTCGACGCTTTTCTGAACCACCAGATTGATCCGGCCCTGATGAAGCTGATCGGCGACGAATTCGCCACGCTGTTCAAGGACTCGGGGATCACCAAGATCGTCACCATCGAAGCCTCGGGCATTGCCCCGGCGATCATGACCGGTCTGAACCTGGGCGTCCCGGTGATTTTTGCGCGCAAGCATCAGTCCCTGACCCTGACCGAAAACCTGCTGTCGGCGACCGTCTACTCGTTCACCAAGCAGACCGAAAGCACCGTGGCGATCTCCCCGCGCCACCTGACCAGCAGCGACCGCGTGCTGATCATCGATGACTTCCTGGCCAACGGTAAGGCCTCGCAAGCGCTGATCTCGATCATCAAACAGGCCGGCGCGACCGTGGCGGGCTTGGGGATCGTGATCGAGAAGTCGTTCCAGGGCGGGCGTGCGGAACTGGATGCGCAGGGTTATCGGGTTGAATCCCTGGCTCGCGTTCAGTCGCTGGCCGGCGGCGTCGTCACCTTCATCGAATAACCAGCAGCAAACGCATTTCCCCTGTGGGAGCCAGCAGGCTGGCTCCCAAAGTTGTTTTGTGCTGGCCGTTATTGCGTGGTGGCCTTCAGGCCGGTGAGCAACAGTCGCTGAAACAAATCCTCTTTCAAACCTTCCGGCTTCGTCAGCTCCATCCGCTCCAGATGCTCGGGAAACGATGAAGGTTCTGGCGCATCCAGCGCGGCCTTGCCAAGCTCCAGAATCTCCGTCAGCTTGAATTTGCTCTTCAGCCAGTTCAGCGCCCGCAACAGATCCCGCTCCACCTCAGTGAAATCGCACCCCAGCGGATACTCCGGAAACAAGTTCGGATGCTGTGCCTGGATCGCCTGCAAACGCTGCGGACTGTTGTCGGCAAAACGCGGATCGATACGGAAATTCTTCGGCAACTTGCCAACGCTCTGTGCCTGCTCGATCAATCCCGGCTGGAAGCGAGAGTCGCTGATGTTGAGTAACGCCTCGATCACCGCCGCGTCAGTCTTGCCGCGCAAATCGGCGATGCCGTATTCGGTGACAACGATGTCACGCAAATGCCGCGGGATCGTGCAGTGGCCATATTCCCAGACGATGTTCGAACTGACTTCGCCCCCCGCCTCGCGCCAGCTGCGCAGGATCAACACTGAACGCGCGCCTTCCAGCGCATGGCCCTGGGCGACGAAATTGTATTGTCCGCCAACGCCGCTGAGCACCCGACCGTCTTCCAATTGATCGGCCACGCCGGCACCGAGCAACGTCATGGTAAACGCGGTGTTGATGAAACGCGCATCGAGGCGCTGCAAGCGTTTGAGTTCTTCCTGACCGTAGAGCTCGTTGATGTAGCTGATGCGGGTCATGTTGAATTCGAGCCGCTTGTTTTGCGGCAGTTCGCGCAAGCGCTCGTAGAAACTGCGTGGCCCGAGGAAGAACCCGCCGTGCACCGAGATGCCGTCGCTTTGCGCGGCTTCGTCCAGGGTGCCGGCATTCGCCTGTTGCTGGGTCGGCACGTCCGGGTAGACCTTGCGCCGCACGATCCCTGCATCGGCCAGCACCAGCAAACCGTTGACGAACATTTCGCTGCAACCGTAGAGGCCTTTGGCGAAGGGCTCGACACCGCCTTCGCGATCAATCAATTGCGCCCACTGGCTGAGATTGATATCTGCCAGCAAGGCCTTGTAACCGACATTGTCAGCCTGCCGCGCCAACAAGGCGGCGGTCAGGGCATCGCCCATGGAGCCAATGCCGATCTGCAACGTGCCGCCATCGCGCACCAGGGTGCTGGCGTGCAAGCCGATGAAGTGATCCTGGAATCCGACGGGCATGTTCGGCGTCGAGAACAATGTGGTGTTGTCCTTCTCGTCGATCAACAGGTCGAAAGCGTCGATGCCGACTTCCGCATCCCCCGGCATATAGGGCAGGTCGTTGTGCACCTGACCGACCAGCAGGATCGTCTCACCCGCCGCCCGCCGTTTGGCGATCATTGGAAACAGGTCGAGGGTGATGTCCGAGTTGCAGCTCAGACTGAGGCGATCGGGGTGCTCGCCATGGCTGGCCACCAATTGCGCCACCAGGTTCAAACCGGCGGCATTGATGTCCCGCGCGGCATGGCTGTAGTTGCTGCTGACGTAATCCTGCTGGGCCGACGCACTATGGAGAAGGCTGCCCGGTTGCATGAAGAATTGATGCACATGAATGTTGCTCGGCAGGCTGTCGCGCTGCAGTCCCGCAAGGAAATCCAGTTCCGGATAATCGCCAAACACCCGCTCGATGAAGGGTTCGAGAAAGCGCTTTTGCAAACCGTCGCCCAAGGCAGGACGGCCCAGGCACAAGGCGGTGTAGATCGTCAGCTGCCGCTCGGGCAATTGCGCGACACGCTGGAACAGCGCATTGACGAAATGGTTGGGTTTACCCAGACCGAGTGGCAGACCCATGTGGATATGCGCTGGCAACCGCGCCAACACATCATCGACCGCTTGCTCGATAGAACACAGCTGCACCATCTGATCTTCCCTTACATTCCGTGAATTGGGGTTGGACCGAGCTTGCCGTGTCTTTGCTGCAATGAATAGCCTGCGAGGGTAAATCGCGGGCACAAAAAAGCCGCTCGCAAGCGGCTTTTTGTTGAAGATACAGGCTTATTTCAGGCCGGACATCTTCTCGATCGCGCCTTTCAGCTCGGGATCGGAGCAATCGGCACAGGTGCCTTTTGGCGGCATGGAATTGATACCGGTGATGGCTTTGGCCAACAGACCGTCAAGGCCGCCTTGTTCTTTGGCACGTTTGCCCCAGTCCGCCGCGTCGCCGATTTTCGGCGAGCCCAACAGGCCGGTGCCGTGGCAAGCGTTGCAATGTTTTGCAATCACTTCATCAGGGGTTTTGGCACCGCCGCCGCCAGCAGAGGCAGCCACTTCCATCCCCTTGCACTCTTGACCTGTCACACAGACCTGGCCGACAGGCTCAAGGCGCTTGGCAATATCGTCGTTCGTCGCAGCTTGAGCGCTGACAGCCCATAGGGCCAATACGGTTGCTGGTGCAGCCAGCATTTTCATAATTAGATTCACGCGTTCACCCTCAATGGTGGCTAGTCACGCCCACGGCCACGGTTCGCAGGCGGGCGCAAGTATAACGGTAAGCCCGCCGCACTGAAACAACCCCAAAGTCGAAGGGGTCTTGTGACGCGGCGGAAAAACACTTCGGGTGCCGCCGCCATACTGGCAGGACGCCTCTTCTCTTAGAAATTGGCTGGCGTGGCTGCGCTGATTAGTCGCGCCGGCGCATCGAACGGATTACGGAAACGGTGTGGCTTGGTACTTTCAAAGTAGTAGCTGTCGCCGGCTTCGAGCACAAAAGTTTCGAGCCCGACCACCAATTCCAGTCGCCCTTCTACCAAAATCCCGGTTTCCTCGCCCTCATGGGTGAGCATTTCGTCACCGGTGTCGGCGCCAGGCGGGTAGATTTCATTGAGGAATGCGATAGCCCGGCTCGGATGAGCCCGGCCGACGAGTTTCATGGTCACTGCGCCATCGGAAATATCGATCAGTTCGTTGGCTTTGTAGACGATCTGCGTCGGTTTTTCCTGCAGGATTTCTTCGGAAAAGAACTCGACCATGGACATGGGAATCCCGCCCAGGACTTTCCTCAGCGAACTGATCGAGGGACTGACGCTGTTCTTCTCGATCATCGAAATCGTGCTGTTGGTCACACCCGCGCGCTTGGCGAGCTCACGCTGGGAAAGTCCTTTGAGCTTACGGATGGATTGCAGTCGTTCACCGACGTCCAATGCTAGCGCCTCCAGGGATTCAGGTTGTTTGAATATTGAGCGTTATCATGGCGAGAGCGTTCAGTATTTACAACACTTGGACCTGAATCCTGTTCAGCGAGGCGACTTCCGGTGCGTAGCGTTTGGCCTTAACCCTCGCAATAGAGCATTGGCACCCGACGCAGGTTGCAGAAGATTTGGTAAGGAATCGTCCCGGCAGCCGCCGCGACATCACTGGCGAGGATGTTTTTACCCCACAACTCGACAGTGGAACCCAGACCGGCCTGCGGCACATCGGTCAGGTCGATGCAGAGCATGTCCATCGACACCCGGCCGATCAACTGACTGCGTTGTCCGGCGACCAACACCGGCGTACCGGTCGGCGCCTGGCGCGGGTAACCATCGGCGTAACCCATGGCCACCACGCCGACACGCATCGGCTTGGGCGTAATGAATTTGGCACCGTAACCAATCGGCTCACCAGCCGGCAGTTCCCGCACGCAGATCACTTTCGATTCCAGCGTCATCACCGGTTGCAGGCGCGATGCTACGGCGTTGGCTTCCTCAAACGGCGTCGCGCCGTAGAGCATGATGCCGGGACGAACCCAATCGCTCGGAATCTGCGGCCAACCCAGCACTGCTGGCGAGTTGCGCAGACTGATCTCGGCCGACAAACCTTTACGCGCGGCTTCAAACACCGCGACTTGCTCGGCGCTAGCCTGATCGTGCAGCTCATCGGCCCGGGCGAAGTGGCTCATCAGCACAATCTTCGCCACCTTGCCGCTGGCCAGCAGCCGTTGATAGGCCGCCTGATAATCCTTGGGATGCAGCCCCACGCGGTGCATGCCCGAATCGAGCTTGAGCCAGACCGTGATCGGCTTGCTCAACGTGGCTTTCTCGATGGCTTCGAGCTGCCACAACGAATGCACCACGCACCAGAAATCATGCTCGACGATCAGCGACAGCTCATCGGCTTCGAAAAAACCTTCGAGCAACAATACCGGCGCACGAATACCGGCGGCACGCAGCTCCAACGCCTCTTCGATACACGCCACGGCGAATCCGTCCGCCTCGGCTTCCAGCGCCTGGGCGCAACGCACCGCGCCATGGCCGTAGGCATCGGCCTTGATGACCGCGAGGGCCTTGGCCCCAGTGATTTCACGGGCGATCTGGTAGTTGTGACGCAGGGCTTGAAGGTCGATCAGGGCACGGGCTGGACGCATGGCGGCAGGCTTCTAGGCGGTCATTGGAATAAAAACCGGCGCTGGCGGGCGGCGTGAACCGCCGACAGCACCGGAAGAGGGATCTTTCTGACAGGCTTATGGCAGAGCGGCGACAACCGACAGCTCAACCAGAATTTCCGGTTCACACAGCTTCGACTCAACAGTCGCGCGGGCCGGGGCGACGCCTTTTGGCAGCCACTTGTCCCATACCGCATTCATGCCTTCGAAGTGCGCATCAATGTCTTTCAAGTAAATCGTCACCGACAGCAAATGGTGCTTGTCGGTCCCCGCCAGATCCAGCAAACGCTCGATGTTGGCAAGGCTTTCACGGGTCTGCTGTTCAATCCCGGCGTTCATATCGTCGCCGACTTGCCCTGCCAGATACACGGTGCCGTTATGGCTGACGATCTGGCTCATGCGCTCATTGGTGAGCTGGCGCTGGATTGACATGTTTTGCGGACTCCTGGGTTTTTTTACCGTAACGGGAAATATCGAGACCTTCGGCGCTGATCTGCGGCGTTTTCTTCGCCATCAGGTCAGCCAGCAAGCGACCGGAGCCACAAGCCATGGTCCAGCCGAGTGTGCCGTGACCGGTGTTCAGGAACAGATTCTTGAACGGTGTGGCGCCAACAATTGGCGTGCCATCAGGAGTGGTCGGGCGCAGACCGGTCCAGAAACTGGCCTCGGCCAGATCGCCGCCCTGAGGATAGAGGTCGTTGACGATCATCTCCAGGGTTTCGCGCCGACGCGGGTTCAGCGACAGGTCAAAACCGGCGATTTCAGCCATGCCGCCGACGCGGATGCGGTTGTCGAAACGGGTGATCGCGACCTTGTAGGTCTCGTCGAGAATGGTCGACGTCGGGGCCATCGCCGGGTTGGTGATCGGCACGGTCAGCGAGTAACCCTTGAGCGGGTACACCGGCGCCTTGATCCCCAGTGGCTTGAGCAGTTGCGGCGAGTAGCTGCCGAGGGCCAGCACGTAGCGGTCAGCGGTTTCCAGCTTGCCGTCGATCCACACGCCGTTGATGCGGTCACCGGCGAAATCGAGCTTCTGGATATCCTGGCCGAAACGGAATTCCACGCCCATCTTGACGGCCATTTCGGCCAGGCGAGTGGTGAACATCTGGCAGTCGCCCGTCTGATCGTTCGGCAGACGCAAGGCACCGGCGAGGATGTCGGTGACGCCGGCCAGCGCCGGCTCAACGCGGGCAATGCCGGCGCGGTCGAGCAGTTCGAACGGTACGCCAGACTCTTTCAGCACGGAGATGTCTTTCGCCGCGCCATCGAGCTGGGCCTGAGTGCGGAACAGCTGGGTCGTCCCAAGGCTGCGGCCTTCGTAGGCAATGCCGGTTTCAGCGCGCAATTCGTCGAGGCAGTCACGGCTGTACTCGGACAGACGGACCATGCGCTCCTTGTTCACTGCATAACGGTTGGCGGTGCAGTTGCGCAGCATCTGCGCCATCCACAAGTATTGGTCGATATCGGCAGTCGCCTTGATCGCCAGCGGTGCGTGGCGCTGCAGCAGCCACTTGATGGCCTTGAGCGGCACACCCGGCGCGGCCCACGGCGAGGCATAACCCGGCGAGACCTGCCCGGCGTTGGCGAAACTGGTCTCCATGGCAGCGGCTGGCTGACGGTCCACCACCACCACTTCGAATCCGGCACGCGCCAGATAATAAGCACTGGTGGTACCGATGACGCCGCTACCCAAGACCATAACGCGCATTTTCATATCCCTCATCGCGGCTTGCCGCTGACGTTCGTAGTTGTAGAGCATTGATGTGCGCAGTGTAAAAAAGATTAGGCAGTGCTTTTCACTATATAACTGCCTATATTTGGCGAGAATTCTCGGCAAAAACCCTTTTGACGGAGGCGCATCCCCTATGCGTACCAACACTCAAACCAAACGTGAGCTGGACAAGATCGACCGCAACATCCTGCGGATCCTGCAAGCGGACGGCCGCATCTCCTTCACCGAGCTTGGGGAAAAGGTCGGGCTCTCGACCACGCCGTGTACCGAGCGGGTGCGGCGCCTGGAGCGTGAAGGGATCATCATGGGCTACAACGCCCGGCTCAATCCGCAGCACCTCAAGGGCAGTCTTCTGGTGTTCGTGGAGATCAGTCTGGATTACAAATCGGGCGATACTTTCGAGGAGTTCCGACGCGCGGTGCTCAAACTGCCCCATGTGCTGGAGTGTCACCTGGTGTCAGGGGATTTCGACTACCTGGTGAAGGCGCGGATTTCCGAGATGGCCTCGTACCGCAAGCTGCTGGGCGACATTCTGCTCAAGCTGCCGCATGTGCGCGAATCCAAGAGCTATATCGTGATGGAAGAGGTAAAAGAGAGCCTGAGCCTGCCGATTCCGGATTGAGCCGACACTGATCGTTCCTACGCTCCGCGTAGGAACGCCTCAACGGACGCTCCGCGTTCGGCTCGTTGGGACGCAGAGCGTCCCGGGCTGCATTCCCACGCAGAGCGTGGGAACGATCAAACCAGGACTTGGCGGGTGCTGGCCATGTACTCATGAATCTGCTTCTCCACCCGCGGATGAATCAGCTCCACCGGCCCGCGCCCATTGGGGCAAGGCAACGTCTTGGTCGTGCCGAACAGCCGGCAAATCAGCGGCCGTTCGTCATACACCGTGCAGCCGTCGGGCCCCAGGTGTACGCAGTTGAGTTCATCCATCGCCGCATCCTGCTCGGCCCGGGTCTTGCGCGGCAGGCGCGACATTTCTTCCGGTGACGTGGTGACCGGGCCACAGCAGTCATGACAGCCGGGGACGCACTCGAACGAGGGAATCTGTTGGCGCAACGTGCGGATTTTCTGACTGTTGCAACTCATCGAAGCGCTAACCAATGGCGGGATAGACCGGGATTCTGACGCAAAAGCCCCGATCCAGACAGCGGCAACCGACCAATGTTGCCCGTGTTGGAGTGCCCGGCTTATGCTCCGTCAAATTTTCTAGACACAAAAATCAGGACGACGCACATGACTGCCCGTGCCCAGCAACCTGCACCAAACCACCGGCACGCTGCCTCCTATTACGCGGCCAGCAGCCTGCCGCAACCCGATCATCCGGTGTTGCAAGGAGAGCTGGTGGCGGATGTGTGCGTGGTCGGCGGCGGATTTTCAGGGCTGAACACGGCACTGGAGCTGGCCGAACGCGGCTTCAGCGTGGTGCTGCTGGAAGCGCACAAGATCGGCTGGGGCGCCAGCGGACGCAATGGCGGCCAGTTGATTCGCGGCGTCGGTCACGGCCTTGATCAGTTCGCCAATGTCATCGGTGCGGACGGCGTGCGTCAGTTGAAACTCATGGGCCTGGAAGCGGTGGACATCGTCCGGCAACGGGTCGAGCGCTTTCAGATTCCCTGCGACCTGACCTGGGGCTACTGCGATCTGGCGAACAAGCCTCGCGATCTCGAAGGTTTTGCCGAAGACGCCGAAGAACTGCGCAGCCTCGGTTACCGCTACGAGACCCGTCTGCTGCAAGCCAATGAAATGCACTCGGTGGTGGGTTCCGACCGCTACGTCGGTGGCTTGATCGACATGGGCTCCGGCCATTTGCACCCCCTGAACCTGGCACTGGGCGAAGCGGCGGCCGCGCAGCAGTTGGGGGTGAAACTGTTCGAACAATCGGCCGTGACCCGCATCGAGTATGGCCCCGAGGTCAAGGTCCATACCGCCCAAGGCTCGGTGCGTGCGAAGACACTGGTGCTGGGCTGCAACGCTTACCTCAATGAACTCAATCCCGAACTCAGCGGCAAGGTTCTGCCCGCGGGCAGCTACATCATTGCCACCGAGCCATTGAGTGAGGAACTGGCCCACTCGCTGCTGCCGCAGAACATGGCGGTCTGCGATCAGCGGGTGGCGCTGGATTACTACCGGCTTTCGGCGGATCGGCGCTTGCTGTTCGGCGGTGCTTGCCACTATTCGGGTCGCGATCCGAAGGACATCGGCGCCTACATGCGCCCGAAAATGCTGGAAGTTTTCCCGCAACTGGCCGAGGTAAAGATCGACTATCAATGGGGCGGGATGATCGGCATTGGTGCGAATCGATTGCCGCAGATCGGTCGGCTCAAGGATCAGCCGAATGTGTATTACGCCCAGGCGTATTCCGGCCATGGAGTAAATGCCACGCACTTGGCGGGCAAGTTGTTGGGTGAAGCGATCAGTGGGCAGCAGAGTGGAGGGTTTGATCTGTTCGCCCGGGTTCCCCATGTCACCTTCCCCGGCGGCAAGCATTTGCGTTCGCCGTTGTTGGCGTTAGGGATGTTGTGGCATCGGCTTAAAGAGTTGGTCTGAGAGTTTTGTTGCGCCCTTGCGGACGCCATCGCGGGCAAGCCCGCTCCCACAGGGTTGGGTGGTGAACACAAAATTTGCGGATACCAAAAACCACTGTGGGAGCGGGCTTGCCCGCGAAGAGGCCCTTAAGAGCGCCACAAAACTCAGATCCGCCAGAAAGGCTTGAGCCCCTCCTCCCGCGCCTGCTCGCGACTCAATCCCACATCCCTGAGTTGCTCCGGCGTCAGCTCAAGCAACGCCTTGCGCGTGTGCAGGCGATGCCAGAACAGACCCCAGCGACTCAGGCCGGACGGTGCGTTGCGCATGACCGCCCCGCGCGCGCCGTTGTATTGCCCTGCCGCCAGTTCCTGACTGTGTAACGTCAGCCGCACATCGCTCAAGCCGTTCATTTTGATTGCTCCTGTTTACTTGGGTAGCCAGAGCTTTCATGATGCGCGGACGGCAAAAAGCATTACAGATTCAACGTAACTGTATTAACTCCATACAGATTAGGTGCTTCTGCCACTGAATCCTGTATTTTTGCCCCATCTGTACTGGTTAACCGAATCACCCAAACCGAGACTGCGCCATGACCCTTTACGTCAACCTCGCCGAATTGCTCGGCACACGTATCGAACAGGGCTTCTATCGCCCCGGTGACCGGCTGCCCTCGGTGCGGGCATTGAGTGTTGAACATGGCGTCAGCCTGAGCACGGTCCAGCAGGCGTACCGCATGCTGGAAGACAGCGGGCTGGCGACGCCCAAACCCAAGTCCGGCTATTTCGTGCCGGTGGGTCGCGAACTGCCGGAGTTGCCGGCGATTGGCCGCCCGGCCCAGCGCCCGGTGGATATTTCGCAATGGGATCAGGTGCTGGAGCTGATCCGCGCCGTGCCGCGCAAGGATGTTGTGCAACTGGGCCGCGGCATGCCGGACATCACCACGCCGACCATGAAACCGCTGCTGCGCAACCTTGCGCGAATCAGTCGACGCCAGGACATGCCCGGTCTGTATTACGACAACATCTACGGCACCCTCGAACTGCGCGAACAGATCGCCCGCCTGATGCTCGATTCCGGCTGCCAATTGACTGCCAGCGATCTGGTGATTACCACGGGTTGCCACGAAGCGCTGTCCACCAGCATTCGCTCCATTTGTGAGCCCGGCGACATCGTGGCCGTGGACTCGCCGAGCTTTCACGGCGCCATGCAGACCCTCAAGGGCCTGGGCATGAAGGCTCTGGAAATCCCGACCGACCCGATCACCGGGATCAGCCTAGATGCGCTCGAACTGGCCCTCGAGCAATGGCCGATCAAGGCCATACAGTTGACCCCAAACTGCAACAACCCTCTGGGCTACATCATGCCGGAGTCGCGAAAACGCGCGCTGTTGACGCTCGCACAGCGTTTCGACGTGGCGATCATCGAAGACGATGTGTATGGCGAACTCTCCTACAGCTATCCACGCCCGCGCACGATCAAATCCTTCGACGAGGACGGTCGCGTCCTGCTTTGCAGCTCTTTTTCCAAGACACTGGCGCCGGGCTTGCGCATTGGCTGGGTTGCACCGGGCCGGTATCTGGAACGGGTGCTGCACATGAAATACATCAGCACCGGCTCTACCGCGCCGCAGCCGCAGATTGCCATTGCCGAATTTCTCAAGGCCGGGCATTTCGAACCGCATTTGCGGCGGATGCGCACGCAATACCAGCGCAATCGCGACCTGATGATCGACTGGGTTACCCGCTACTTCCCCGCTGGCACCCGCGCCAGCCGTCCGCAAGGCAGCTTCATGCTGTGGGTTGAATTGCCGGAAGGTTTCGACACCCTGAAACTGAATCGTGCCCTGCACGATCAAGGCGTACAGATTGCCGTCGGCAGTATTTTTTCCGCCTCGGGCAAATACCGCAATTGCCTGCGCATGAACTACGCCGCCAAGCCCACACCGCAGATCGAAGACGCAGTGCGCAAGGTCGGCGCGGCCGCCATCCAGCTACTGGCGCAAAACGACTGAACGCCAGACTGACCTTTCTCGCAAAACCAGCGTCCATATGCCGATAATTGCCGCCACTCGGAACGATCTCACGTGAGATTCAGACAGCCACTGCCCGCTCTTCTGCTACTCACCTCGTTTCTTGGTGGCTGCGCGACCCTCGACGTTCCTCGCGAACCGAGCCAGGCGTTGCCCGCCAGCGACTCGGCATTCGGCCGCTCGATCCAGGCCCAGGCCGCGCTTCACCAAGGGCAGTCTGGCTTTCGCCTGTTGTCCAACAGCACCGAAGCCTTCACGGCCCGCGCCGAGTTGATCCGCAATGCTCAAAGCAGCCTCGATTTGCAGTACTACATCGTTCATGACGGCATCAGCACGCGGATGCTGGTTGAGGAGTTGCTGAAGGCTGCCGACCGTGGCGTACGAGTACGGATCCTGCTCGATGACACCACCAGCGATGGCCTTGACCAGGTCATCGCCACGCTGGCAGCGCATCCGTACATCCAGATACGTCTGTTCAATCCGCTGCACCTTGGCCGCAGCACCGGCGTAACACGCACCGCCGGACGAATACTCAACCTCTCGCAGCAACACCGACGCATGCACAACAAGCTGTGGCTGGCAGACAACAGCGTGGCCATTGTGGGCGGACGCAATCTGGGGGACGAGTATTTCGACGCTGAACCAAATCTGAATTTCACCGACATCGACATGCTCAGCGTCGGGCCGGTCGCCGAACAGCTCGGGCACAGTTTTGACCAATACTGGAACAGCGCGCTGAGCAAGCCGATCGACGAATTTCTCTCCAGCAAACCGACCGCCAAGGACCTGGAGAACACCCGCACGCGGCTGGAAGAGTCACTGCAAGAAACCCGCAAACAGAATCACGCGCTCTATAAGCAACTCATGAGGTTCACCACCCATCCGCGCCTGGACATTTGGCGCCGGGAACTGATCTGGGCATGGAACCAGGCGCTATGGGACGCGCCGAGCAAGGTATTGGCCAAGGACGAACCCGATCCGCATTTGCTGCTGACCACGCAGTTGGCCCCCGAGCTCAAAGGTGTCAGTAAAGAGCTGATCATGATCTCGGCGTACTTCGTCCCCGGACAGCCGGGGCTGGTGTACCTGACAGGCCGCGCCGACGCCGGGGTGTCGGTGAAGTTGCTGACCAACTCGCTGGAAGCCACTGACGTGCCGGCTGTGCATGGCGGTTATGCGCCGTATCGCAAGGCGTTGCTGGAACACGGCGTGCAGTTGTTCGAACTGCGGCGCCAGCCGGGTGCGGGTGGAGGCAGCGGTCCGCATGTGTTTCACAGCAAGGCCTACCGTGGCTCCGATTCCAGCCTGCACAGCAAGGCAATGATTTTCGACCAGCAGAAATCCTTTGTCGGCTCGTTCAATTTCGACCCGCGCTCGGTACTGTGGAACACCGAAGTCGGGGTGCTGGTGGACAGCCCCGAGCTGGCAGCCCGTGTTCGCGAACTGGCGATGCAAGGCATGGCGCCACCCCTGAGTTATCAGGCGAAACTGGAAAACGGCAAGGTGGTCTGGGTCACCGAAGACAACGGCAAGCTGCACACCCTGACCACCGAGCCGGGAAGCTGGTGGCGGCGGTTCGGGGCGTGGATGAGCACGACCGTAGGCCTGGAGCGGATGCTTTGACAGGGACGATTGGCTGACTGGACGTTCAGCTTCAAGCCGCTTCAGTCACCGCGCCAAACGCGCCTTGTCGCGACAATAGAATCACCAGGCCCAAGGCACCCGCCGCCATCAGCAACGGCAACGCATGCCCGCTGATCCATTGGCTGCCAGCCCCGGCCGCCAGCGGTCCGACCAGGCAGCCAATCCCCCACAACTGCGCGATATGCGCATTGGCCCGCACCAGCGCATCGTCGCGATAGCGCTCGCCGATCAGGATCAGTGACAAGGTGAACAGCCCGCCGGCACTGGCACCGAACAACACCCACAGCGGCCAGATCAGCAACGTATCGATGAGCAACGGAATCGCCAGGCTCGATACCAGCAACACGACTGCGCACCCGGTGAACAGCGCGCGACGGGACAAGCGATCCGCCAGCGCGCCAATCGGCAGTTGCAACAAGGCATCGCCGATCACCACGGTGCTGACCATCGCCAACGCGATGTCCGTGGTGAAGCCCTGGCGCAGGCAATAAACCGGCAACAAAGTCAGGATCATCGCTTCAAACGCCGCGAACAACGACACCGCCCAGGCAATCGCCGGCAAGCCACGGCAAAAGCCCAGCAAGTCGCTGAAGGTCACGCTGCAGGCTTCGCTGGTGGGCGCGCCGCTGCGACCCAGCAACAGGAGCGGCGCGGCCGTGAGCAAGCCGACGCCGACCCAGAATCCGTAATCGTGGTCCGTGCCCAACACACCAAGCAGCAGTGGCCCGGCCAGCTGGCTCAACGCATAACTGCTGCCGTACAACGCCACCAGTCGCCCGCGCCATTGCTCGACCACCAGTTGATTGATCCAGCTCTCACCGAGGATAAAGACCAGCGTCAGGATCACCCCGATCATCAACCGCAACAGCAACCAGATCGGATAGCTTGGCAAAAGCGCCAGTAAACCAATGGACAACGCCCCGCCCCACAGGCACATGCGCATCAGATTGGCCGTGCCCAGACGCGCCGCCAGATGGCTGGAAATTTTCGCGCCCAGCAACACGCCAATGGCCGGCATCGCCGCCATCACACCAATGGCAAATGACCCGTAACCCCAGCTTTCCAGGCGAAACGACACCAGTGGCATGCTGACGCCCAGGGCCAGGCCGACACTCAAGACAGACGCCAACACGGCGAAATAAGTCGCCCAACGCATGTTCCACGCTCCTGTGGATATTTTTATGTACAACACAAAACACTGTGGGAGCGAGCTTGCTCGCGATAACGGTTTCACATTCAACAATGACGTCGACTGTCAGACCGCTATCGCGAGCAAGCTCGCTCCCACAGGGGATCTTCGTTGAGCCGGGCCCCGGTCTCGGGGCCCGCTACAGATTACAACTTGATCCAGGTCGCCTTCAGCTCGGTGTACTTGTCGAACGCATGCAGCGACTTGTCACGGCCGTTGCCCGACTGTTTGAAGCCACCGAACGGTGCAGTCATGTCGCCACCGTCGTACTGGTTGACCCAAACGCTACCGGCACGCAGCGCACGGGCAGTCAGGTGGGCCTTGGAGATGTCCTTGGTCCACACCGCTGCAGCCAGGCCATACGGCGTGTCGTTGGCAATCGCGATGGCTTCTTCGGCTGTGTCGAATGCGATCACCGACAGTACCGGACCAAAAATCTCTTCCTGGGCGATTTTCATCGCGTTGTTCACACCGTCGAAAATCGTCGGCTCAACGTAAGTGCCACCGGTTTCCTGAAGCGTGCGCTTGCCGCCCGCCACCAGTTTGGCACCGTCGGCATGGCCAGACTCGATGTAGGACAGCACGGTGTTCATCTGCTGGGTATCGACCAGAGCGCCGACGTTGGTCGCAGGATCCAGCGGATTACCCGGCTTCCAGGTTTTCAGCGCTTCGATCACCAGCGGCAGGAAAGTGTCCTTGATCGAACGCTCGACCAGCAGGCGCGAACCGGCGGTGCAGACTTCGCCCTGGTTGAAGGCAATGGCGCCTGCGGCGGCTTCGGCTGCGGCTTGCAGGTCCGGGGCATCGGCGAACACGATGTTCGGGCTCTTGCCGCCGGCTTCAAGCCAGACGCGCTTCATGTTCGATTCGCCCGAGTAGATCAGCAGTTGCTTGGCGATCTTGGTCGAACCGGTGAACACCAGAGTGTCGACATCATTGTGCAGAGCCAGGGCCTTGCCGACGGTGTGACCGTAACCCGGCAGTACGTTCAGCACGCCTTTCGGGATGCCGGCTTCAACGGCCAGGGCCGCGATGCGAATAGCCGTCAGCGGCGATTTTTCGGATGGTTTGAGGATTACCGAGTTGCCGGTGGACAGCGCCGGGCCGAGTTTCCAGCAAGCCATCATCAGCGGGAAGTTCCAAGGCACGATGGCGCCAACCACGCCGACCGGTTCGCGAGTCACCAGACCCAACTGATCGTGCGGGGTGGCGGCGACTTCGTCGTAAATCTTGTCGATGGCTTCACCGCTCCAGCTCAGGGCTTGCGCCGCGCCGGGAACGTCGATGTACAGGGAGTCGCTGATCGGCTTACCCATGTCCAGGGTTTCAAGCAGGGCCAGCTCTTCGGCGTGCTGTTTCAGCAGGCCGGCGAAACGGATCATGGTGGCTTTGCGTTTGGTCGGCGCCAGGCGCGACCAGACGCCGGAATTGAAGGTGGCGCGGGCGTTTTCAACAGCGCGCTGGGCGTCGGCGGCGTCACAGCTGGCAATCTTGCCCAGCAGACGGCCATCGACCGGGCTGATGCACTCGAAGGTCTCGCTGGAGACGGCATCGGTGTATTCGCCATTGATGTAGGCGCGGCCTTCGATCTTCAGATCGCGAGCCCGTTGTTCCCAATCGGCACGAGTCAGGGTGGTCATTCGAGTGTCCTCCTCTTGTTGAATACGAGCGCCCCGCGTTCTTCGCGGGCGTCCTCAGGAATTCTGCCCGGCCAGCCTGCATTTTCGGCCCAAGGCAACTGCCACCCTAAACCAGCCGCCCCTCATGTTTCAATATATTTGACATAAGGCCGGCAAACGGCCTTGCGATGTTCATTTTAATAAACATAGACTTTGGGCTTTCCAGCCACAGCGCCGCAATCACGGGGGATTAGAACAATGAATATCCAGGATGTCGTCGACTTCAGCCAAGCCAAAACCGAGCCCGAACGCTATAAACCGGACCAGGCAAAAATCCTCAAAGGCGACCCGGAACAAGTGGTTTACAACCACTACAACAGCCCTTGCGGACAGTTGAACGCAGGCGTTTGGGAAGGCGCTGTTGGCCAGTGGCTGGTGAATTTCACCGAGCACGAATACTGCGAGATCGTTCAGGGCGTCTCAGTGCTGCGCGACAATGACGGCAACAGCAAAACCGTGCGCGCGGGTGATCGCTTCGTGATTCCGGCCGGGTTCCGGGGCACCTGGGAAGTGCTGGAAACGTGCCGCAAGATCTATGTGGCGTTTGAACAGAAGGCCTGAGGATTTGCGTTGCCCTGGCCGGCCCCATCGCGAGCAAGCTCGCTCCCACAGGGGATCGGTGTCGATCATAAAACTTGTGGGAGCGAGCTTGCTCGCGATGAGGCCCTGACAAGCACGACAAAATTCAGGCAACAAAAAAGGCCCGTATCTCGCGATACGGGCCTTTTTCGTAAGGAGGAAAAATCAATTACTTGATTTTGCCTTCTTTGTAGATCACGTGCTTACGAACAACCGGATCAAATTTCTTGATCTCGATTTTGTCCGGAGTAGTGCGCTTGTTCTTGTCGGTAGTGTAGAAATGACCAGTACCGGCGCTCGAAATCAAACGAATCAATTCACGCATGATTAGCTCCCTTAGATCTTGCCAGCGGCGCGGATTTCGGCCAGCACGACAGTGATGCCGCGCTTGTCGATGATACGCATGCCTTTGGCAGATACGCGCAGACGCACGAAACGTTTCTCTTCTTCAACCCAGAAGCGGTGATGCTGCAGGTTCGGCAGGAAACGACGACGGGTTTTGTTGTTTGCGTGGGAAATGTTATTCCCAGTCACCGGACCCTTACCGGTAACTTGACATACTCTCGACATGCCTCAGCCCTCTAAAACCACATGCCCAACCCGGCATGGGTTGGCCGCTTAATCTCTCAGTCATTTGGCGCCAGGCGCCGCGTTTCTTTAGAGGTCTTACCGGCTACACCTACAAGTGAAGGAACCGGGCCCCTAGAAAAGAGCGCTGCTTTATACCAGAAAGACTAGAGAGCAACAACTTTCCGTGTGCACGGACTTTATAAAAACCCGGTTTTTCTGGCTTCAAGCGCCTTGGATAAAGGCTATCGTCGACAAAGACCGCTCGTCGCAGAGAATCGGCCAACAGGCCAATCCAGGGTTTTCCTCGGTCCGCACGCACCGAAAACAATCGCACATACTCCCCTTAAAATGAAAAAGGGGATAGTCATTTGCAAAAGAGCCCTCTAGGGTAAGCCTTTTCCAGACTGCACTTGCAGATGGGCCTTCGATCTGTAAAGGAATCCGACCATGCGCCTCGCTGCCCTACCGCTGCTGCTTGCCCCGCTTCTATTGAGCCCGCTGGCCCATGCCGCTGCCCTGACCGTCTGCACCGAGGCCAGCCCTGAAGGGTTTGACGTGGTGCAGTACAACTCGCTGACCACCACCAATGCCTCGGCCGATGTGCTGATGAATCGCCTGGTGGACTTCGACACCGCCAGCGGCAAAGTGGTCGCCAGCCTCGCAGACAGCTGGGAAGTCACGCCAGACGGCCTGACCTACGTATTCAAACTGCACCCGCAGGTGAAATTCCACCGCACTGAATATTTCAGCCCGACGCGTGAGTTGACCGCCGAAGACGTGAAGTTCAGTTTCGACCGCATGCTCGACCCGGCACACCCTTGGCACCAAGTGGCTCAAAGTGGCTTTCCACACGCCCAGTCGATGCAGTTGCCAGCGTTGATCAAGAAGATCGATGCACTGGACCCACTGACCATACGCTTCACCCTCGACCACCCGGACTCGACCTTCCTCGCAACCCTGAGCATGGGCTTTGCTTCGATCTATTCAGCTGAATACGCTGACAAGCTGCTCAAGGCCGGCACCCCGGAGAAATTTAACAGCCAGCCGATCGGCAGCGGTCCATTCGTGTTCACGCGGTTCCAGAAAGACGCTTCGATTCGCTACAAGGCCAACCCGGACTACTTCCGTGGCAAGCCTTCGGTGGATCCGCTGATCTTCGCCATTACCCCGGATGCCAACGTGCGGCTGCAGAAGCTGCGCCGCAACGAATGCCAGATCGCCTTGTCACCCAAGCCTCTGGACGTACAGGCCGCGCTGAAAGAGCCGACGTTGAAAGTCGAAAAGACCGACGCCTTCATGACCGCGTTCGTCGGCATCAACAGCCAACATCCGCCGCTCGATAAACCTGAAGTGCGCCAGGCCATCAACCTCGCGTTCGACAAGGCCAACTACGTCAAAGCCGTTTTCGAAGACACCGCCGAGCCCGCCAACGGCCCGTACCCGCCCAACACCTGGAGCTACGCCAAAGGTTTGCCGGGCTATCCCCATGACGTCGAGAAAGCCAAGGCATTGATGGCCAAGGCCGGACTCAAGGACGGCTTCCAGACCACCATCTGGACCCGCCCGTCGGGCAGCTTGCTGAATCCGAACCCGAGCCTGGGCGCCCAATTGCTGCAGTCCGACCTCGCGGAAATCGGCATTCAGGCGGAGATCCGCGTGATCGAGTGGGGCGAGCTGATTCGCCGCGCCAAGGCCGGCGAGCACGACTTGCTGTTCATGGGCTGGGCCGGCGATAACGGCGACCCGGACAACTTCCTGACGCCGCAGTTTTCCTGCGCCGCGGTCAAGTCAGGCACCAATTTCGCGCGCTACTGCAACCAGGACCTGGACAAGCTGATCAGCGCTGGCAAGACCACCGGCGAGCAAGGTGTGCGCACCAAACTCTACGAACAGGCGCAGGCGCAGATCCAACAGCAGGCGCTGTGGCTGCCGCTGGCTCACCCGACAGCCTTCGCGCTAACGCGCAAGGATGTCGAGGGTTATGCGGTGAGCCCGTTTGGTCGCCAGGACTACTCCAAGGTCAACCTCAAGTAATCCGCGCCACCACCAATCCCTGTGGGAGCGAGCTTGCTCGCGATGGCATCGTGTCAGTCATCCTATTCAGTGACTGAAGGGACGCTATCGCGAGCAAGCTCGCTCCCACATGGACTCAATTAATTCCGGCACCCAGTCACATCCACCCGTACTCAGCCATCGACAGCGGCTCCCCGTCCCCGATGATGAAATGGTCAAGCACCCGCACATCAATCAACTCCAACGCCTCTTGCAGGCGCTTGGTCAGTGTTCGGTCGGCTTGACTGGGGTTGGTATTACCTGACGGATGGTTGTGGCAGAGGATCAGCGCGGCGGCGTTGTGGGCCAGGGCGCGCTTGACCACTTGCCTGGGATACACGCTGGTGTTGTCGATGGAGCCGCGAAACAACACTTCAAAGGTCAGGACTTGATGCCTGGAATCCAGAAACAGACAGCCAAACACCTCGTGGGGCTCGTGGCGCAGCATTGATTTCAGGTAATCACGAACGGCCTGTGGGTTTTCCAGCGCCGATTTTTGCCGTGCGCGCTCGGCCAGATGCCGCCGGCCCATTTCCTGGGCCGCTTGCAACTGCGCAAATTTCGCAGGCCCCAGTCCCAACTGACTGCTGAATGCAGCTTGATCGGCCTCAAGTAATGAGCGCAGGCTGCCAAACTGATTCAACAGATGTCGCGCCAGATCCACCGCGCTTTTACCCGATACGCCGGTTCGTAAAAAAATCGCCAGCAGCTCGGCGTCCGAAAGGCTCCCGGAGCCCAACTCAAGCAACCTCTCCCGCGGCCGCTCGGCCGCCGGCCAATCACGAATACTCATAGCACCTCCCTGGAATGTGGGCGCCGCTGTTCCATAGCGGTCGCTGTGATATCGTAGCCCATCTTTTTTGCGGGCGATTTCATCCCTGGGGAGGGGGTATCGCCATGCAGCCACCATCGAAATGAAAGGCAGACCTATGCAGCGGCTGTATCGGAAACGCATCGTTCTGGGCGTCGGCGGCGGCATCGCTGCCTACAAGAGCGCCGACCTGGTTCGCCGCCTGATCGACCAGGGCGCTGAAGTGCGCGTGGTCATGACCCGTGGCGGCAGCGAGTTCATCACTCCGTTGACCATGCAGGCGCTGTCCGGCCACCCGGTTCACCTCGACCTGCTGGACCCGGCAGCTGAAGCCGCAATGGGCCACATCGAGCTGGCCAAATGGGCCGACATGGTGCTGATCGCCCCTGCCACCGCGGACCTGATTGCCCGCCTGGCCCAAGGCATCGCCGACGACCTGCTGACCACGCTGGTGCTGGCCACCGACGCCGTGGTCGCCATTGCCCCGGCGATGAACCAGGCCATGTGGCGCGACCCGGCGACCCAGGCCAACCTGAAAACCCTCGAGAGCCGCGACATCAAGGCTTTCGGCCCGGCCTCTGGTAGCCAGGCCTGTGGCGATGTAGGCCTGGGCCGCATGCTCGAAGCCGTCGAACTTGCCCAATGCGCGGCGGACTGCTTCAAGCGTCAGGCATTGACCGGCAAACACGTGCTGATCACCGCCGGCCCGACCCAGGAAAACATTGACCCGGTGCGCTACATCACCAACCACAGCTCCGGGAAAATGGGTTTTGCCCTGGCCGAAGCCGCTGTGGAAGCTGGCGCCCGTGTGACATTGATCACCGGCCCCGTGCACCTGCCGACCCCGGACCGCGTCACCCGCATCGACGTGGTCAGCGCTCGTGACATGCTCGCTGCCTGTGAAGCCGCGATCCCTTGCGACCTGTTCATCGCCTCGGCAGCGGTCGCGGACTACCGCCCGGAAGTCGTCGCCCCACAGAAACTCAAGAAAGACCCTACGAACGGCGACGGCTTGTTGCTACAGATGGTGCGTAACCCGGACATCCTGGCCACCATCGCCACGCGCCCCGACCGCCCGTTCAGTGTCGGTTTCGCCGCCGAAACCGAACACCTGCTCGACTACGCTGCCCGCAAGTTGAAAGACAAGAACCTCGATTTGATCGTCGCCAACGACGTCGCCAACCCGAGCATTGGCTTCAACAGTGAAGAAAACGCCTGCAGCGTGATCGACCGTGAGCTTCACGCCACACTCTTCGCCCAGACCAGCAAGAGCAAGATTGCTCGCCAGCTGATCACTTTTATCGCCGAACGTCTGAACCAGGTTTAATTTACATGCACGCTTTGCAAGCCAAGATCCTCGACCCTCGCATCGGTACCGAATTTCCGTTGCCGCAATACGCCACTCCAGGCTCCGCCGGCCTGGACCTGCGCGCCATGCTGGAAAAAGACACCGTGATCAAGCCGGGCGAAACCGTGCTGATCCCGACAGGCCTGTCCGTTTACATTGGCGATCCCGGTTTGGCGGCGCTGATTCTGCCGCGCTCCGGCCTGGGCCATAAGCACGGCATCGTGCTGGGCAACCTGGTCGGCTTGATCGACTCCGACTACCAGGGCCCGCTGATGGTGTCGTGCTGGAACCGTGGCCAGACCGACTTCAACATGGTGGTGGGCGAGCGCCTGGCCCAACTGGTACTTGTGCCCGTGGTTCAAGCGCACTTCGAAATGGTCGAAGAGTTCGTTGAAACCGAACGTGGCGCGGGCGGTTTCGGGCATTCCGGCAGCCATTGATCCCAAGTGCTCAGGCTGGGCGCCCTGCCCGGCCTGAACCTTGTCTTCGGTCTACCAGGACAACATTCTCACAAAGTTCATCTGGAAGGTTTACCGCCCAAAATCAAGGCATTGATCGGTCACTACCTCGTAAATGCAGGTGGCATGGCCTTTACACACCACGAACTCTCAGTGGAAAACGCCGTCATACCCTTCAGTTTGAGCCGGCCGACGCATTTTTCGCAGGCCTGTCCAGTCACTTTCGAGATGGAGCATTCCTACAGATGAGCAACCCAGCCCAAGTCCCACCCAAGTTTCCGGACAGCATTTTCCGCGCCTACGACATTCGCGGCACCGTCCCGGAGTTCTTGAACGCTGAAACCGCTTATTGGCTCGGTCGCGCCATCGGCGCCCAGAGCCTGGCCCAAGACGAACCGAACGTTTCAGTCGGCCGCGACGGACGCCTGTCCGGCCCTGAGCTGGTCGAGCAGCTGATCAAGGGCCTGGCGGAAAGTGGTTGCCATGTCAGCGACGTCGGCCTGGTGCCAACGCCTGCGCTGTATTACGCCGCCAACGTGTTGGCCGGCAAATCGGGCGTGATGCTCACCGGCAGCCACAACCCGTCGAACTACAACGGCTTCAAGATCGTGATCGCTGGCGATACCCTGGCCAACGAACAGATCCAGGCCCTGCATGACCGCCTCAAGACCAACAACTTGAGCAGCGGCAAGGGCAGCATCACCCAGGTCGAGATTCTCGATCGCTACAACACTGAAATCGTCCAGGACATCAAACTCGCTCGCCGCCTCAAAGTGGTGGTCGACTGTGGCAACGGCGCGGCCGGCGTGATCGCCCCGCAGCTGATCGAAGCGCTGAACTGCGAAGTCATCCCGCTGTTCTGCGACGTCGACGGCAACTTCCCCAATCACCACCCGGACCCGGGCAAGCCTGAAAACCTCGTCGACCTGATCGCCAAGGTCAAGGAAACCAACGCCGACCTGGGCCTGGCTTTCGATGGCGACGGCGACCGCGTGGGTGTTGTGACCAACACTGGCAGCATCGTCTACCCGGACCGCTTGCTGATGCTGTTTGCTCGCGACGTACTGGCGCGCAACGCCAACGCGGAAATCATCTTCGACGTCAAATGCACCCGCCGCCTGACACCACTGATCAAGGAATACGGTGGTCGTCCGCTTATGTGGAAGACTGGGCACTCGTTGATCAAAAAGAAAATGAAGCAAACCGGCGCCCTGTTGGCCGGCGAAATGAGCGGGCACATCTTCTTCAAGGAGCGCTGGTTCGGTTTTGACGACGGCATTTACAGCGCCGCGCGTCTGCTGGAGATCCTCAGCAAGGAAAAATCCACCGCGGAAGAGCTGTTTGCGACCTTCCCGAACGATATTTCTACGCCGGAAATCAATATCCATGTGACCGAAGAGAGCAAATTCAGCATCATTGATGCATTGCACGATGCGACGTGGGGCGAAGGCGCCGACCTGACCACCATTGACGGCGTGCGAGTCGACTACGCCAAAGGCTGGGGCCTGGTGCGCGCATCCAACACCACGCCGGTGCTGGTGCTGCGTTTCGAGGCCGATGACGAGGCTGAACTGCAGCGCATCAAGGACGTATTCAAAGTCCAGTTGAAGCGTGTTGCACCTGATCTCCAACTACCGTTCTGATTTGACGAAACACCCGGAGCCCTGAATGACCCTCGAACGCGAAGCCGCCGCCAACACCGCCAAGGTCCTGTCCGAAGCGCTGCCATACATTCGCCGCTATGTCGGCAAGACGCTGGTGATCAAATACGGCGGCAACGCGATGGAAAGCGAGGAGCTGAAAACCGGCTTCGCCCGCGACATCGTGCTGATGAAAGCCGTGGGCATCAACCCGGTGGTGGTTCATGGCGGCGGCCCGCAAATCGGCGATCTGCTCAAGCGTCTGTCGATCGAGAGCCACTTCATCGATGGCATGCGTGTGACTGACGCGCAGACCATGGACGTGGTGGAAATGGTCCTTGGCGGTCAGGTCAACAAGGACATCGTCAACCTGATCAACCGTCATGGCGGCAGCGCTATCGGCCTGACCGGTAAAGATGCCGAGCTGATTCGTGCGAAAAAGCTCACCGTGACTCGCCAGACGCCGGAGATGACCCAACCGGAAATCATCGACATCGGCCAGGTCGGCGAAGTGGTCGGCATCAACACCGACCTGCTGAACCTGCTGGTCAAAGGTGACTTCATCCCGGTGATCGCGCCGATCGGCGTCGGCGCCAATGGCGAGTCGTACAACATCAACGCTGATCTGGTAGCCGGTAAGGTCGCCGAAGCGCTGAAGGCCGAGAAGCTGATGCTGCTGACCAACATCGCCGGCCTGATGGACAAGTCGGGCACGGTCCTCACCGGCCTGACCACCCAACAGGTCGACGAACTGATCGCCGACGGCACGATCTACGGCGGCATGCTGCCGAAGATCCGTTGCGCACTGGAAGCGGTACAGGGCGGCGTGGGCAGCTCGCTGATCATCGATGGTCGGGTGCCAAATGCGATTCTGCTGGAGATCTTCACCGATACCGGCGTGGGTACTTTGATCAGTAATCGCAAGCGTCCCTGATTCAAGAACGACAAAAGACCGCAGTCTTCGCCGGCACCTACACAGAAGTACGAATATTCTGTAGGCGCTGGCGAAGTCTGCGGTCTTTTTTATGCGGGCCGGAAACCTCCTACCAGACTCAGCGAAACTTCCGACATCGTGCCAGCATCAATCCGCATAGGATCTTCCCTGTATCCACAGGAGAGTTACCCATGCAAAAAGATTACGTTCCTTACGGCAGTGATGTTTCAGCAGGCACCTTTGAATGTGTGGACTGCGGGCATCGGTATTCGAATCAGGCAAAGACCTCGATTCCACCCTGCCCTCAGCGCCTTAAATCAACGCACACGCGAAACGGATGGAAAGTTCTGACCGGTCAGGGCGACGCGGTGAAAGACCCATATCCAAACAGGTAAAGCGAAGTTTCGTTTTTCCAATGAAAAAAGGCCCTGTTCTCACAGGGCCTTTTCTTTAGACGCCGAACTGTGCTCGGTAAGCTTCTACGGCAGGCAGGTGCTGCTTGAGCTGCGGATCATCCGCCAGGAATTCCAGCACCTGGTTCAGCGACACAATACTGATCACCGGAATGCCAAAGTCGCGCTCCACTTCCTGGATCGCGGACAGCTCGCCATTGCCACGCTCTTGACGGTTCAAGGCGATCAGCACGCCCGCCGCCTTGGCGCCATCCTGGGAAGCGATGATCTGCATCACTTCACGGATCGCGGTGCCGGCAGTAATCACGTCGTCGATGATCAGCACATCGCCGGTCAATGGCGCGCCAACCAGGCTGCCGCCTTCGCCGTGGGCCTTGGCCTCTTTGCGGTTGAAGCACCAAGGCAAATCACGGTCATGATGCTCGGCCAACGCCACCGCAGTGGTCGCCGCCAACGGAATGCCTTTGTACGCCGGGCCAAACAGAACATCGAACGAAATACCACTTTCGACGATGGCCGCCGCGTAGAAACGACCCAGCTGTGCAAGGGCCTTTCCTGTGTTGAACAGGCCGGCATTGAAGAAGTAAGGACTGGTGCGTCCGGACTTCAGGGTGAACTCACCGAAGCGCAAAACGCCGCGATCGATGGCAAAACGAATGAAATCGCGCTGATACGCTTGCATGAAAAAAACCCCAAATACCACGGATTTAGCTAATTAGGTTGACGCCGTGTATCATACACGCACGCGATTTTTGGGGCCATTTATGCGGATCATCAGTGTGAACGTCAATGGTATTCAGGCTGCAGTGGAGCGAGGGTTGCTCAGTTGGCTGCAAGCACAGAATGCCGACGTCATCTGCCTGCAGGACACCCGCGCCTCCGCCTTTGAACTGGACGATCCAGCCTTCCAACTGGATGGCTACTTCCTTTATGCCTGCGAAGCCGAAGTTCCCGCCCAGGGTGGCGTGGCTTTGTATTCGCGGTTGCAACCGAAGGCAGTCATCAGCGGTCTCGGGTTCGAGACGGCCGACCGCTACGGGCGCTACCTGCAAGCCGATTTCGATAAGGTCAGCATCGCGACCTTGCTGCTCCCTTCGGGGCAGAATGGCGATGAAGACTTGAACCAGAAGTTCAAGCTAATGGACGACTTCGCCCGTTATCTGGATAAACAGCGGCGCAAACGTCGCGAGTACATTTACTGTGGCTCGCTGTACGTGGCGCAACAGAAGCTGGATATCAAGAACTGGCGCGACAGCCAGCAATCCCCGGGCTTCCTGGCACCTGAACGCGCCTGGATGGACGAGATTGTCGGCAACATGGGTTATGTCGATGCCCTGCGCGAAGTCAGCCGTGAAGGCGACCAGTACAGCTGGTGGCCGGACAACGAACAGGCAGAAATGCTCAATCTCGGCTGGCGTTTCGACTATCAGCTGCTGACCCCAGGCTTGCGCCGTTTTGTTCGCAGCGCACGCCTGCCACGTCAGCCGCGGTTCTCGCAGCACGCGCCGCTGATCGTGGACTACGACTGGACGCTGACGATCTAAGCGTCGTTTCGCAGACACAAAAAAGCCGACATCGCTGTCGGCTTTTTTGTGCGCAATGATTTGCTTCCTGTGGGAGCGGGCTTGCCCGCGATGAGGCCGTCACAGTCAACAGATGTGCTGCCTGCCAGATCGCTATCGCGGGCAAGCCCGCTCCCACAGGGAATCTTTGCTGGCTATTATTTGATCAATCGCCAGGTGAACGGATACCGATACGGCACCCCTTCATTGGCTTTCACGCCTGCGATGATCGTCAGCACCAACGCGCCAATCGCCACCAGACCAAACAGGAAGAACCCGATGATCACCACCATCAGCAGGAAGCAGATGGCGGAGGCAATGGCGACGGTGATCTGAAAGTTCAGCGCCTCCTTGCCCTGTGCATCGACAAACGGGTCCATCTCGCGCTTCATCTGCCAGAGAATCAGCGGGCCGATCAACGTGCCAAATGGAATCCAGATCCCCAGCAAGGCGGACAGGTGACAAAACATCGCCCACTGCCGAACATCTTTGCTCGGGATGGGAAGCAGCTGCTGCTCGTCACTCATGGTGTCCTCCTTGCGTGGAACATCCGATCAGTCGGCCAGTGCGGCCTTTTGCAGTTCGAAGATCTCGGTCATGCCTTTCTTCGCCAGCTCCAGCATAGCGTTCAGCTCTTCCGGCTGGAACGGTGCGCCTTCGGCAGTGCCCTGGACTTCGATGAAGCCGCCGGTGCTGGTCATCACCACGTTCAGGTCGGTCTCGGCAGCCGAGTCTTCCAGATAATCGAGGTCGAGGACCGGCTCGCCCTGGTACATGCCAACCGAAACGGCAGCGATCATTTGCTTGAGCGGGTCGCCGCCTTTCAGGCCGCCACGCTTCTTGATCACTTTCAAGGCATCGACCAGCGCAACCATGGCGCCGGTGATGGACGCGGTGCGGGTGCCGCCGTCTGCCTGAATCACGTCACAGTCGACGTAAAGGGTGACGTCGCCCAGCTTGGACATGTCCAGGGAAGCGCGCAGGGAACGACCGATCAGACGCTGGATTTCCAGGGTACGGCCGCCTTGCTTGCCGCGACTGGCTTCACGCTGGTTACGCTCGCCGGTGGCGCGCGGCAGCATGCCGTATTCGGCGGTCAACCAGCCCTGGCCGTGGCCTTTGAGGAAACGCGGCACGCCATTTTCAACACTGACGGTGCAGATGACTTTGGTATCACCGAACTCGACCAGCACAGAACCCTCGGCGTGTTTGGTGTAGTTGCGGGTAATGCGGATCGAGCGGAGCTGATCGGCAGCGCGACCACTTGGACGTTTCATAGGGAATACCTGTACTGGGGACGGAAAACTGCCGAGCATTATAGAGCCGCCGGCGAAGACTGGGCACGTCTAAAAAATCTGCCCGACGATTGAAGGCCCTGATCAGAGCTTAGGACACCGCTTTACCGACGGCCTGCAGCCCTTTGTCACGCCGTGTGTTTGGGCGCATCCGCCCCACTGCGCTACAATCCTGCGCCTTTGCTGCCTCTGGGCTTAAATTCATTTAGATCAGGTCTGCGAAACCTTTGGTAACGCATGAACCTGCATTGCGAGGTACCTCCATGGTGCACAGCATGACCGCCTTCGCCCGTGTCGAAAAAGCCGGCGCCCAAGGCACGCTGAGCTGGGAACTGCGCTCGGTCAACAGTCGCTACCTGGAGCCGCACTTGCGTCTGCCGGAGTCGTTTCGCGACCTCGAGGGCGCCGTACGCGAAGCGCTGCGCCAGGGTATATCCCGAGGCAAACTTGAATGCACCCTGCGCTTCACTGAAGAAAACACTGACAAGCCACTGCAAGTGGACCGCGAGCGCGCCGCCCAATTGGTCGCCGCCGCCGAGACTATCGCCGGCCTGATCAAGAACCCGGCCGCGCTCAATCCACTGGAAGTCCTGGCCTGGCCTGGCGTGCTGGTAGGCGATGCGACCGACCCGCAAGCCTTGAACGCCGAGGCACTGGCACTGTTCAACGAAGGTTTGAAAGAACTCAAGGCCGGCCGCGAGCGCGAAGGCGCGGAGCTGGCACGGCTGATCAGCGATCGACTGACCGCCATCGAAGCAGACGTTGTCACCTTGCGTGAACTGGTGCCGCAAATGCTCGCGACCCAACGCCAGAAAGTCCTCGACCGCTTTGCCGACATGAAGGCCGAGATGGACCCGCAGCGGCTTGAACAGGAAATGGTCATGCTCGCGCAAAAAAGCGACGTCGCCGAAGAACTGGATCGCCTGAGCACTCACATCATCGAAGTTCGCCGGGTGCTCAAGTCCGGTGGCGCTGCCGGTCGGCGCCTGGACTTCCTGATGCAGGAACTCAACCGCGAAGCCAACACACTGGGCTCCAAAGCCTTCGACCCGCGCAGCACCCAAGCGGCGGTCAACCTCAAAGTGTTGATCGAGCAGATGCGCGAACAAGTGCAGAATATTGAGTAAGGCAAACAGACATGACCCACAGCACCGGCACCCTGTACATCATTTCCGCCCCTTCGGGCGCGGGCAAGAGCAGCCTGGTCAAGGCCCTGACCGACACCAATCCGGAGATCCGCGTATCGATTTCCCACACCACCCGCGCCATGCGTCCGGGTGAAGTGGACGGTGTGAACTACCACTTCGTGAGCCGCGAAGCGTTTGTGAAGATGGGCGAGCACGGCGATTTCCTGGAGCGCGCCGAAGTATTTGGCAACTTCTACGGCACCTCGCAAAGCCATCTGCAGCAGACGCTGGACGAAGGCCACGACCTGATTCTGGAAATCGACTGGCAAGGCGCCGAGCAAGTGCGCAAGCTGATGCCTCAGGCGCGTTCGATCTTCATTCTGCCGCCATCGCTGCAAGCCTTGCACCAGCGCCTGACCAACCGCGGCCAGGACAGCGACGAGATCATTGCTGGCCGGATGCGTGAAGCCGTCAACGAAATGAGCCACTATGTCGAGTACGACTACCTGATCATCAATGACGATTTCTCCCACGCACTGGATGACCTGAAGGCGATTTTCCGCGCCAATCAATTGCAACAGAAGCGCCAACAGGTGCGTTTCGGCATGTTGCTGGCTGAATTGCTGGGCTGAAACAGCACTTCCCAAAACCGCTGCAAGGGCTTTACATTGGCACTTGCAGCGCGTTGAAGGGCTTGGTCAAAAAATCAGCGCTTCCCTAAACGCTGGTGATTTTTTAAACTGTTGAGTCCGCTCGCCCAACCGGGCAGCGCGCATATTGCATTCGCTCCGAGGAATACCATGGCCCGCGTAACCGTTGAAGATTGCCTAAACCACGTGGAAAACCGCTTTGAGCTGGTCATGCTGTCTACCAAGCGTGCCCGTCAATTGGCCACCGGCGGCAAAGAGCCCCTGGTTCAGTGGGAAAACGACAAGCCTACCGTTGTAGCGCTGCGTGAAATCGCTGAAGGCCTGATGAGCTACGAGTTCATCGCCAATGCTGAAATCGTCGAAGACGAACCGCTGTTCGCAGCGTTCGAGGACGAGTCCAACGAGGCCGTCTAAGCCATGCCTGGTCGACGTAGCACGGCGCGGGGTCACAGCGAACGGCAGGATTCATCATGCCGAGCATAGACGCCCTCGCCGATCGCTTATCGACCTACCTCGGCAAGGACCAGGTCAATCTGGTCCGCCGAGCGTACTTCTACGCCGAACAAGCCCACGACGGCCAACGCCGCCGCAGCGGTGAGGCGTACGTCACGCATCCTCTTGCGGTGGCGAACATTCTTGCCGACATGCACATGGACCATCAGAGTTTGATGGCTGCAATGCTGCATGACGTGATCGAAGACACCGGTATTGCCAAAGAAGCGCTGCAAGCGCAGTTCGGTGAAACCGTGGCCGAACTGGTCGATGGGGTCAGCAAACTGACCCAGATGAACTTCGAGACCAAAGCCGAAGCTCAAGCCGAAAACTTCCAGAAAATGGCCATGGCCATGGCCCGCGACATTCGCGTGATCCTGGTCAAGCTGGCTGACCGCCTGCACAACATGCGCACGCTGGAAGTCCTGTCTGGCGAAAAACGCCGACGGATCGCCAAGGAAACCCTGGAAATCTATGCGCCCATCGCCAACCGGCTGGGCATGCACGCCATCCGCATAGAATTCGAAGACCTCGGCTTCAAGGCCATGCACCCGATGCGTTCCGCGCGGATCAACCAGGCGGTCAAACGCGCCCGGGGCAACCGCAAGGAAATCGTCAACAAGATCGAGGAATCCCTCAGCCACTGCTTGGCCATCGATGGCATTCAGGGCGAGGTCAGCGGTCGTCAGAAACACCTCTACGGCATCTACAAGAAAATGCGCGGCAAGCGTCGGGCCTTCAACGAGATCATGGACGTTTATGCGTTCCGGATCATCGTCGACAAGGTCGATACCTGCTATCGCGTGCTGGGTGCTGTGCATAATTTGTACAAACCGTTGCCGGGGCGTTTCAAGGATTACATCGCCATCCCCAAGGCCAACGGCTACCAGTCGCTGCACACCACGCTGTTCGGCATGCACGGTGTTCCGATCGAGATCCAGATCCGCACCCGTGAAATGGAAGAGATGGCCAACAACGGCATCGCTGCCCATTGGCTGTATAAATCCAGTGGTGACGAGCAGCCCAAAGGCACTCACGCTCGCGCCCGGCAGTGGGTCAAGGGCGTGCTGGAAATGCAGCAACGCGCCGGCAACTCGCTGGAATTCATCGAGAGCGTGAAGATCGACCTGTTCCCGGACGAGGTCTACGTGTTCACCCCCAAAGGCCGGATCATGGAGCTGCCAAAAGGCTCCACGGCGGTCGACTTCGCTTACGCGGTGCACACCGACGTGGGCAACAGCTGCATCGCCTGTCGGATCAACCGTCGTCTCGCACCGCTGTCCGAACCGCTGCAAAGCGGCTCCACGGTCGAGATCGTCAGCGCACCTGGCGCACGGCCGAACCCGGCGTGGCTCAACTTTGTGGTCACCGGCAAGGCGCGCACGCACATCCGCCACGCGCTGAAACTGCAACGCCGTTCCGAATCCATCAGCCTGGGCGAACGCCTGTTGAACAAGGTGCTGAATGGCTTCGACAGCTCGCTGGAGAAAGTCCCGGCCGAGCGCGTCAAGGCGATGCTCACCGAATACCGCCTGGAACTGATCGAAGACCTGCTCGAAGACATCGGCCTGGGCAATCGCATGGCTTATGTGGTCGCCCGCCGCCTGCTCGGCGAAGGCGAACAGTTGCCAAGCCCGGAGGGCCCGCTGGCGATTCGCGGCACCGAAGGTTTGGTGCTCAGCTACGCCAAGTGCTGCACGCCGATCCCGGGCGACCCGATTGTCGGTCACCTGTCGGCAGGCAAAGGCATGGTTGTGCACCTAGACAACTGCCGCAACATCAGCGAAATCCGCCACAACCCGGAAAAATGCATCCAGCTCTCGTGGGCCAAGGATGTCACCGGCGAATTCAACGTCGAGCTGCGCGTCGAGCTGGAGCACCAGCGTGGCCTGATCGCCCTGTTGGCCAGCAGCGTCAACGCGGCCGACGGCAATATCGAAAAAATCAGCATGGACGAACGCGATGGTCGTATCAGCGTGGTCCAACTGGTAGTCAGCGTGCACGACCGCGTGCACCTGGCCCGCGTGATCAAGAAACTGCGCGCACTGACCGGGGTGATTCGCATCACCCGCATGCGCGCGTAAGCCAACCTATTACAAGGAGTCATTCATGACCAAGACTGTTATCACCAGCGACAAGGCCCCGGCCGCTATCGGTACTTACTCCCAGGCGATCAAGGCTGGCAACACCGTTTACATGTCGGGCCAGATTCCTCTGGACCCAAAAACCATGGAACTGGTTGAAGGCTTCGAAGCCCAGACCGTCCAGGTGTTCGAGAACCTCAAAGCGGTCGCCGAAGCGGCTGGCGGTTCGTTCAAGGACATCGTCAAACTGAACATCTTCCTCACCGACCTGAGCCACTTCGCCAAGGTCAACGAGATCATGGGCAAATACTTCGACCAACCTTACCCTGCCCGCGCCGCCATCGGCGTAGCAGCCCTGCCAAAGGGTTCGCAGGTCGAGATGGATGCCATTCTGGTCATCGAGTAAATGCGTACGGCGCAGCCTTTTGAGGTTGCGCCTACCGATCTTGTAAAAAAAGGGTTCTGAAAGGATTCCAAAATGCGCAAAGCGCTAGCTCTCTCGCTGGTTGCCCTGTTCTTGGGCGGCTGTGCCAGCAATCCGGCCGATCGTGATATCAGCGGCACCTGGATCAATCAGGCCGCAATCGACGCTGCGGCCAAAGGCGGTCCCCTGCGTGAAGCGCTCCAGGCCTATGGTCCGAACCTTGAGTGGAACGTCAACACCAAGGCCGCTCAGGCTCGCTACACCAACGGTTTTGAAAATGTCGAAGGCAAGCTGCTGGGTGAAGAGTCCGGCGGATGGAAAGTCGACTTTTATGGCAGCTCCGCGAGCGAGCTCAAGCGAGACGGCAAGCGACTGAACCAGGCCGCCAACGACAACGAACCGGAGCAGGTCTTTGAACGTGCGCTGATTCAGGTGCCGGACGGCGCACCGATTGGCGCCAGCTTCGAACGTGCGCTGTACACCGCCTACATGGGCGGCAGCTGGAAAATCGTCAGCGGTCCGGGCGAAGGCAGCTCCGTGCAATTCCAGGCCGATGGCCAGGTTGCCGGTCTTCCGGGGGCCGATCGTTACGCCTTGTGCCTGGCGGGCGACTGCGCCTCGATGAGCGGCGGCAACGACAACATGTGGCTGCAACTCAGTGGCCAGGGCAATACCTGGATCTTTGCGCGCAAGGGCAAGGAGCTGGAAATTCTGCAGGCTGTGAATACCGCACAGGCAGATGAAATGCCTCAGTTCACACCCGGCGAGCGCAAGTGGTTGCTGGAAAAGCAGTAACCCGGCCCTGAAGCCAATAGATAACCCTGTGGGAGCGGGCTTGCCCGCGATAGCGATGCATCAGCCACCGTTGATAGTGACTGGTCTGACGCCATCGCGGGCAAGCCCGCTCCCACAGTTGTTTTAGGGTGTATGGAAGTCAGCAGCGCCCTTCGAGAATCGCAGCGTAGCCTTCGCGATAACTCGGATACTTCGGAGCCCACCCCAAGGCCTTCGCCCGTGCGTTACTGCACTGCTTGCTGCCAGTACGGCGCACGCTTGCATCTTCAGCCCATTCGGTGACACCCAGATATTCGCGCAACCAGCCCACCACTTCCGCCAGTGGCGCAGGCGCATCGTCGACACCGATATAGACATCATCCAGCGCCACGCCGCGTCGATCCGCCTCAAGCAGAAACGCCATGAGTCCCGCCGCGTCATCGGCGTGAATGCGATTGCCGTACAGCGGCGGATCAACGGCCACGCGATAACCGCGCCGAACCTGGGTCAGCAGCCATTCGCGGCCAGGGCCGTAAATGCCGGTCAAGCGCACGATGCTGGCCGGGATGCCGCTGTTGAGCGCAATTTGCTCGGCCTCCAGCATCAAGCGACCGGAATAGCCGGTCCCCGCCTCAGCCGGCGAAGTCTCGTCCACCCACTCGCCATCCTGCTGGCCATACACACTGCTGCTGGAAACAAACAGCAGACGATTGGGCACCTGACCATAGTCGTCCAGCCACTCCAGCACATGTTGCAAACCTTCGACATAAGCGGCGCGGTAACCGGCTTCATCGTGATCCGTAGCGGCCGCGCAATACACGAGGTAATCCACCGCACCAATGGGCCAAGTCTCGGGACAGTCCTTATTGAACAAGTCGCCGGCAACGCCAATGACCCCCTCGGGCAGACGTGAGATGTCACGCCTCAAGCCATGAACCTCCCACCCGGAGGCCAGCAATTGCGTGGCCAGACGACTGCCGACATCACCACAGCCGGCAATCAAAACAGAAGGCGCGGACATCAAGAAACTCCTCTTGGAAAGCCACAGACTAGCGCCAGCAATGGACGAGCGGCTAGCGATGAAAGAAAAAAGAGACGCTTTCACTTTTGTTAACAAGAATTAATTGCAATAATACCCGCCACTTTTGTTCTCGGCCTCACGAGGCCTGGAAGAACATTTACCCTATTTTCTCTCTCAGGTCCGGCCAGCATGACACGCAATCAATTCTCCGCTTCGCCAACCAAACGACCTCGCGCCTGGAGCGTTGCGGCCGCCCTGCTGCTCAGCCTGATGCTGGCGCCCGTCGCCGCATTCGCTGACGTACAAGCGCCTGCGACCCCGGCCACCAGTGCCGCAGCTCCAGCGCCCGCCGATCACGCCGCCCCGACTGTAACGCCTGCCGCGACCGACCCGGCGCAGGCAGTAGTCGCCCAGGACGCTCCTGAAGTCCTTGAAGCCGACAACAGCCTGGGCATGGCCCACGACCTGTCGCCATGGGGCATGTACCAGAACGCCGACATCATCGTGAAAATCGTGATGATCGGCCTGGCCATCGCGTCGATCATCACCTGGACCATCTGGATCGCCAAGGGTTTCGAGCTGGTAGGCGCCAAGCGTCGTCTGCGCAGCGAAATCGTCCACCTGAAAAAAGCCACCACCCTTAGAGAAGCCAGTGCGACCGCCACCAAGCCTGGCACCCTCGCCAACCTGCTGGTACATGACGCCCTCGAAGAGATGCGCCTGTCGGTCAACAGCCGCGAGAAAGAGGGTATCAAGGAACGTGTTGCCTTCCGTCTCGAGCGTCTGGTTGCAGCCTGCGGTCGCAACATGAGCAGCGGCACCGGCGTCCTCGCCACCATCGGTTCTACCGCGCCATTCGTGGGTCTGTTCGGTACCGTGTGGGGCATCATGAACAGCTTCATCGGCATTGCCAAAACCCAGACCACCAACCTCGCCGTCGTCGCCCCCGGCATCGCCGAAGCCCTGCTGGCCACTGCGTTGGGCCTGGTCGCGGCGATTCCTGCGGTAGTGATCTACAACGTCTTCGCCCGCTCGATTGCCGGTTACAAGGCGCAAGTGTCCGATGCCTCGGCTGAAGTCCTGCTGCTGGTCAGCCGTGACCTCGATCACCTGCCGACCGCCGAGCGCACCACGCAACCCCACATGGTCAAAGTAGGGTAATCCGCCATGGGCTTGCATTTGAAAGAAGGCGCAGACGACGATCTGGCCGAGAACCACGAAATCAACGTCACCCCGTTTATCGACGTGATGCTGGTGCTGCTGATCATCTTCATGGTGGCGGCGCCATTGGCCACCGTGGACATCAAGGTCGACCTGCCAGCGTCGAGCGCCAAACCGGCGCCGCGGCCAGAGAAACCGGTGTTCCTCAGCGTCAAGGCGGACCAGCGCCTGTACCTCGGCGAAGAAGAAGTGAAGGCCGAAGCACTCGGCGCCACCCTCGACGCCAGGACCCAGGGCAAGAAAGACACGACGATCTTCTTCCAGGCCGATAAAGGCGTGGATTATGGCGACCTCATGAGCGTGATGGACAACCTGCGCTCTGCCGGCTACCTGAAGGTGGGCCTGGTCGGACTCGAGACGGCAGCCAAGAAATGATCACGACGCGCCATAAGCTGACGCGTTATAGCGCGAGCCTGGCCGTGGTGCTGGGCGTCCATGCGCTGGCCATTGCGCTGGCGATGAACTGGACTGCGCGACCACCCGTCGAGCTGCCTCCGCAGGCGATGATGGTCGAGCTGGCACCGGTTCCCGCGCCGCCACCGCCGGCACCGCCGAAGGTCATCACGCCGCCACAGCCACCGGCTCCAGTGGAAGAACTGCCGATCCCGAAACTGGCTGAAGTGCCGAAGGCCGAGATCGCTGTGCCAAAACCGGTCAAACCCAAGCCCAAGCCGCAACCGCCCAAGCCTGTAGAGAAAAAGCCGGAGCCGCCGAAGGAGAAACCGTCCGAGGAAAAGCCTAGCGACGCGCAACCGACCCAGGCGCCGACAGAGAAATCCGCCCAACCGGCACCCGGTCCATCGCCAGCGCAACAGGCCGCCAAAGCCAGTTGGGAAGGCACTTTGCTTGCGCACTTGGGCAAGTACAAAAAGTATCCAGCCAGCGCACAGTCGCGGGGCAAGGAAGGTGTGAACCGTCTGCGCTTCGTGGTGGATGGTGAAGGTAATGTGGTGTCATTCGAACTGGTGGGCCTCTCTGGCAATGCCGATCTGGACCGGGCCACCCTGGAAATGATCCGACGCGCACAGCCGCTGCCCAAGCCCCCGGCCGACATGCTGAAAAACGGCCCGATCGAAATCGTTGCACCGTTTGTTTATTCGCTGGAAAAACGCCGCCGCTAAACGCAACACGAACCCAATGTGGGAGTGAGCCTGCTCGCGATAGCGGTCTAACAGTCAACGATGATGTTGAATGTGATGACTTCATCGCGAGCAGGCTCGCTCCCACAGGGGTTGTGTGCAAAGCCAATAAAGGCACCGAAAGGTGCCTTATTCATACCTGCCAGCGGCAAACCGGCATTACCCAGTGTCACTCACCACACCCAGTCTGATAACGTGCGTCTATCGATTGCAGCCGGTATGCTTGGCCCGCAACTTCATGGACGCTTGCTATGACCCTCACAGAATTACGCTACATCGTTACCCTCGCCCAAGAGCAGCACTTTGGCCATGCGGCCGAGCGTTGCCACGTCAGTCAACCGACCCTGTCGGTGGGCGTGAAAAAGCTTGAAGACGAACTCGGTGTGCTGATTTTCGAGCGCAGCAAGAGTGCCGTGCGCCTGACCCCGGTCGGCGAAGGTATCGTGGCGCAGGCACAGAAAGTCCTGGAACAAGCCCAAGGCATCCGCGAACTGGCCCAGGCCGGCAAGAATCAACTGACCGCTCCGCTGAAAGTTGGCGCGATCTACACCGTTGGTCCGTACCTGTTCCCGCACCTGATTCCGCAGCTGCACCGGGTCGCCCCGCAGATGCCGTTGTACATCGAAGAAAACTTCACCCACGTGCTGCGCGACAAACTGCGCAACGGCGAGCTCGACGCGATCATCATCGCCTTGCCGTTCAACGAAGCCGACGTCCTGACCCTGCAACTCTACGACGAGCCGTTCTACGTCCTGATGCCGGCCCAGCACCCGTGGACGCAAAAAGAATCCATTGACGCCGCCCTGCTCAACGACAAGAGCCTGCTACTGCTCGGCGAAGGCCACTGCTTCCGCGATCAAGTGCTCGAAGCCTGCCCGACCCTGGCCAAAGGCAACGACGGCGCCAAGCACACCACAGTGGAATCCAGCTCGCTGGAAACCATCCGCCACATGGTTGCGTCCGGCCTCGGCATTTCGATCCTGCCGCTGTCGGCCGTGGACAGCCACCACTACGCCCCGGGCGTGATTGAAGTGCGCCCACTGTCGCCGCCGGTGCCGTTCCGCACCGTGGCCATCGCCTGGCGCGCGAGCTTCCCGCGACCGAAAGCGATTGAAATCCTCGCTGACTCCATTCGCCTGTGCTCGGTGGCCAAGCCGTCCGCGCCGGTGGTTGCGGCTTAAGTCGCGATGACCGAGTTGTCGCAAGTGTCGGTGACGGCACTCAAGGGTGTCGGCGAGGCCATGGCCGAGAAACTGGCCAAGGTCGGCCTGGAGAATCTCCAGGACGTGCTGTTTCACCTGCCCCTGCGCTATCAGGACCGCACTCGCGTGGTCCCGATCGGCCATTTGCGACCGGGGCAAGACGCCGTGATCGAAGGCACCGTCAGCGGCGCCGACGTGGTCATGGGCCGGCGCCGCAGTCTCGTCGTTCGCTTGCAGGACGGCACCGGCGGGCTCAGCCTGCGCTTCTACCATTTCAGCAACGCCCAGAAAGAAGGCCTCAAGCGTGGCACGCGGATTCGCTGCTACGGCGAAGCACGGCCCGGCGCGTCAGGGCTGGAAATCTACCACCCGGAATACCGTGCCATCAGCGGCGACGAACCGCCTCCAGTGGATGAGACCCTGACCCCGGTCTACCCGCTCACCGAAGGCCTGACCCAACAACGCTTGCGCCAACTGTGCATGCAAACCCTGACGCTGCTCGGCCCCACCAGCCTGCCCGACTGGTTGCCTACAGAACTGGCCCGCGACTATCAACTCGCGCCACTGGCCGATGCGATCCGCTACCTGCATCACCCGCCCGCCGATGCCGACGTCGATGAACTCGCCCTCGGTCATCACTGGGCGCAGCACCGTTTGGCGTTCGAAGAACTGCTGACCCATCAACTGTCCCAACAACGCCTGCGCGAAAGCATGCGCTCTCTGCGCGCGCCAGCGATGCCGAAAGCCACCAGGCTGCCGGCGCAATACCTCGCCAACCTGGGCTTTACGCCAACCGGCGCCCAGCAACGGGTCGGTAACGAAATCGCCTACGACCTCAGCCAGCACGAACCAATGCTGCGCCTGATTCAGGGCGACGTCGGCGCGGGCAAAACCGTGGTCGCCGCCCTCGCCGCGCTTCAGGCGCTCGAGGCGGGTTACCAAGTGGCGCTGATGGCGCCCACCGAAATTCTCGCCGAACAGCACTTCATCACCTTCAAGCGCTGGCTCGAACCGCTGGGCATCGAAGTCGCGTGGCTGGCCGGCAAGCTCAAGGGCAAGAATCGCGTGGCCGCGCTGGAACAGATCGCCAACGGCGCACCGATGGTGGTCGGCACGCACGCGCTGTTCCAGGAAGAAGTGCAGTTCAAGAACCTCGCACTGGCGATCATCGACGAACAACACCGCTTCGGCGTGCAGCAGCGTCTGGCGTTGCGACAGAAAGGCGTTGGCGGGCGGATGTGTCCGCACCAGCTGATCATGACCGCCACGCCGATCCCACGGACGCTGGCCATGAGCGCCTACGCCGACCTAGACACCTCGATCCTCGACGAACTGCCGCCCGGCCGAACCCCGGTCAACACCGTGTTGGTCACCGATACACGGCGCGTGGAAGTCATCGAACGCGTGCGCGGTGCGTGTGCCGAAGGGCGCCAGGCCTATTGGGTGTGCACGCTGATCGAAGAGTCGGAAGAGCTGACCTGCCAAGCGGCGGAAACCACTTACGAAGACCTCACCGCCGCTCTCGGCGAGCTGAAGGTCGGCTTGATCCACGGGCGTATGAAGCCCGCCGAAAAAGCCGCTGTCATGGCTGAATTCAAGGCCGGCAACTTGCAACTGCTGGTCGCCACCACGGTGATCGAAGTCGGCGTCGACGTACCGAACGCCAGCCTGATGATCATTGAAAACCCCGAACGCCTGGGTCTTGCGCAGTTGCACCAGTTACGCGGCCGTGTCGGTCGAGGCAGCGCCGCCAGCCATTGCGTGCTGCTCTACCATCCGCCGCTGTCGCAGATCGGTCGTCAACGCCTGGGCATCATGCGTGAAACCAACGATGGTTTTGTCATCGCCGAAAAAGACCTCGAACTGCGCGGCCCCGGCGAAATGCTCGGCACGCGCCAGACCGGCCTGCTGCAATTCAAGGTCGCTGACCTGATGCGCGACGCTGATTTGCTACCCGCCGTACGCGACGCCGCCCAAGCATTGCTGGAGCGCTGGCCGGATCACGTCAGCCCGTTGCTCGACCGCTGGCTGCGTCATGGGCAGCAATACGGCCAAGTGTGAGCACCGTCGCAGTTTGTGGACGATGCTTTTAAACAAGCTGGTTATACTCCTGCAATTGTTTGAATACGGATACAGACCATGACTGAAGCTGCCCTCGCCCCGGAACCCCTGCACGCTCCGTCTGTTATTCGGCTGCTGCTGGGCAAAATGGGCATTGCCTACGAAGAAGTTCTCGACCACCACGGTCTGAACCCCGCGCGTAAAGTGCAGGCGGTGCTGGTGGACGACGCGGTCGGCGCCTTGATGGTGCTGTTCCCACAAAGCCAATTGCTGGACCTTAATCGCCTCGCCGAACTGACGGGCCGACGCCTCACTGCCGTGCCCACCGAACGCCTGGTCAAAATGCTCGGCAAACACAACCTGAGCCTGCTGCCCGGCCTGCCGGCGCTGACCAGCTCGCCATGCCTGTACGAAGAAAGCCTGCTGCGCGAACCGAAGCTGCTGATCAACTCGGGCGAACCAGGCGTACTGCTGGAAATCACCAGCGAAGACTTCAAGAGCATGCTGACCAAGGCCAGCGCCGCCAACTTCGGCGAGAACCTGACCCGCATCCGCCCCAACCTCGACCGCCCCGACGATGACCGCGAGGAAATCACCCAGGCCGTCCAGGCGTTCACCGCGCGACGTATCCAGCAACGCCTGGAAGCCACCATCGAAATTCCGCCGCTGGCCGAGACCGCGCAGAAAATCATCAAACTGCGCGTCGACCCCAACGCCACCATCGACGACATCACCGGCGTCGTTGAAACCGACCCAGCGCTGGCCGCCCAAGTCGTCAGCTGGGCCGCATCGCCGTACTACGCCTCGCCGGGCAAGATTCGTTCAGTGGAAGACGCCATCGTGCGCGTGCTGGGTTTCGACCTGGTGATCAACCTCGCGCTGGGCCTGGCCTTGGGAAAAACCCTGAGTCTGCCCAAAGACCACCCGCAACAAACCACGCCGTACTGGCAGCAATCGATCTACACCGCCGCCGTCATCGAAGGCCTGACCCGCGCCATGCCCCGCGCCCAGCGCCCGGAAGCCGGCCTGACCTACCTCGCCGGCCTGTTGCACAACTTCGGCTACTTGCTGCTGGCGCACGTCTTCCCGCCGCACTTCTCGCTGATCTGCCGCCACCTGGAAGTCAACCCGCATCTGTGCCACAGCTATGTCGAGCAACACCTGCTCGGCATCAGCCGCGAACAGATCGGCTCCTGGCTGATGCGCTACTGGGACATGCCCGAAGAGCTGGCTGCCGCGCTGCGCTTCCAGCATGACCCGGGCTACGACGGTGACTACGCCGAATACCCAAACCTCGTGTGCCTGGCCGTGCGCTTGTTGCGTAGTCGCGGGATTGGCTCGGGGCCCGACGAGGACATCCCTGACGCATTGCTGGAGCGCCTTGGACTGAGTCGCGACAAAGCCAACGACGTCGTCAGCAAAGTGCTTGAGGCTGAAGTGCTGCTGCGCGAACTGGCTTCGCAGTTCACTCAGAGCTAAAAGCAATCGCGAGCAAGCTCGCTCCCACAGGGATCACCTAAATCCTGTGGGAGCGGGCTTGCCCGCAATAAATCCAACTCGGTCTTTCAGCTTTAGATCGTTCCCACGCTCTGCGTGGGAATGCATCCCGTGACGCTCCGCGTCACCCCCTCACACGAAACTCAAGCCTTAGCCTTGCGCGGCTTAAAATACTTGGTCAATCCCTGAAACCAGATCACCAGCGCCGGATTCCCCTTGATCTGAATCGACTTGTCCTGAATCCCCGTCATAAACGCCAGTTGCTTGTTCTTCGCCTGCATCGTGGCGAAGCCATACGCTGCGTCCTTGAACGCAATCGCAAACGCCGGCTCGGTGATATGGAAGGCACACTTTTCATCTGATCGTTGGCTATGAGCCAGCGAGGACAATAGGCAGGCGCCCTGCTATGATTTGACGGCAAATAGAGGGCTTTCCGATGACCCAATCAGCTGCTGTCAGTGTTGCAAGCCAAGTCCGTAAGCTTGCGAAAGAAAACAAGGTCACCGCCGAACGTGATGGCATGAGTCGTATGGCCGTGAGCATTACCCGTTTGGCTGGCGACGTCGTCGAGCTAGATGGCATCGAGCAGTTGCTCGTCAATCTCAAGAGAAAAGGCGTTCTGAGCAAAGCTGAAATCCTGGCGCTCCAAGGGCGTTATCTTCAGGAAAGGCGTGCACAGAAACGTAGCGCATGACTTTTGATCCGTTCGGCGACTTTGAAGCTGCTGGATATCTTCAAAACTCGCTGCAACTGAAAGATCCCACTGAAGTAAAAGAATCAGAGCATCTTTCGTTCGAATTGAGTATCGAAGAAGCGCTTGCCTATTTAGCCAAGAAAAAGCCCATCGATTACAAGACTGTACTCAAAGTTCACGAAATCCTGTTCTCCGGCTTCTATCACTGGGCAGGAAAAGACCGGAACGAGCTTGTCCCTCATCTGGCAGTCTTCAAGGGCTCCCTCGACGATCCCCGCAGCACCGTTTTCGAGCGCCCGGACTCCATCAAAATGTCTGTCGACTATGCGCTTAAGCTAGCCGCTGACAAGAAACGCTTCAGAGACCACCCCGGCGGGGTGATGGGTCAGCTGGCTTTCGCACACCCATTCCTGGACGGCAATGGGCGCACGATTCTATTAGTCTTCATGGAACTCTGTTATCGCGCCGAGTTCGCCATCGACTGGTCAAGGACGAGCAAAGACGACTACCTGCGGGCTCTCAGCGACGAGATCCGAGAGCCTCGCGAGAGGCATCTCGATAATTACCTCAACCCGTTCGTAGTCGATATATCCAGTCGTGACGAGTGGCCAGAGACCATCGGTGGTATCAGAGGCCTGGATGGCCTGGACAAGGAAGACATCACCTACGAGAACCTGGACAACCCGCAAGTCCAGCAAATCTACAAGTCATACCGAGGCCAGCCACTTGGCGCCCGCAAGCCTCCTGAGTCGAGTGGCTGAAGAGGCTCCACAGGGGATCACCTAAACCCTGTGGGAGCGAGCCTGCTCGCGAAATCCAACCCGGTCTACCTGAAAGACTTCATACCTTGGCTTTAGCCTTGCGCGGCTTCAAATACTTGGTCAACCCCTGAAACCAGATCACCAGCGCCGGATTCCCCTTGATCTGAATCGACTTGTCTTGAATCCCCGTCATAAACGCCAGTTGCTTGTTCTTCGCCTGCATCGTGGCAAAGCCATACGCCGCATCCTTGAACGCAATCGCAAACGCCGGCTCGGCATACACGCCCGACTTGCTGGTGATGCGCTGGTCCTTCACAAAGAAATGCCGCGCCACTTTCCCGTCCAGGGTCTGTAGCTGGAACACCAATTCCTTGTCACCCAACTGCTGCTGAAACGCAGGATTAGTCCGACTGGCCTTACCCATCAACAAACCCAGCATCCACAGAAGAAAACGAAATTTCATGCGCACAGCCTCAAGAGAAAAGTGAACGGCCGGCGCAGTGTAGCGGCTTCAAACGAGAACGCCACTGTTGTGCAGTGATAGCGGAAGATGCAGTAGTTTTTGACGCTGATGACTACCAAGTCATTGACGAAATACTTTCACCTGATCGTTCCAACGCTCCGCGTGGGAATGCATCCCGTGACGCTCCGCGTCACACCATCCACTGCAAATGCTCCCGACGAAACGCGCCTCACACCCTTCCGTCTTGCGACCCACAAACCTCTCGGACATTTCCTTCAAAAAGAAGGGCTGTTCATGAACTAGGCGATTCTTGGCTTTACCGATAACCTTTTGTTCGTCACCACAAAACGGTGACACGGATGTGCAAGTCCGTAACCGGGAGAGTATTTATTAACTCCGAGGATTTACACCTATGACCACTTCAAAAGCTAACCCACCAGAACACGAAGACACATCCCCCTACGAATCCAGCGATTCGAAGAAATTCCACGAAGCAGCCGAACGCGCCCTCGACCACCACTTCGCCCCATCCAGCGATAAACCCAAACCTCGCAAAGGCAACCTCTTCGCCGTCTCCCCCAACATAGACACCGAAGCCCTCCTGGCCAACGCCTCGGAAGACCTGCTGTCCATCAGCGCCATCGCCGTTAACCTGGCGGACGATGTTGACGGCGCACGACGCTCCTTAGCCTTGGCGCTAAGCAGATTGGCGGATGGGGTTCGGTTGTTGGTGGAGCGAGCGCTGGATCACATTGATTCGCCGAATCCGGCGGAGCACCGGGCGAAGGTGTAGCCCACAAAAAAGGGCGGCTCATTCAGAGTCGCCCTTTTATCGTTTTGCAATTACACGTTCTTTTCAGACGACTTCAAGTTACCGGCCTGATCGGCCACCAAGTCGAGCCAGCCGCCGGGCTTGTCCTCATCGTTAGCCGCTTTCGCCACCATACTGGCCAAAGCACCAGCGTCCTTCTTGCGAGCCGCTTCCACTGCTTCAAGCGCCTGATGGGCTACCAGGATTTTCTGCAGGGCCGGGGTGTTAGCGGTGGCTGCAGTCAACGGCTTCAGCGGTGGCAAGGCTGCGACTTTGGCGACCATGTCTCCAGGCTCTTTAGTGAACTCTCGTAACGAGTTGAGGCTATCGAGCATTGGCAGTGCAATCCCGGTCAGCGGATCGAAGGCACTGATTTGCGGCAACTCTGAAATACCCACGCCTACTTTGCCGCTGAGCACTGGAAGTGCTAACGACGGCAAGAAAAGACCCAACAGCATGCGAGGGTCTTTTTTCTTGATGCTCAGGCCGACACTGGCGACAGCAATACCGAGTCCAATCACTCGACCCGCTGTGGCTACCAGAGACAATTGTTTGTTCGACTCATTATCGAAATGCACCAGACGAATACGGAAATAATCCGTAAAGGGTTCGCGGGGCACAACGCCGGAAGTGTTCATAAACCAAGCACGAGAGTCGTGAACCTGATCATCGAAGAGTGCTACGAGTTCTTCCTGACCTGTTCTCGGTTTGTTCGGTGAGCTGAACATTTTTTCGTAACTAGCCGTCCCTTCTTTGTAAAGGTACGCATACTCCTCGGCTTCGTCTTCTTCGTTGATCAGATACACCGTACCGCCAAGCAACATATCGATAACGGCCACATCCGTATGACCGTCGCCCACCAGGCCCCACTCTCTTCGATAATCATGACGGAATTCCGCCGCCGCACCGAGCAACTGCCGGTGGTCTAGTGGTGGCTCGAACGCCTTTTCCCAACGCGCATTTTCATACTTGTCTTTGCCGACAATTTGAATATTCAGTTGGTGCTCTTTTTCCTGCGCCTCTGTGTATGTTGGCGCTGGCTTGCCCTGTGCAGCCGCAGTAGTTTCAGCATTGTGGCGTTTTTCGAGATCCTCCCAAGCATCAATCTTGGCCTGTGGCATATCCGGAGCGGCATTCTTCAAGAACGATTGTTTTTCCACACCGCCAGCATATCGATCAATTCGCCAGCCAGTGATTAGAGAGTGCTCACGCTTCATCATTTCTTCTAACGGACCACTTTGGCCTTGCGCTTGCCATGCATTGAATCGATTGATGAGAGTTTCCGAGACTGAAAATTCAAGTTCAACCGCCGAACTCATCGCTCGCCATTTCTCGTGAACCCCTTGCTTCACTGCTGTTTCGGGCACTAATAATGGTGCACCAGCCATGAATGCTTCTGCGTACATGTGCTGTAAAGCTATTTGCGATAACACGTGATCCGAGCCGGCAGTGGCCTTACCCTGATCATTCGGAGAGTAGCCCCCGCCCACGTCCGAGTGAACACCTGGATAGATGTATTCAATCGTTCCTTTCCGATAACCTGAAGCTTTACATTTATCACGGTTACCATCAGGCGATTTGGGTCGCCGTCTGATTGAATCCAGAGGAAAGCTTGCTCTCTGTTCATGTCCAGAAACCAGATGAACGCAGCGCTTTAGAAAAGAACAGTCATCGGGCAAGGCCGTGTTTTGGCAAACGGATGCAGCCTCATCAGGTAACCGCATGGTGCCATCAGCCCAGTCCATATGCCCCGCGGCAAATGGAGCACTGTCGGCAAGACCAACTGCCGCAACGGTATCAAATACACCTAGAAAGTTTACGGAAATCGGCAATCCTGCAAAGCGATATTCAACTTCACCACCCTCACCTTGACAACGAACCAGTGTCTGCAGCCAATTGACGAAAGTCCTTGCTTCGGCGGCCCCCCGCGAGAAGCCATAGACATAGAGCCGCATAGCCAATATGTATGGTTTTTCCTCGGAATCGACTTTCTGTTTTATCTTGTTCTCCAGCTTTTGGATTTCTGGACGCAACGTGGCTTCACGTTTTTTTTCACCATCCTCTAAAAGACCTGCACTAAAAACATTTCCAAGCCAATTAGTTGCCATGCCTTTCAGCAAAGCTTTCGTCGCATTGATATCTAGCCTGTCCTCTCCTAAATTTTGTTGCAACGCATCAAGCAATCTCGTAAGAGCCCAGTTGATACGGTTTTCGCCACCACTTGCTGCAATAAGACCATTTTGATTTGGAATATATTCATCGACATCAGGAAAAACTGTACCCACGCCGGGACAGTAATATTTTTGGAACCCTTCCTCCTCCATATCGGGGGTCGACCCTAAACTTGCGAGAAAAAGGCGAGCAATATTACTCCGACAATTAGGTGTTGATGAACTGTCTGCTTGATCGTTATTATTTGTGCCATCAAAAGCTAGCGTAACATGTAACGTTTTGCAGCAGGGCACTCCACTATCTGCTTGCCCCTTAGCGAGGGCAAGCTTACGCTGCTTATTTCCGAATTTGGTTTCGTCTTTTTTTTGTTGTTGAATATTCTTCGACAACTGACCTGGTTCATTTGGAAGCCGTCGCATCAGGGGAAACTTTGGTGCCACCAAAGCACTCTCCGGAGAAGGAGCTTCGGCCCCTATCAATGATTCGAACATGAAGCCGGCTCCTTAACTTGAAAGTAAGCTTTATCTGGGTAATTTGGGTTTCCGGGTGTAAAGCAGGTTGTAGACACCTTCACTTTATCACAGGGAAGAAAGTGAACCTGTAATGCACAAACCTTCTCAGCGTACTTAGGAATTTCTACCGTAGCTGTATGGTGAGAATAACCAGCAGAATGGCGAACTGCAGACTCTTTTACAATTTGGCCGTACTGATCACGCTTAAGTTTTTCGTATGGATTTGGATCCTTGTCCCATTCGATAATAGCTCTAATACCCGGAGCCCACTGAACAGGAAGTACGCCGCAGCAAACCTCACCTCCCCCTTGATTTGCTGGAATACTAGGACCACCTGCACCATTGATACTAAATCGTATAATTTCTGCTGCGGTATGGTTATAACCAGTAATAGGTGCAGACACCATTTCTGGGCCAGCGTTACAAGCGCTTACGCAGATCACACTTACTGACAGGACTAATAATCTTCCGCTTATCTTATGGCTAATATTTTTTTGCCCTAAGCGCAGTTTTTGCATAAGCACCTTTAGCATCAATACGGTGCAACAGCTCAACTTCTTAACATCATCAATTATTACTGACATACCTTCGGCTCCTCCATGTTCATCGGGTAGTTGTAGGATAGGCAAGACATATAGTTTTTTTGCAAAGAGTCACACTTGATCAAATAGCCGAACATGTCATCGACTCCTTGATTTGGAAATAGGCTTTATCGGGATAATCCGGATGCCCGGGGGTAAAGCAAGTGGTTGACACCCTTACTTGATCACAAGGAAGAAAGTGAACTTGCAAAGCACACAACCCCTTAGCGTATGCAGGGATGTCAACCGTCGCTGCATGATGAGAATAACCAGCAGCGTGACGAACAGCAGCCTCTTCTATAATTTGGCCGTTTTGATCACGCTCGAGTTTTTCGTATGGGTTTGGATCTTTGTCCCACTCAACAATTGCTCTGAGGCCTGAATTCCATTGAACAGGAAGTATGCTGCAACAAACTTGAGCCTCTCTGCCTTGATACGGAGGAATGTGCGGTCCACCGGAACCGTTAATGGTGAATCGAATAATGCTGACTGATGTGTGATTGAAGCCCGTTACAGGTGTTGACACCATTTCAGGGCCTGCATGGCAACCGCTCAATACCACCAAAACCAACATAACCCCCGCACATCTCCACCCAGCAGACAATGTCCTCCCGACAAGTGCTAATAATTCAGGATCTCGGGTGAAATTCAAATCAACGCCCTCACCGGCTCATCAATCACAAACGGCGAGTTCTCCACCAGCCACTGTTCAATAAACGGCTCCCGTTCCTCCGGCTCTTTTAACCCCTTCTGATTCGCCGCCAATTGGCTTCTGTACAAATGACGAATAAGGCTCTCATTACGGCTCAAGCCATAGTGCTGCGGCACAGCGCAGCGATCGACCCGGTAAGCATCAGCCTCTGTCCAGGCGAGCAGGTTGGCCACTTGCGGGTGGTCGAAAATGACGGGGCCGCTGGCCGGTGCCGGTGCGTGGCGCACGTAGTTGCCGGGCAGGCTTTGTGGGTGTTGGTCGCGGTCGAGCCAGTGCCAGGAAATCACGGCGGCGTGGAAGGCGTTGCTTTGCGTCGGAGTCAGGGTTTCGGCGACCGGTAGCAGCATGCGCGGGTCGTAGTAACGCAAAACGCCTTCGGACCGGCCTTGGTTCCATTGCGCCTGGAGGAAGCCTCGCAGATGATCGGCCAGCGCTTCGAATGCCCAAGGGCTGAACAGTGCGACGACGTGTTTGTTGCAGTCGATGGCGCTGATGAAGGTTTTCAGCCAGGGCCGTTGGGCGTTGTCTACGCGCAGCAGTAGGGGGCCGAAATCGGCGATGGCAACTTCCGGGGTGTTTTCGAACAGCTTGGCCAGTTTGGCCGCGTCGGGTCGTTCCGCCAGTTCTTGCAGCAGTGGGTAGTCGAGGCTGGTGGCGTCGATCAATAGGTCGAGGTGCTGATGTTGCAGTTGCTGGGCGTTGACCCATAACTCGTCGAGCCAGTGCACGTTGCTTGTGTACATAAAGTCGTCCTTTATCTCGCGGCCAGGGCTTGGGCGTTACGTTTGGCCCGGGCCAGGCATTCCTTGCAGACTGGCGGTGGTGGCATCGGCATCGGCGCATTGCCCAGCGCCTGAGGCGGTACCGCGCCGGCGATGTCTGAATCCGCAGCGCCCGGCAGACGCGGCGGTTTAATCCCAATCCCCGTCCCACTCCCCGCCGAACCACCCGCATTGATCTTCACCACCGGCCCAACAACCGTCACCCCACCGGCATCCAGCTTGATAAAGCTCCCTCCCCCCAAAATGGTGAGCTCACTACCAGCTTCAATAACAATCTTCGCCCCAGCCTTCAGATGAATCTCTTTCCCAGCGCTGGTCAGCTGAGCAGTCCCCAACTTCACATGCTGGTTCTGCCCAATCGTCAGGTGATCATCCAGCCGAGCTTCAACCTTGCGGTCGGCGATGGTGGTGCGGTGTTCTTCGGCTTTTAGTTCGGTGTAGGTGTTCTTGACCACTGTGTCGTGGCGTTCGTTACCTACTCGGATTTTCTGGTCGTGCTCAATGTTTTCATCCCAATCCCGCTGGGCATGGATGAAGATCTGCTCGGCGCCTTTCTTGTCTTCAATGCGCAGTTCGTTGAACCCGCCGCCCCCCGGGGAGCTGAGGGTTTTGAAGACGGTGCGGGTTTTATTGGCCGGCAGTTCGTAGGGAACCTGGTTTTCCTTGTGGTACAGGCAACCGGTCACCAGCGGTTGGTCGGGGTCGCCTTCGAGGAAGGTGACGAGGACTTCCATGCCGATGCGCGGGATGACGATGGCGCCATAGCGATCCCCGGCCCAACTCGAAGAGACGCGCATCCAGCAGCTGGTTTTGTCGTCCGCCAACCCTTCGCGGTCCCAGTGGAATTGCACTTTGATGCGGCCGTATTGGTCGCAGTGGATTTCTTCGCCCTTGGGGCCGGTGACCATGGCGGTCTGGCTACCGAGGACGCGGGGTTTGGGGTGTTGCAGCGCCGGGCGGTAGAACACGTTCCACGGGGTGGCGAGGAAGCGGTTGCGGTAGCCCTGGTGGAAGTCGTCTTTGTTGTCAGTGGTGTCGCTGGTCACGGACTCTTCGAGGACTTGCGGTTGTTTGCCTTCGTGGACGATTTCGGTGAGCAGCCAGAGGTCGTTCCACTCGGTGCGCGGGTGGTCGGACATTTCCAGGAAGTGGCCGCTGACGAGAGTGGTCTGGTCGCCACGGCCTTCGGCTTGCTGGTAGTCGGCGCGGTGGCGTTCGAGGGCGCGTTGGCTGAGGAATTTGCCGCGCGCGCGGTCGAGGAAGCGGCCGGGGTAGTCGTAATCTTCGAGGTCTGGCTCGGTGCTTTCGCCGTCGGGTTTATAGCCGGCTTCGAGTTGCAGGCGTGGTTTTTCGAAGTCGTAGTCGCGGCGGGTGACGCGGCCGGTTCGGGTTTCCAGGCGCAGTTTGAAGCCTTTGATCACTGGCTCGTCGGCGACCATGCCGCTGCCTTGGACGTAGGCGGTGGGCTGGCCGAGTTTCGGGAACACGGTCTGATCGTCGCCGAATACCAAAAGATGACCTTTGGAATTGTGCTGAAAGTGGTAATGAATGCCTTCCTCTTCACACAGGCGCTGGACGAAATGCAGGTCAGTTTCGTCGTATTGCACGCAGTAGTCGCGGTCCGGGCAGGGCTGGCTCAACTGGAATTTGTAGGCGTTGCCTTTGATGCCGTGCTCATCGAGGATCAGCGCGATGATTTTCGGTGCCGACATCTGCTGATAGATGCGCTGGTTGGTGCGGTGATGCAGGTATTGCAGCTGCGGCACCAAGGAGATTTTGTAGCGGGTCAAGCGTTTGCCGGCGTCGCCTTGAGCGACGCGGTAGATCTGGCCGTGGATGCCGCTGCCTTTCGGATCGAACGCCAGAAACGCTTGCTTGTGCAGGAGCTTTTCCAGGTCCAGGTCGGGGTTTTCGCTGACCAGTTCCAGGTCGAAGCGATACGGCTGGCTGATGCCTTCGGTGCCGGTGAACGACAGCACTTGCAGGTCGCCGGCATAGTCTTCGACTGTGAGGCTGAAATGCGTTTCGTTAGCTGAGTTGAACATTGCTTGCTCCCTGTTCGGTAGTCATCCGTTACGCCCGCAGTCGAAGGCGTTGCAGCAAAGACGAAGTGGCGCCCATGGCGTCACGCAATTGAGCGGCGGTGATGGTGCGCTTGGCCGCATCGAAAGCCAGCGCCGTTCGCAGGGCTGGCCAGCAGTGTTTCGGAAGATTGCGCGGTGCGTGCAGCTCGCGGTCGAGTTGACCGTCACGGGCCTCCACCGACGACATGCGGCGGAAGGGGTGTTTGCCGCCCGCCAGTTCGTAGAGCACGCAGGCCACGCCATACACGTCGGCGCTGGCCGTCAGCGGTTGGCCTTCAAGCAGTTCCGGGGCGGCGTAGCCCGGGGTCCAGGCGTTGAAGCGGTCGCGACTCAGGTGTGGCAGGCCGGGCAGGATGCCCTCTTCGGCCTGGCCCAGGCCAAAGTCGAACAGGCGCACGCCTTCTTCGCTGAGCATCACGTTGCTCGGTTTCATGTCACCGTGCAGCACGCCGCGAGCGTGGGCGTAGGCCAGCGCGTCGAGCAGCGGCAGCGCGATGTCGCGCAGTTCTTTCCACGGCAGGCCCAGGGGCCGCTCGCAGAGCAGTTTGTCCAGGGTCAGCCCACGCATGAGTTCCATGGTGATGAAGGCGCGCTGGCAATCGGTGTCCACTTCAAAGCTGTGCAAGCGCAGCACGTTGTCGTGGCGCAGGCGCCGGATCAGGGCGAACTCGCTGTAGAGCAAGGCGCTGGCATCCGGCGATTCGGCAAATTCTTCGCTGAGGATTTTCAGCGCGATGTAAGGGTCGGGATCGCCGAACTGTTCGCTCAGCAAGTCCCGTGCGCGGTAAACCGCACCCATGCCACCGGCACCGAGCAGACGTTCGATGCGGTAACGGCCCGCAAGCACGTCGGGCATTTCGCCGAGGCTGGCCTTGGTTGGCGCCAGCGCGGGTTCGGCCTTGTGCGGCTTGTCGTTCAGAGACTTGGCGAACGCAAAGTAAGTCAGGTTACTGTCTTGCTCTTCGCTCACCAGCAGGTCGTCGAGCGGCGACATGAGTTCAGTCATTGGCGGATCACCACGGCAGTCAGGTTGTCCCGCGCCGAGCCACGCAGAGCGCCGTCGAACAGACGCTCCAGCGCAACATGCGGCGCGGTCAGGCTCAGGGCGTTGCCCAGGGCATCGCTGCTGAGCCCTTGGTACAAACCGTCGCTGCACAACAGGAACGTATCGCCGGGATAAACCTCGAGTTCGAGCACGTCCAGCGTCAACACATCAGCCGCGCCGACTGCACGGGTCAGCGCATGGGCGGAAGGATGCGCACGGGCGTCTTCGAGGCTCATCTGTTGCTCGTCCATGAGTTGCTGTTGCAGCGAATGGTCCTTGGACAGCTGATACAAACGCTGGCCGCGCCACAGGTAGCAACGGCTGTCGCCGGCCCAGATACAGGCCGCGCGATTGCCTTCCACCAGCAGCGCCACCACGGTGCTGCCCATGATGCTGTCGTGGCGCCCGGCGGTGACGGTCAACTCCTGGCCCAAGCGGCGGTTGAGCCAGTGCAGGCACTGGCGAATGCCTTTGAGTCGTTCGTCGAAGCCGTCCTGCACCGGCAATTCCGCCAGGCTGGCAACGATCAACTGGCTGGCGATGTCGCCTCCCTGATGACCGCCCATGCCGTCCGCGACCACCCACAGTCCCTGCTGTGGACAGTCGAGAAAAGCATCTTCGTTGCGCGCCCGAACCTTGCCGGCATCGGTACGCGCAGCGCTGCGCCAGGGACTGGCAACCAGCATCAGAGCTGCACCGGCATACGGAAGGTACGCAGCACACCCATGTCGAACGGGTTCGGCGTGCGCTGGCTGCTGAGCAGGTAATTGGCGCGCAGGCCGCCCACGTCCGCCTTGAGCACCATCACGTCGCGACCGTTCAGGTATTCAGTCTGCATCAGGTCGAACAAGCGGAACAGCGACCAAGGGCCCGTGTTCTTCTCGATGCCGATCGGGCGGCCAGCCATTTTGTCGAGGACCAGGCTGGTGCGACCGTCTTCAGCGTCGGTCGGCCATTTGAACGATACCGGCACGATCGGGCCGTGACGGTATTCGATGGTCTTGTCGCCAAACTTGAACTCGGAACGGCTGACAGCGGGGTCGAGGGTGTACGGCTCCAGCTTGAACTGCACTTGTGGCTCGGCCGGGTTGACCGAGAAGAAGCTCTGGCGAATCACTTGGGCCGCGGCCATCTGGTCGAGGTAGACCTTGGAGATCGGCATGCTGTGACCGTCAATGCTGCGCAGGCGGTAGTTGCCCGGATCGCCACTGACGAACGGACGCATGTAGGTCTCGAAGAAGCGATCGTTGATGCCCTGCGCCTTGAAGAACTCGCGGAAGTCGCTGATCGCAACGTCGCTGGTGCTGTGGGCGCTGAACGGATAACGCTTGTTGATCGCCTTGCCGTAGAAGCTGTACAGCTCGCTCTGATAACGCTGATTCAGGTACTGGTAGGAATCGTTGAGCACCAGACGCCAGGTGTCTTCGGCCAGCACGTTGAACCAGACGCTGACCGGACGCGGCAGGCGGTTCGAAGCATTGCGCAAGTTGCTCAGCGCATCACGCTGGCCGCTCATGCGGGTCTTGGCCATTTCAAACGCGGCCTGATCCGGCGAGCTGGCACGCGCCAGGCTCGCCAATTGCAGTTGCAGGTCGTTGAGCGCTGCGAGTGCCGGGGTCAAATCAGCGGCTGGGCCGTTATTGTCGTCCAGCAAACGGTGCAGCGGTTCGAAGCGACGTTGCAGGGATTTCTTCGCGGTGTCTGGCAGGTTTTTGATCGCCGCCATTTCCGAGGCTTGGCCCGCAGCGGCAGACGCCAGTTTGCCCAGCTTGCCCAACTTGCCTTTCTGACCTGCCAGCGCTTCAGCGGCATCAGCCGCTTGATCAACCGGTTCGGCCTCTGCCGGGAAACGGGTGTTCTCGCGCACTTCCACCAGCAGTTGCAGCACCGGAGAATTGGCCGAGGTCAGGCCCGCCAGTTGCTCGGCGCCCTCGCCCGCGTCGTTGATCGGAGGCAAGGCCACCTGGCCGACCGCTTCACTCCAGAAGTTGGCGTAGTCGCGGAAGTACAGTTGCTCGAGTTCGACCATCAGGCGACGCAAGTCCATGCCGCTGATGCCCGAGCCTTCGCCCAGCACCCAGTTGTCGCGCAGGATGTCGCTGACCAGCGCACTGCCCTGGATCGAGAAATACTGCTGGTAACCCTGTTGGGTGTAGAAACCCGGGATCACGTAATCGGTGCCGACAAACAGCGAGGCCTGTGGGCCGATGTGTTGGCTCAAACGGTATTCCGGCAGGTTACGGGCCTGCTCGCGCAGCATCCGGTAAACCACGTTGGCCAGCGACTCGCTGCGCAGCACCTGGCGCGCTTGGGCCACCAGTTGATCGTTCAGCGGGTAGATAAACGGCTGCTTCAACAAGCGTTCGAAGTGCGTGTTCAAACCGTTCTGCACCGCGGTGTTGCCGGCGTAACGCTGGGACCATTCGGTGGCGACCCAATCCTTGAGCCAAGGACCGTCGCGGCGATCCTTCATGTTCAGCATCAGGTACGCGCGCAGGCTGTTGAGCAGGCGCTCGCGGTCATTCATGTTGGCGCGGATCTGCCCTTCCAGCAGCGTTGCGACCTTCGGCAGCAGTTGCGCTTCAAGCTCTCGCTCGTAGGCGTCCTTGACCACCGGATTGACCTCTTCGCCCTGATACAGACCACCGCGCTCGTGATACGACACGTCACCCTTTTTCGGGAAAACCTGGGTCGCCGCGTAGCTGCTGTCGAGGGGTTTGAGCACCGCCATGGAGTCATCACGCGCGGTCAGCGCCGAACGTTGTTGAGTCCAACTGGTGGCCAGGCTGCGCAGGTTTTCCAAGCGCTCGTAGTTGGCGGAGAAACCGCCCGCCCACAACATGCCGAACAGCGCCAATGCCGCCAGCGCGCCCACGTACAGCGCACGTTGGCCCCAATGGATGCGGCTGCGTTCGCGCTTGTCCAGACCGGCCAGATCGGCCTCGGGAAAAATCACTCGGCTGAGCAAATGGTGAATGAATCGCGAACGGCCGCTGCGCAAGGTCGGCAGCACGCCGGCGTTCATGCCCAGATTGGCGCCGATGCCAGCGGTGGTCTGGTCCATTTCCTGGTTCAGGTGCGGTGCGCTGGTCAGGTAGAAACCGCGCAACTGGCTGACACGCTGGTAGCGGTTGCCGGTGAACGCCATGTCGACGAACAGGCACAGGCGCTCACCGATCTGCCCCAGTTGATGCGGGAAGTCGAGGATGCGGCCACGGCGCTGGGTGTCGCGTTCCTGGTGCATGCGCATGATCACCTGGCTGTTCAGGCGACGCAGCAGCTCTTCGAACTCCGCGCGCAGGACAGCGACATCGGTGCCGCTCTGCTCTTTGCGGAAGCTGGTGCCGAGCACCTGATCGCTTTCTTCGCGGGTCAGCTGATCAAAGAACTCGTCGAAACCGAGCAGCTTGTCGGCCTTGCTCAATACCAGGTAAATCGGCACATCGACGTGCAGTTTCTGATGCACGTCCTGCAAGCGAGCACGCACCTGGCGCGCCAAGGTGTCGAGGTCCTGTTCGGTGTTGCCCAGCAGCATTTCCACCGGGATGGTCACCAGCACGCCGTTCAACGGACGGTTGCGGCGACGCTTGCGCAGCAGGTCGAGCAAAGTGCTCCAGGCGCTGCCATCGACTTCGGAGTCCGGCTGGGTCAGGTAGCGCCCGGCGGTGTCGATCAGCACACCGTGATCAGCGAAATACCAGTCGCAATGCCGAGTGCCGAGGGTGTCGCGGGTCAGTTTGCGGTCGATCTTGTTGATCGGAAACTCAAGGCCCGAAAAGTCCAGCAAGCTTGTCTTGCCGCTGCCCTGTGGGCCGATCAGCAAGTACCACGGCAAGTCATTGCGCCAGCGCTCGCTGCGACCGCGATACAGGCTCGACGTCTTCAGGGTTTTCAACGCGTCCTTGAAGCGCACGCGAAGCTCTTTCTGCTCCTCGTCGATCAGCTCTTCACGGCGGATGCGGTCCTGGCCATCTTCGGTGTCTTCGACAGCTTTTTTACGCACACCGGCGCGCCAGCTGACGAAGACCATGGTCAGGCCCCAGATCAGGAACAGCACACTGATGGTCAGCAGACGGGAGGTCGAACCCTCCCAGAATTTGTAGTCATCAACGGCCAGCAGTGGCCCGACGAACCACACCAGCAGCGCCAGAAACAGCACCACCAGCAAGGTCCAGACCCAGGTCTTGCGCAAGAATGCGCCGACTTTCTTGAAAAACTTTTTCATCACACGTCCCTGTTTACGGCTGCGACTGCGGCTGGACCGCGGCCGGATCTAGCTGCTGAAAAGGTTGCAGAACGGTTTCGCGTTGTTCGCCCAACACCCAGGCGAAACCTGAATACATCACCACCAGGCAGACCACGGTGAACAGCACTACCATCCACGCCGGCACGATACGCACCAGGCTGCGGCGCTGATCGTTCAAGCCTTCCCAATGCGGCGAAAGCTCGCGCGGCACGTCGCCGCGCAGTTGACGAATCTGGCGATACAAGGCGTCGCGGATGCCTTCAAGTTCGAGCATGCCGCGCGCTTGCACGCGGTACTTGCCTTCGAAACCGAGGGACAGGCACAGGTACATCAGCTCCAGCATCGGCAGGTGCTTGACCGGGTTTTTCGACAGGCGATCCAGCAGCTGGAAAAACTTCTCGCCGCCGAAGGTTTCGTTGTGAAAGCTGCTGAGCAGGCTCATCTGCGACCACTCGCTTTCGTTGCCCCACGGCGTGGTCACGACGGCTTCGTCGACCACGGTGCAGAGCACGTAACGCGCGGCCATCACCTGGCTGCTTTCGGCGCCGTTGTGCAGGGCGCGGACTTCAAACAGTTTCAGCCCGGAAGTCAGTCGCTCGTTGAGCGCGTACATGTCTTCGCGGGTGTCGCTGTGCTTGAGCCGTACCACTTCCGACAACAGGTCGGAGGCGGCGGCTACCAGCGAATTGAGGCTGATGTTGAACGCTTCGGCCGGGCGCAGGCGCGCGGCGTAGATCATCCGTTCTTCGAGTTGTTCGAAGCGCGGCGGTGCGGCGAAATCTGTCAGCGGACTCTGCGCCGGGCCGTGGCCCTGGCGGTCGAGCAGGACGGTTTTGTCGTCCTGGTTATGTTCCATGTCCTTGATCATGTCGGTCAGTTCCTGATGGCCCAGAATTTCAGTTCAAGCTCGGCAAATTCGCCGGACACATGGAACGCGAAGCCGCCGGAGCGCTCCAGTTGTGCCAGGTCTTCGGAACTGAGTTCGAGAATGAAATAGGTTTTGTTGGAGTGGAACGCGATCTGCCGCGGGGCCACCGGCAACGGTTTGACCTTGATGCCCGGCAGGTGCAGGTTGACCAATTGGCGGATGCGCTCCACCGGGCCGACCTTGAGGTGCGCCGGCAAGCGGTGGCGCAGTTCTTCAGAATCGCAGTTGGCACTGGCAGCGAGCACGAACGAGGCCGAGCCCAGCAGTTTGTGGTCGTGCAACGGCGAAACGATGATCCCGTACTGGCGCGCTTGCAGGACCAGTTCGATGGCGTGCTGTTCGAGCACCATCGACAGCACCTGACGAATTGCTTCCATCAGTTTGCGGAAGCTCGCGCCCTGGTCGCTGTGCTGGTAACGGCTGTCCAGGCGCGGGCGTTTGGTGTCGCTGGAGAACGTCGCCAGATCTCCCAGCATGGTCAGCAGCGTGCGGTACAACTCTTCCGGGTGAACCTGTTCCAGACCGAGGTAGTGACGCAGCAGCATTTCGGTGCGGTTGATCAGTTGCAGCATCATGAAGTCGCCGACTTCGGCGCCACCGACCTTGCCGTTGGAACGAATCCGTTCGGCAATGGTGTCGCCCCGGTGGCCGAGCATGCTGATCACTTCTTTCAGGCACGACAGCAGGTAGCTGGAGGCATGTGCCTGAATGTAGGTCGGCACAAAGTCAGGGTCGAGGCTGATCACGCCATCGGGCGTGGTGTCGAGCACTTCGCAGACCTTGAGTTTCACGTAGGCCTGATCGCTTTGCTGTTCGCCGAGCAACAGTTTGAAGTCCGGGCGACCGCAGCTCACTTGGCTGGCGGAATCGTCGCCGGCATTGGAGTCCGCGACTTCCACTTCATACGCGGTGTAGCGCGCCAGCACGTCGGATTGTTCCGGGCGACGAGCTTCGATGTGGTTGCCGGTGACCAGTGGCAGCGCCAGGTAAATCGGCGTGTGACCGGTGTTCGGCGGTACGTCCAGCGCCAGCGGCTCTGTGTTGCCGCCGAGTTCGAACAGGCTGCCGTCCGGCAGAATCCCCGAGGCCTGGCTGATCACCAGTTTGCCCATGTTGAGGAACTGCAAATCGATTTCCAGATTGAGAAAACCCCAGGTGTAGCTGCCCAGCAACTGGGTGAGGGTCTTCATCTGGTGTTCGTAATAGCGGTCGTTATGCTGGAAGTGCTGCGGACGCAGCAGCATGCCTTCCTGCCAAATGACTTTATGGGAATTCATGATCAGTCATCCGCCTTGGCGAGCTTTTCGTTGCTGTTGCGGATGCCGGCCTGGTCAAGGGTCAAATCAGCGTCGGTGACTTCCACCGGGGTCACTTGCACCGTGTAGCGCCACTTGGTTTCCGGCAGGTCGCGGTAAGCGGCGAGGATGCCGACGTAGCGACTGCCCTCCTCCACGCTGAGTTTCATTTCCACGGTTTCACCCGGGCGCAGTTCGATTTCTTCGCTGGCCACCAGGTCCGGGGCCAGGGATTCCTTGGCGCGCTCGTACAGGCTGAAGAAGTCGGCGTTCTCGAAGGTCACCGGGTGCTTGAGTTCGAACAGACGCACGACAATCGGTGACGGACGCCCGTTGAGGTCCGGGTTCAACTGATCGCTGGCGGTGAGTTTGAGGTTGAGCTTGGTGACGTGAGAGTACGGCGACAGCGACGAGCAGCCGGCCAGCAGCACCAGGGCCGCGAACGCCGTCAGCGTCTTGAAAAAAGCGGTCGAGCAGCGAGACATGCGCATCATCCTTGGTGGTCGGTGTGGAGGGTGGAAATCAGGCGGATCTGTTCTTCGTAAGCCTGAGCAAAGTCGCGGGCCAGCAGGCGCTCGCTCCAGTCGTCGTCCTGACGCAGGGCCTGGTGATAACGACCGTAGGCTCTCCAGCGGCTGCCGGAGGTGGCCAGCAACGGCTTGTTGTCGCGCTCGAAACGCAAGGTCAATTGCTGTGGCGAGAAGTGTTCCAGCGTGCCGCGAACCGCGGCGCGGCTGGCGGTCAGCAACGCCACTTGATGCGCCTGCAAATCGCGGAATGCGCGGGAGATCGCTTGCTCGGCCGGCAACTGCCCCGGCTTGTTCGGCTGCAACAAGATGCCCAGCGCTTCACCGGCATCGACGGCGAACTTCAACGGGTTCTTTTGCGTGCCTTGCACGGTGGTCTGGGCCAGGCGCAGTTCGTTTTTCAGTTCGCTGCGAGTGCGCAGGCTCTGCTGCAAACCGCCGACGCTTTGCTTGAGCAAACGGGCAGCGTTCAGCGCCAGGGCTTCGCGGGCGTCGTGGTCGAGGCCTTTGAGGTCCACGCCCAGCGCCGCGCCGAAGTGCTCCCAGAAACCTTCGCTCTGACGCTCGACCGGTTTAGGTGGTGGCGCGGGCGCTGGCTCGGCCGGGGCGTTGATCAGCTCCGGGACCAGAAGGCTTTCCATGTCGATGCGTGCATAGTCGGCGCGCTGACGGGTGTCCTGTGGCGCGTTGTTTGGCGAGATCAGCTCATCGATTTCAGAGTACACGCGCTCTTGCTGATCGAGGGCGTTCAGCGGGTCGAGATCGAGGAACGCGTCATCCGGAATAATGCTGCCCGCCGCTTGCGGACGGCCGACTTCCACGTCGAAGGTCGCCGGGTCACGCACCAGCCGCGCACGAATCTCGAAATCACCCAGCACGTAGACGCTGCCGTGTTCGATGCGCATGGCTTCGCCCTTGCGCAGGCGTGCGCCGCTTTCGCTGTCCTGGATACCGTTGCTGCTGGTATCGGTCAGGAAAAAGGTACCTTCGCGGTAGCTGATCAACGCGTGGTGGTTGGACAGGTGACGCTTGCGGTCGGGAATGATCCAGTCGCAATCCTCGCCCCGGCCGATCACGCCACCGGCCTGCTTGAAGGTCTTCTGGCACAAATCCGTGGGCACGAACTGCTTGGTGTTGAGCATTTCGAAAACCAGTTCCATGGTGATACTCCTTGCGGTCACTTGCCGCGATTGACCGCCTGCGGATCACCCAATGGGCGATAGATGTTGTCGTTGTATTTGTAATTGCCGCTACAGCCGCCGAGGCCGCATAGAACGACGAGGGTCAGCAGGACGGCTTGCCAGTGACGAACAGGCATCAGAGGGTCTCCAGGGATAGACAAAGCACAAAGCGCCGACCCGTTTGGGCGGCGCTGTTAAAAGCGGTTGAGGTGAAATCGACGGTCATTTGCCTACCCATCAAAGTCACCCAGGTTGATATTCAAGCGGCCGAGGCGGTACAGCAGCGTGCGGCGCGGCAGCCCGAGTTCGCGGGCGGCGAGGGTCTGGTTGCCGTCGTTTTTGCGCAGGCAATCGAGCAACAGACTGCGCTCGACCTGCTCCAGGCGTTCGCGCAGGTTGAGGCTGTTGTCTTCCGGCATGGCTTCCATGCGCAGGGAGAAATGCTCGGCCAGCAACTCGCCGCCCTCGCACAGCAGAACCGCACGCTCGACCAGGCCTTTGAGTTCGCGCACGTTGCCGGGGAAGGCGTAACCAGACAGGTGATCGAGCGCCGCATCGGACCAACGCACCGCGTCGCGCTGCAAGAACGAGCACGCCTTGTCGGCGAAATGCCGGGCCAGATCGAGGATGTCGCCTTCGCGTTGACGCAAGGCCGGCAACTCAATCGGGAATTGCGCGAGGCGGTAGTACAAGTCCTCGCGGAATTTGCCTTCGCTGACCAGCACCGACAAATCCCGGTGCGTCGCGGCGATGATGCGCACGTCGATCTTGTGGGTGTCGTTGGAACCCAGCGGGCGGATCTCGCCTTCCTGCAACACGCGCAACAACTTGGCTTGCAGAGACAACGGCATGTCGCCGATTTCATCGAGCAACAAAGTGCCGCCGTTGGCCGCATCGAACAGCCCGGCACGGTCGCGGTCAGCGCCGGTGAAGGCGCCCTTGCGGTAGCCGAACAGTTCGCTTTCCAGCAGGTTCTCCGGGAACGCCGCGCAGTTCTGCACGATGAACGCCTGGGAACGGCGCGGGCCGCAGTCGTGAATTGCCCGCGCGACCACTTCCTTGCCGGTGCCGGTCTCGCCGCGCAGCAGCACGGTGTACGGGCTGTGCAGGACTTTGCTGATCAGCGAGTAGGTCTCGCGCATGGCCTTGCTCTTGCCAATCAAGCCGTAGCCACTGGCGCTCGGAACACTGGCCTTCACCGGCCGAGACTCCCCGGTCGGCTGACGCAAACGCTGCAGCAAATGCAGTTGACCGAGCACGAACGAACCCAGCTGACCGAGGGAATCTGCAAAGCCTTGCAGATCGATGTGCCGTCGGCTGGCGCACAGCAGCAAGCCTTCGACGGCCTTCTGCTGATTGACCAGTGGCACGCACAGCAGCGACTGCCAAGGCGTGGCCTGGGGCGGCAGAAAACTGGTTTCGTGCAGGCTGCCGCTCAGTTCGCTGAGGCTCACCACACGGTTCTGGCACAGGGCGAATTGCAGCAGTTGTTCACCGTTGTAATCTGCCGGCAGACTCGCCGCTTCCCGGGGTTGCAGGATGCCGTTGAGGCACTCGGCGTTCATCCCCAGGCACGTGTGAGTTGCGTCCAGAAGGTACAACTGCGTCAATTCGCAGCCGCTGAGCTCGGCCAACCCGCGCACGAAGTCACCCAGCAGCGCAGCGCCGTCCGCCGCTCGCGACAGGTTGGCGAATTGCGCCAGCAAGGCTTCGGCATAAACCAGCGGCTGTGGCACTTGAGTGAACATCACACCCACCTCAGGCGAACTCGCAATTCACGCTGGCGTTGCCGTCGAGCGTCGCGTGGACACGCTTGAGGCTTTCACCGGTGGCCATCGCATCCAGCAAGCGGTCGGCCACCAGCGGCAGGACGTGCAGGTCGAGCAAATGGTCGATCAGGCGCGCGCCGCTGTCGCTTTGGGTGCAGCGTTCGGCCAGGTGATCGACGAGGTCTTGCGAGTAGGTGAATTCCAGCTGACGACGGTTCAGCCGTTCGCCCAGACGACCGAGTTTGATTTCGATCAGCTCGCGCAGCACCGGGCCGCCGACCGGGTAGTAAGGCACCACGCGCATCCGCGCCAGCAACGCCGGTTTGAAATGCTTGCTGAGGACCGGGCGGATGGTTTCTTCGAGGACTTCGGCCGATGGACGTGCGCCGTTTTCGCAGAGTTCGCTGATGCGGTCGCTGCCCAGGTTCGAGGTCATCAGGATCAGCGTGTTGCGGAAATCGATCTCGCGCCCTTCGCCGTCGTTGGCCACGCCTTTGTCGAAGATTTGGTAGAACAGGTTGAGCACGTCCGGGTCAGCCTTTTCGACTTCATCGAGCAGCACGACGGAGTACGGCTTCTGGCGCACCGCCTCGGTGAGCATGCCGCCCTCGCCGTAACCGACGTAGCCCGGCGGCGCACCGATCAGGCGCGAGACGGTGTGCTTCTCCTGGAACTCGGACATGTTGATGGTGGTGATGAAACGATCACCGCCGTACAGCAAGTCGGCCAGGGCCAGTGCGGTTTCGGTCTTGCCGACGCCGCTCGGACCCACCAGCAGGAACACGCCGACCGGCGCATCCGGTTTGTTCAGGCCGGCAGCAGTGGCGCGCATCGAGCGGTCCAGGGCGTGGACAGCTTGTTCCTGACCACGGATGCGCGTGCGCAGGTCGGTGGCGAAACTGGCGACCTTGGCGTTGTGTTCGCGGGCCAGTTGCGCCAGCGGCACGCCGGTCCAGGCGCTGATCACCTCGGCGACCAGACGCGGGCAGACTTCGAAGCTGACCAGACGCTCTTTGACTTGCAGCTCGGTCAGGGCTTTGTGAGTTTCGTTGAGCGCCGCTTCCAGGGTTTCGACGCTCTGCGCTTCGTCTACCGGCAGCGATTCGATCACGGTGCCTTCGGCGTCTTCCTCAACCGTGAGGGTTGGCGGGGCGGCGGCCACTTCGCGAGCCTTGGCCAGTTGCTGACGCAGGTCCAGCAGGCGCTCGGCCAATTCTTTCTGTTCGGTCCACAGGGTTTCCAGCGCGGCCCTTTCGTCTTCAGCGTCGGCCAGGCGATCTTCCAAGGCGTCGAGCGCTTCGTGATCGATCAGCAAGCCGGCTTCAGCATCCCGGCGCAGAGCCTGGCGCTGACGACCACCTTCGGCCAGTTCGCCGCGTAGACGTTCCAGGCTTTCCGGGGCGGCGGCGAGGCTGATGCGTACGCGGGCGCAGGCCGTGTCGAGCACGTCGACGGCCTTGTCCGGCAGCTGACGACCGGCAAGGTAACGCGCGGACAACTCAGCCGCCGCCACCACGGCGTCATCGCGCAGGTAGATGCCGTGGCTCTTCTCGTAAACCTGAGCCAGGCCACGCAGGATGGTTACCGCTTCGCTGACGGTCGGTTCGTGCAGTTGCACCGGTTGGAAGCGACGGGCCAGGGCCGGGTCTTTTTCGAAGTATTTTTTGTACTCGGCCCAGGTGGTGGCGGCGATGGTGCGCAATTCTCCACGGGCCAGGGCGGGTTTGAGCAAGTTGGCCGCGTCGGAACCGCCGGCATTGCCGCCCGCGCCGATCAACGTGTGAGCTTCGTCGATGAACAGAATGATCGGTTTCGGCGAGGCTTTGACTTCGTCGATCACGCCTTTGAGACGACGTTCAAACTCACCTTTGACGCTGGCACCGGCCTGCAACAGGCCCATGTCCAAGGACAACAACTCGACGCCTTTCAACACGTGCGGCACTTCACCAGCGGCAATGCGAGAGGCCAGGCCTTCGACGATGGCGGTTTTGCCGACACCGGCTTCACCAACCACGATCGGGTTGTTCTTGCGGCGACGCGCGAGGATGTCGACCATCTGCCGAATCGCGCCATCGCGGCACAGCACCGGGTCGAGTTTGCCGTCGCGGGCCTGTTGGGTCAGGTTGTGGGTGAAGCGCCCCAGCAGCGACTCGCCCTGCACGCCCGGTTTGCCGGTGGCCGGTTGCTCTTTCTGCGACAAGGCAAATTCTTTCAGGCGCTCGATGTTCAGTTTGGCCAGCAACGACTGGTAGCGGCTGCCGGCGTAACGCATCGGGTTGCGCAGCAGCGCGAGAATCAACGCGGCTTGCTCGACCTGGCTCTGGCCCAGTTCCAGGTTGGCCACCAGCAACGCATCTTGCAGCCACTGCACCAGTTCCGGGGCGAACACCGGGTTGCGCGAAGCGCTGTGCTCAACCCGCGATTGCAACGCGGCGCTCAGTTCACCGGCATCCACTTCGGCGTCTTGCAGTGCGCGTGCGAGCAAGCCTTGCGGGCGCTCCAGCAAACCGAGCAGCAAGTCTTCGACAAGGATTTTGCTGCCGCCACGGGCGACGCAGCGCTCGGCAGAACTTTCCAGATCACGACGGGTTTCGGCGTCCAGCGCCTGGATAAGTTGTTGCAGGTCTACGTTGATCATTGGTCATCTGTCCTTAATGAATTTTGCTGCCCAGGGTCACCACGCCGTCCGCTTTTTCGCGGCCCAGCCAACTGGTCCATCCCAGGCGACAGGCGTTCTGCTCACCGATGCGCAGTTCGCGGATTTCTTCCTGGCGCAACACCAGGCGAATGTCGTAATCGAGCGGGTCACGCAGGGTGAACCGCACCAGCGCGCACAACGGCTGGTAGCCGAAACCGATCGGCAGGAATTCGTGGAAGCGTTGCCAGTCAAGTTCGCGGATGTGGATGCGGAATTTGCCGCTGCGGTCGCGCACGTGTTCGCCCAGCACCAGGTCTTCGCCAAGCAGGCTGTTGGCGCGGCCCAAACGATTGCGCTGCTCGTCGAGAATCTCCACTCGGCGCTCGATGCACTGCTCGATGGTCAGCTCGGCGTGCTTGAAGTAGTAACGCAGTACCGCTTCGATCAGCGCCGCCGAGTGCGCGCGCAAGCTGAGCAGGCCGAGGTACGGCAGCAGGCGTTTCCAGTTCAGTTCCTGAGCCTTGCGGATCTCTTCGCCGCCCAGACCGATCAACGCAAACAGCTGCGCCGAGAACGGGTCGAGGGCGCCACTTTCGAAACTGGCGCGGTAGCGGTACTTGCGCCAGATCGGCAGCATCAGCCGTTGCAGGCGATGGTGGAACAGGTCAAGGAAGTTGCGGGTCGGGTTGCCGTCTTCGCTGTCGCCCAGGGCTTGTTCGCCGTAGAACGCTGGCAGCGGCGAGCCAGAACCGACCAGGCCGATCAAGTTGAATCGCAGGCGCGCACGCATCTGCCCGTGCTCATGGAAAAACTCCACGCGATCGACATCGCTGCCCGGGAAACCCAAGCTCGGGTTGGCCTGGAATTCCAGCTGGTCATACAAATCGTCCTGGCTCAGGTGCGGGTGGGCCTCGCGCAGCCGGTCAACTACCAGCAGCACGGCCTGAAACAGCGAGTACTCGCGTATTCCTCGGGTCAGTCCGCTTAAAGAAGCGGCTGAAGGCCCATACGTGGTGTCCATTGGTACACCTCTCCCTGTGTGCTTTTTACCCGCAGCTCGTGGTACGAATTGAGACTGGCGTAAAGCGCGAAAAACTCGTTAAGAACCGAGGCGAAAACGAACAGGTCGCCCTCGCCGATATACCCTTCCGGGTCGATGGTCAGCTCGGTGCGCAACCCGCGAACCGGCAACCCTCGGTGCAACCGATCAACGTGCTGGTGCTTGATCGACTTGAGCCCGCCCAGCAATCGCTTACTGACTTTTTCCGCGTGTTGGTCGTAGTAGCGCGGCAGGTCGTAGGTTTCGAGAATCACCTTCAACGCGTTGACGTCGGCCAGGGACAGGTAGTTGAGCGACATGTTGCTGATCAGCTTCCAGAGGAAGTCACGGTTCAGCGGCGGCGCATAACTTGGAGTGGCCGGGGTGATGTTGCGGAAACTCAGGAACTCTGGCGTGTCTTCGCATGCCTGGCTGATGTCGCCGAGCTTGAGTTTTTTGGGCAGATTCTGGTTGGTGCACATCAGCTCGATGGACAGGGTTTCATGCGCTTCGGTGTGGCGGATGCCGAAGCTCAGGTAGGTGTCGAGGCCGTTGTGCAACGAAGACGAACGCTGGCGGATGCTGTAATGCGGACGGCTGTTGGGCACGTCGAAACTCGGGTCGTGCTCGAAGGATTCGAACGGCACGTATTCCTGGTAACCGAGGCCGCCGGGCTTCCAGCCGGTGACGGTTTCCACCGAGAACACGCCGCAGTTTTGCAGATCGAATTCGGCGGGCAGCAGCAGGTATTCGTCTTGCTTGCCGTCGAGGCGGATCGGCAGTGCATCGTGCTTGAACAGGTTGACGATGGGCGTGCAGTAGAGCTTCACGTTGTCCAGCGTCGGACGCATGCGCAGGATGCCGCTCTTGCGGATATCGAAACGCAATTCGAGGCCGCGCACCTGCTTGAGCGTGTCTTCCGGCAGCGCCTTGAGCAGGTCCAGGCCGTTGATATCGACAAAGAGGAATTTGTCCTGGAAGGCGAAGTATTCCTGCAGGTAGCGATAGCCACGGAAGGTGTTCAGCGGATAGGGGATCAACGCTTCTTCTTCGGCAAAACCTACCGGCTGCACACGGTCGCCCGGCATCTTGAACGCCATCGGCGTGCCGTTCACGCCGTTGATGGGTTTGCCGGCGCCATCCAACGGAATCAGTTCGATGCCTTCCAGATTGCGCAGGAGGCTCAGGTAGAGCATCTGGCTGATGTAGCGCTCACCGGCGAAGTGCAGACGCAAACGGCTCAGTTCGAGTTCGCCGAGGTGACCGTCAGCACTCATCTCCAGACGCAGGCTCAACAACGAACCGTCGCCCTTCACCGAGTAATTCAGCGCGGCCAGATCCAGCGGCAACACCTCGGTCGGGTAGCAGGTGCGAAAGCGGCAATGCACGTCATCGATCGGCACGCTCTCAACGGGCGTGTCGCGTTCGACCATCAACGCAGGACCCGAACGCTTGAGCGGGTCGAACTGCAGAATGCTGAACGCCGGCAGCGGCCGCATGTAGTTGGGCCACAGCAGGTGCATCAACGAATGGCTCAGCTCCGGCAACTCGTCATCGAGCTTCTGGCGCAGGCGACCGGTCAGGAATGCAAAACCTTCCAGCAACCGCTCCACGTCCGGATCCCGCCCGGCCTGACCCAGGAAAGGCGCCAACGCCGGACTACGTTCGGCGAAACGGCGGCCTAACTGGCGCAGTGCGGTGAGTTCGCTTTGGTAGTAGTGGTTAAAGGACACGGTTTACCTGCCTGGTAGTGGAACTCATGAAAAAAACGTCCTGTAGAGCGCGACTGTCAGACCGGCAACTACGTAACCGGCGATGAGCAGGTACGGTAAAAAAGCCAGCCACCCAAACATCATCGGGAACCCGGCGAAGCTCCCCAAAAACACATGGGCCAATCCATAAATGACCCAAGGGGCGGCGTAAAAAGGGATGAACGTCAGCGGTGCGCACCACACATTTTTCAAAATTTGCTGTTCGGTTTTCCCGTTCATTACTCGCGTTGCCCACAGAGCAAAGGCGATGTAGGCAGGGATGCCAAATGTCAGGACGTAAATCGCCAAGAACTGCTCCCAGCCTGCAACCCTCGAATATCCCTCTGACCAATCGAGGAACAACAGAACCACGGACACGACAGCGGGGGCCCACAGGGCAATCTTCAAGAACCTGAAACGATTTAGGCTGATCAACGGCGATCACACCTAAAAGGGGTTTCTTGATTTACGAGCCTCAACGACATTCGGGAACCATCCAACTTTCCCAGCCATCTGCACCGGGGTACAACACCATCTCTCCTTGAAACTCAGGAGCAACTCCTGCATTGCCCTCTCTCATCCACAAATACCACTCAGAAGTCTTGAGTAGTTCTCCATTCTTCGTATACACACGATAAAAATACTGACTGCTAAACATTTCCAGAGCACGACCCACCATACCAACTGCCTGATAATTCGGAATATATCTGGCGATATAGCACTGCGCTGAAGGGCTCCAGTATTTTTTTACTGGCTGTGCTACCCACGAGCTTTGCAGCTTCAATCCAAAAAAAATCAAAGCCAGTATCATGACGACGAATAAACAAACCAGAATAAGCCTTCTAACTATAAGCTTCATGGCGATACCGGCGGGCGATTAGTTTTTTGCATATACTCAGCAAAATCTGCGGTAGATAAATAGATAAGAATGGAAGTCGGAATTTTTTTCACGTTGGAATAGACAAACAAATCCCCGCCTCTGCCATGCTGCGCCCGGTAGCAGTTAAAGCTATCGTTAGTAACCTTGAAGTATTTCTTTCCCTCACGCTCTACGCTAGCTGGCCCGCTGAGGTACTCGTAGTAGTCAGGCTTCACGACACCTTCCGAATTCCAGTACCCCAGCAACTGATCCTTGCCATCTTCATTCAGGAAGTCGTAGGTATCACGGATATAGCAGCCGACCTCATGAATACGCAAACAAGCAGCACTATTTTTGGTTTTAGGTGCAGTAGAAAACTTGGTGATTGCAATTTTTACTATAAAACCACCGAGAGCACCGTATACATCGTCCATCGGATTATCTTTCTTCTCAGTGACCGTTAATCCGACGGGTCTAAAATTAGCCTGTGTAGTTGTTTCCAACCCTATCGCATCAAGCCCGCTAAAATCATGAAACCCCATAACGAGATCTTGATTTTGCTCATCAAATATTCCAAGTTTTCGCATGCGAGTCATAAACTGCAGAAGGCCGCGTGTCAGCTGACTCGGAAAACCATTTTTTCGACCAATAATCTCATTGTATTGACTTGCATTTGATAACTTTGCATTTAACTCATCAATAATCACGCCGGTGTGTGGAGATGCACTGGTTAGCCAATCAAAATCCAGATCCCCAAAGAGTTTTTCCGAAGTGATCTTGTCAAGTGCAAGACGTCCTTCTTTCTCGTCTGAACTCATGACGAATCCATCACCGTCGAACCAGCGCTGCATGATTCGAGCAGATTCCTTCCAGCCAAGCTTCGACATCACACCGGGAATGTCTGTAATTTTGAAATCTTCAACAGTCGCTTCCACGCATTTTGTATCAGACGAGGGAGTGAGTTGTGCCGTGACAGGGGCTGGAGCTGTCATGTGAGAATCCCTTATGCAATCACGAGAGAGGACTGTGGGTCGAACGTGAGCGTGACGCTTTCCGCCGAGTCAGAGGCCATCGCTGCCGTCTTGCCTTGCGCATCCGTGATCCCTTTAAGTTCCTTTCCAGAGGCTGTACGCAAGGTATAAGCACGCTCAGCTATGGGAACTCCCGTTTTGGGATCACGCACTATAAATTGCTGAGTGAAAGGCCACTGCAGCACTACCGGCAACGGCGCCACAAACGACGCCGGCGAATGCGAGTTCCCGATAATCACCGTGCCGGACCCAGCCGTAACCTTGTTGCCATGCGTCCCGACGGAATCCACCGTCGCAGCCGGTTTGCCGTTAATCAAAACCGTCGTCGCCAACCCGCCCGACATCGCACCACCACACGCCGAGGCATCGCCTTGGCGGGCGGCCGCGAGGCCGTCGAAGAAGACGTCGCCGGAACCGGCGACGATCGGGTTGGTGCCGTGGCCGGGGAGCGGGCAAGCGGTGGGGTCGGATACGCGGGCTGCGGGTTTGCCGGACATACGAATCTCCTTAGTTGACCTTTACTTGACCGCTGCCATCCAGGCGCGCGGCGAAACTGACCTGACGCTTGAAACCATCAACTTCCAGCAGGCCTTCGATGCTGAAGGACAGGCGAAGCTGATCGTGATCACGCGGCAGGGAGATGACATGCACATTGCTCAAGCGTGGCTCGTAGGCTTCGATGAAATTTTCGATGGCCAGACGGGCCTGACTCAGGGAGTCGTGCAGGCTCAGACGCATGTCATTGAGATCGGGTAGCCCGTAGTCGGACAGCGTTTGCACGCTGCCCGCACGGGTGCTGAGCATCTTGGCCAGATGGGCAGCCACGGACGCCATGGCGGAGACCTCGCGGCTCCAGCCGACGCGTTTTTCCGCGTCGCCACCCAGGCGTTCGAAAAGGCTGCCGTATCCAGTCATGACTTAGCTCCGCTTACTCTTTGTCCAGCTTGCCAACCAGCGACAGGGTGAAATCGGCACCCATGTACTTGAAGTGCGGGCGCACGTTCAGGCTGACGCGGTACCAGCCAGGCTCGCCTTCGACATCGCTGACGACGATCTGGGCAGCGCGCAGTGGACGACGGCCACGGACTTCGGCGCTTGGGTTTTCCTGGTCGGCCACGTACTGGCGGATCCACTTGTTGAGTTCCAGCTCGAGGTCGGTACGTTCTTTCCACGAACCGAGTTGCTCGCGCTGCAGCACTTTCAAGTAGTGAGCCAGGCGGTTGACGATCATCATGTATGGCAGTTGCGTGCCGAGCTTGTAGTTCAGCTCTGCGGCCTTGCCTTCTGCGCTGATGCCGAAGAACTTCGGCTTCTGCACCGAGCTGGCGGAGAAGAACGCCGCGTTGTCGGAGCCTTTGCGCATGGTCAGGGAAATGAAGCCTTCCTCGGCCAGTTCGTATTCACGACGGTCGCTGACCAGAACCTCGGTAGGGATCTTGGTTTCGATTTCGCCCATGCTTTCGAAATGGTGCAACGGCAGGTCTTCAACCGCGCCACCGCTCTGCGGGCCGATGATGTTCGGGCACCAGCGGAATTTGGCGAAGCTGTCGGTCAGCTTGGTGCCGAACGCGTAGGCCGTGTTGCCCCACAGGTAGTGCTCGTGGCTGTTGGCGACGGTTTCTTTGTACACGAACGATTTGACCGGGTTTTCTTCCGGGTCGTACGGGTTACGCAGCAGGAAACGCGGCACGGTCAGGCCAACGTAACGGGAGTCTTCCGACTGGCGGAAAGTCTGCCATTTGGCGAACTGCGGGCCTTCGAAGTGATCTTTCAGATCCTTCAGGTCCGGCAGGCCAGTGAAGCTTTCCAGGCCGAAGAATTTCGGACCGGCAGCCGCGATGAACGGCGCGTGAGACATGCAGGCGACGCTGGACACGTACTGCATCAGTTTCACGTCCGGCGAGCTTGGGGACATGAAGTAGTTAGCGATGATCGCGCCCACAGGCTGACCACCGAACTGACCGTATTCAGCGGTGTAGATGTGCTTGTACAGGCCCGACTGCATCACTTCCGGCGAATCTTCGAAGTCGTCCAGCAGGTCGTCCTTGGAGACGTTGAGGATTTCGATCTTGATGTTTTCGCGGAAGTTGGTGCGGTCGACCAGCAACTGCAGGCCACGCCACGACGATTCCAGGGACTGGAAGTCCGGGTGGTGCAGGATTTCGTCCATCTGGCGGCTGAGCTTGGCATCGATCTCGGCGATCATGCGATCAACCATTGCCTTCTTGACCGGCTCACCGTTGTTCTGCGGCTTGAGCAGCTCTTCGATGAAGGCCGACACACCGCGCTTGGCGATGTCGTAGGCTTCGTCGTCCGGCGTCAGGCGGGTTTCGGCGATGATGCTGTCGAGAATGCTGTATTCGCCGTTCTCTTTACTTTTTTGCTGCGCTGCACTCGTGCTCATGGTGTTGGCTTCCTTGGCTGATGGAGACTCAGGCGTCCTGGGCTGCGGCGTTCAGGCCCAGCTCACCCAGTACGCGACCGCGGGATTCGTCGTCGGCGAGAACGCCTTCGATGGCTTTGCGGAACGCAGGCGCGTTACCCAACGGGCCTTTGAGGGCCACCAGCGCGTCGCGCAGTTCCATCAGTTTTTTCAGCTCGGGCACTTGCTCGACCAGCGAGGCCGGGTTGAAGTCCTTCATCGAGTTGACGCGCAGTTGCACGCCCAACTCTTCAGTGCTGCCCTCTTCCTGAAGGCGGTTCGGCACGTTCAACGTCAGGCTCAGCTCTTGCTTGGCCAGCACTTCGTCAAAGGTCGTCTTGTCGATGCTGATCGGCTTGCGATCTTCGACTTTGCGTTCGTCCTTGCGGTGGGTGTAGTCACCGATTGCCAGTAGCTTCAACGGCAGTTCGATCTCTTCCTGTGCACCACCGGTGGCAGGTTTGAACGTGACGTTGATGCGTTCCTTGGGGGCTACCGAGCCTTCTTTGGCCATGGCTTTTCTCCTTGCGGTTGTGGCCCGGGGGCCTATTCGAGTACCACTTCGAGATCGAGGTGGCACAGCCTGCGATAAATCTCTTCCTTGCGTTCACGTACGGCATGGTTCTGCGGCAACAACTCGCAGCAGCTATGCAGTAAATGCAGCACTTCCAGCGCAAGATCGGGCTCCCAGGCGTTCAGGCCTGAGTCCTGTAATGTTTGGTCGAGGGTTTCGAGTTGGGTCTTGGCCAGTTCGTATTTCTTGGCCATGAAGCACAGCCGCGCGAGGGCGAACTGCCAGAAAAACCGTACGCGTCCGCCGTGGGCACTTTGCAGGCCCTGCTTGAGGATCTGCACGGCGGCCTTGAGGCCGTCCTTGCGCAAAATCGGCAGGACTTCTTCCAGGGCCACTTCCCAGGCCGGCTGGGAGTCGGCGACCTCGACCTTGCGCGGCGCAGTGGCGCTTTGCAGGTGTGGCATGACGTGGGCGCTGATCCAGGCGCGGGTGGCCGGATCGGCGAACGGCACGCCGTCATGGAAACGCAATTCGATGATGCCGGGCAGACGCTGAATCAGCAGCGCGAAGTGGATTTCAACTTCGCGCATGGCCATTTCGGCGTTCAGGCCCTGCAGGCATTCCCAGACGATGCGCTGGCCATCAAACCAGAACGGCGCCTTCGCCAGGCTCGCCTCCAGTTCCACCAGCAGGTCGGCGTACTTGGCCTGGTCGTAGCGATCCTGATAGGCCTTGAGCTTGTCGGCGGGCAAGCCGCGCAGAACGGTGATTTGTTCAGCGTTGCGCTCGGGAACAGCGTCGATGGGCAACCACAGTAGCGTGCGATTGAGGCGCAGGGCGCGCAGGTCGGTGGCTTTTTGCTTGAGCCACCAGGCACACAATGGCCGCGCGCTTTCCTGTTGGGCGCGCAGGGCTTTGTGGGCTTCTTTTTCGTTATCGATCGGTGCGCCAGGGGTGAACAACTGCGTGGCGGCTTGCTTGACTTGGGCTACTGCGGCGCCGACCACGCCGGGTTCCGGCTGGTTGTCAGCGGCGCGTTGCACCATGTTTTTCAGACGACGGGAGATCGGCAGCAGCAGCGGCGCATCGTCACCCAAGTGCTCGGTGCAGGCGGCGTCGAGGCCTTCAAGGTGTTCAACCAGGCGCCGGAACATCGGCAACTGCTCTTTGATCGCGATGTTTTCGGTCAACACCTGCTCGAGACGCGGCACCAGCCAACTGATCGCTGCGGAGCGGGTGCGGGCCTTGTTCGGGTGGACTTCGGCCCAGTGGCTTTCACACAGGTAGTGCAGCAAACCAAGGCCCGCCAGCAGTCCTTGAAAGGATTCGCGCTGGTACAACGCCCAGGTCAGCCAGGCGCCGACCCGCAAGTCCTTGGACTGGGTACGCAGCAGGCTTTCGCTGTTTTCGCGGATTTTCAGCCAGTCGATCTGACCGCTTTCATGCATCGAGGAGGCTTTGCCCAGCTCGCTTTCCAATGCCTCATATTCGCTCGAAAAACGAACGTCCTCGCCCGCGAAATTCTCTTTGGAAACAGAGGCTTTTGCGAGATCAAGGTAATGAGCAGAAAGTTTGCTTGAGTAGGACATCCATGGCCTTTATTTAGGATTACGGTCATACGCCCAATGAAGATTTCAAGGGGCCAGGACAGTATCAAAGAGCTACGAGTGAGTCTCATCCAATTGAGTTCGTGCTCTTTCAAGTGCGCGCATCGTAATCACTATGATGGCCACTAGCAAGCATCTGATTAAACAACAAGACGAAGTGATCTTTATTGCACGTAGGAGATCTCCCTATATGTGTAAGGGGATTCCCTGATGTCGATTTAATATTGAAGCCGCCTGGACACAGGCCCAGAACCATTGAGCCAGAGCCCCCGCCAAACTTTTACCCAATTCCGGACAAGACCTTTTGATGACAGGCGCGCAGCATGCCAATATTCAGAAGGAATAAATGTAGGAATCGTCCGAAAGTCGCGGTCACTTAGGAACAGCGCGATGCGTGACAACAAAGAATCAGGAAAGTGCCACTATCGTGGTGGCACTTTATATATGAAGGTAATCTCGTAACATGGTAATGAATAATCAATTTCCAGAGTGTATTAATCAGTCCAATCCAGACTTAATACAGAACCGCATTACGCCCATAAAAAATGGGCACCCGATTTAATCGGCATGCCCATTTTTCAATACGGTTCTCCCCTTTATTCAGGGAGTTCGCCGCAATTATGGATTAACGCTGTCTTTCAACGATTTGCCTGGCTTGAACGCAACAGTGTTGCTGGCCTTGATTTTGACGGGCTCACCGGTTTGCGGGTTTTTGCCGGTACGGGCACCGCGGTGGCGTTGCAGGAAGGTACCGAAGCCCACCAGCGTGACGCTGTCTTTGCGGTGAAGTGCGCCGGTGATTTCTTCGAGAACGGCGTTGAGAACGCGGTTTGCCTGCTCTTTGGTGAGATCTGCTTTTTCAGCGATTGCAGCGGCGAGTTCTGGTTTACGCATTAGTGAAGCCCCTTTGACGGTTTTTTGTTGTTATGTCCGTGCTGTTCTCGTTGGAACAGCGCCCAAAGCGCCGCAGGTGCTCTACTCTGCGGCAGACGGGAGTGAGAATGGCACGCACGGAAGAGCCGCGCCAGTCTAGGCGCGACCTTTGTAGGGGCAAAAGAGGGGTGATTCCGACAGAACGACCGGTATTTACGCCAGCAGCGCCGGAAGCTCTTTGTTCAGGGCCAGTTTTTCCATCACCGCCGCGCCTGTCAGGGCATAACCGAGCAGTTTTCCGCCGATATCGCGGCACAAAACCTTGACGTCGGCGCCCTGCCCTTCGACTGTCCAGACGCCCTCCATACCCCGTGGTGGCGGGGAAACCACCAATGGGCAGACGGGTGTTTTCACCGTGATCGGCATCGGGCCATAGGTCACAGCGGTAGGGTTTCCGGCGAGGGTTTGCGCCAGCGCTCTCGCACAGCTCATCAGGGGCATGACGTACAGCAGATTCAGCCCATCGACCTCGGCACAATCGCCCAGGGCGTAGATATTGGCGTGAGACGTTTTCAGGTGACGGTCGACCACCACACCACGGTTGACCTGCACACCGGCTGCCGCCGCCAGGTCGATACGCGGACGCAGGCCAATGGCCGACACCACCACATCGCAAGGAATCACCTGACCATCGGACAAATGCGCCTCCAGGCCATCATCCACGCGCTGCAAGCGATTGAGCACGGGGCCAAGGTGGAAGCGCGCACCCAGGCTTTCCAACCCGGCCTGGACCGCTGCGGCCGCCGCCGGGTGCAGCAAGGTCGGCATGACTTGCTCGCACGGTGCAACCAGTTGCACCTCGTAACCGCCCAGGATCAAGTCATTGGCGAATTCACAACCAATCAGCCCGGCCCCCAGCAACAGCACCCGACGTTTGCCGGCCGCTGCGGCGCGAAAGCGTGCGTAGTCTTCCAGATCGTTGATCGGGAAAACGGCGTCGGCGGCGTCTCCTTCGATCGGCACTCGCACGGTTTCCGCGCCCCAGGCCAGAATCAAGTCGCGGTAAATCACCGATTCTTCGCCGATCCACAAGCGTTTGTGGCCAGGGTCGATACCGCTGATGCGCGTGTGGGTGCGCACTTCGGCCTTCAGTTGCTCAGCCATCGCGCCAGGTTCGGCCATGCTCAGGCCATCAGCGTCTTTGTTTTTGCCGAAACCGGTGGAGAGCATCGGCTTGGAGTAGGAGCGCCCGTCATCGGCGGTAATCAGCAGCAGCGGAGTTTCGCCATCGAGTTTGCGAAACTCCCGGGCCAGGTTGTAGCCGGCCAGCCCGGTGCCGACGATCACGACAGGTGCGTTCATTCCTTACTCCTCTAAATGTCTTAGTTGATTTCGATCATTTCGAAATCCATCTTGCCCACGCCGCAGTCCGGGCACAGCCAGTCTTCCGGCACGTCTTGCCAAGGGGTGCCCGGCACAATGCCGTCGTCCGGCCAGCCCTCGGCTTCGTTATAAATCAGGCCGCAGACCACACATTGCCACTTTTTCATTCAGGTACTTCCTCAGGATTCAGGCTTGATGCCGGCGCAAACGGTCGATAGATTCAGCGTTGCCGTTCGGCTCAGGGGCGTTTTGTACTGATCGGGCCCGACAGATGCAAGCGTGTTCGGCGCAACGGCGGCCCGGATCAATCAAAATCGCTGGCTGACATGTTAAGCTCGCCGCCTCATTTGCTGCCAATAATGACTCACTGTGCCGCACTCAAAATCCCCCTTCGCGACCTCGCTATGGCTCCCCCAAAGCCAACTGACGCCCCTCCCCGACACGTCTACCCTCGACTGGTTGTTTGACGAAGGCTCGCTGACCCGACGGCTGATCCGTTTGTCGAATAATGCTTTCAGTGTCACGCCGCTGTTTGAAGGCTGGCAACCGCTGCGCGCCGACGAATGTGCCGCGCTGGAGCTTGATGAAGGCAGTGAAGGCTGGGTGCGCGAGGTGTATTTGCGTGGCCACGGCGAAGCGTGGGTGTTTGCCCGCAGCGTGGCAGCGCGCAGTGCGCTGCAGGGCGATGGCTTGCACATGGACGAATTGGGCAGTCGCTCGCTGGGTGAATTGCTGTTTTGCGATCAAGCGTTCCAGCGTCGGGCTATCGAGGTTTGCCACTATCCTCAGGAATGGCTGCCGATGGAGGCCCGCGCACCGGAGCTTTGGGGACGCCGCTCGCGCTTCGATCGAGGCGCCTTGAGCGTGCTGGTAGCCGAGATTTTCTTGCCGACCTTGTGGCTCGCCACCCGCACCCATCCGGAGAATTGCTGATGTATCAGAGCCTGCTCAAGTCCCTGAATCGCTTGAATCCACGGGCTTGGGACTTCATTCAACTGACGCGCATGGACAAGCCGATCGGCATCTATCTGTTGCTGTGGCCGACGTTGTGGGCGCTGTGGATTGCCGGCAAAGGTTCGCCGTCCTTGGCCAACATCGTGATTTTCGTGTTGGGCGTGGTGCTGACCCGGGCCGGCGGCTGCGTGATCAACGATTGGGCGGACCGCAAGGTCGATGGCCACGTGAAACGCACCGAACAGCGGCCTCTGGTGAGTGGCAAGATCAGCTCAAAAGAAGCCTTGGTGTTCTTCGCGTTGCTGATGGGAGTGGCCTTCCTGCTGGTGCTGTGCACCAATGCGACAACGGTCTGGTTGTCGTTCGGAGGCCTGGCGCTGGCCTTCACTTACCCGTTCATGAAGCGCTACACCTATTACCCGCAAGTTGTGTTGGGCGCGGCGTTCTCCTGGGGCATGCCGATGGCGTTCACCGCCGAAACCGGTGAGCTGCCTGCTGCGGCGTGGTTGCTGTGGATCGCCAACCTGTTGTGGACGGTCGGCTATGACACTTATTACGCCATGACCGACCGCGACGATGACCTGAAGATCGGGGTCAAATCCACCGCAATTTTGTTTGGCGATGCGGACCGGGTGATCATCCTGACGTTGCAAGGGTTGGCGCTGGGTTGCTTGTTGCTGGCCGGGTCGAGATTCCAGCTCGGTGGCTGGTTCCACCTGGGCTTGCTGACGGCGGCGGGCTGTTTTGCCTGGGAGTTCTGGTACACCCGAGGCAAGGACCCGATGCGTTGTTTCAAGGCGTTTTTGCACAACCACTGGGCCGGGTTGGCAATTTTTGTCGGGATTGTGCTGGATTACGCGCTGCGCTGAGGTAATGAAGCGCAAAGATCGCAGCCCGTGACATCTCCTGATATTTACGTCCTGTAGGAGCTACCGCAGGCTGCGATCTTTTTACGGTTTCAGTGAATCACTTACTTATGCTCGCGCATCACGTGCCAAACGTCTTTCATGCCGTCACCTTTCATTTCTCCAGGCTTTTCGTCCTTCATAAAGGTGTACAGCGGCTTGCCGTCGTAAGCGTATTGCATCGTGCCGTCATCACGCTTAATGACGCTCCATTTGCCCTCGGCCTTGGCACCCGCCGGAGCCATCATTGGCGGCCAGTTTTTAGCACAATCGCCGTTACACATTGACTTGCCGCCAGCGTCCTTGTCGAACGTATAAACGGTCATGCCTTTGTGGTCCACCATCATCCCGTCTTTCATCATGGCGGGTTCGGCAGCGAAGGCCATTGTTGGTAAAGCAAGGGCAGCGGCCAACATCAGAGCCTTAAGGGAAAACGCGTATTGAGTCATGGAAACCTTCCTTTTGTGGTTGTCAGGATTCGGACTTAGAGCTTAGTTCAGGATCATGACAATCGCCGGGCTGCTAAATTGTTGTCACACGACTGCAATAATTCCGTTATCTAATGCGGCGCAAGACAGTTAAATGACAAGAGGATTAAAGGCATGGTTGGCAGGAGCATTCTGATCGTCGACGACGAAGCGCCCATTCGCGAAATGATCGCCGTTGCGTTGGAAATGGCCGGCTATGACTGCCTGGAGGCGGAAAACTCGCAGCAGGCCCATGCCATCATCGTCGACCGCAAGCCGGACTTGATCCTGCTCGACTGGATGCTGCCGGGCACGTCCGGTATCGAACTGGCCCGCCGCCTCAAGCGCGATGAGCTGACCGGGGACATCCCGATCATCATGCTCACGGCCAAGGGCGAAGAGGACAACAAGATTCAGGGCCTGGAAGTCGGTGCCGATGACTACATCACCAAACCTTTTTCCCCACGTGAGCTGGTTGCGCGCCTCAAAGCCGTACTGCGCCGCGCCGGCCCGACTGATGGCGAAACACCGATCGAAGTCGGTGGCCTGCTGCTGGACCCGATCAGCCACCGCGTGACCATCGACGGCAAACCCGCCGAGATGGGCCCGACCGAATACCGTTTGCTGCAATTTTTCATGACTCACCAGGAACGCGCCTACACCCGTGGCCAGTTACTGGATCAGGTCTGGGGCGGCAACGTCTACGTCGAAGAACGCACCGTCGACGTGCACATCCGTCGCCTGCGCAAAGCCCTCGGCGATGCCTACGAAAATCTGGTACAAACCGTGCGCGGCACCGGTTATCGCTTTTCCACCAAAGCCTGACCCGGTTCTTTCCCGCCCGACAAGCTGACAAGGACGCATGTTTTCGTGAACCAAAACTGGCATGGCACCCTGATCCGTCACATGCTGTTGCTGGTCACCGGCTGCCTGGTCATCGGCTTGATGACCGGCTACTACGGCTGGAGCCTGGCGGCAGGATTAGGCATTTACCTGGGCTGGACCCTCAAGCAACTGCTGCGGTTGCACGAATGGCTGCGCCTGCACAAACCCGATGAGGCACCGCCCGACGGTTATGGGTTGTGGGGCGAAGTGTTCGACAGCATCTACCACCTGCAACGCCGTGACCAACGGGTACGCGGGCGTCTGCAAGCGGTGATCGACCGCGTCCAGGAATCCACGGCCGCGCTGAAAGACGCGGTAATCATGCTCGACAGCGACGGCAACCTGGAATGGTGGAACCGCGCCGCCGAAACCCTGCTCGGCCTCAAGACACCACAAGACAGTGGCCAGCCGGTCACCAACCTGGTGCGCCATCCACGCTTCAAGGAATATTTCGAGCAGGACACCTACGCAGAGCCGCTGGAAATCCCTTCACCGATCAACGATCGCCTGCGCATTCAGTTGTACATCACCCGCTACGGCAACAACGAGCACTTGATGCTGGTGCGCGACGTGACGCGCATCCATCAGCTGGAACAGATGCGCAAAGACTTCATCGCCAACGTCTCCCACGAGCTGCGCACGCCACTGACGGTCATCTGCGGCTACCTGGAAACCTTGCTCGACAATGTCGAGGAAGTGAACCCGCGCTGGACCCGTGCCCTGCAGCAAATGCAGCAGCAAGGGGGACGCATGCAAACCTTGCTCAACGACTTGCTGCTACTGGCCAAACTGGAAGCCACCGATTACCCCTCGGACAACCAGCCCGTGGCCATCGAAGGCTTGCTGCAATCGATCAAGGGCGATGCCCAGCAGTTGTCAGGCCAGAAAAACCAGCGCATCACCCTGGAAGCCGATCCGACGATTCTGCTCAAGGGCAGCGAGGCCGAGTTGCGCAGCGCGTTTTCCAATCTGGTGTTCAACGCGGTGAAATACACGCCAGCCGAAGGCAACATCCGCATTCGCTGGTGGGGTGACGAACAAGGTGCGCACCTGAGCGTCCAGGATTCGGGGATCGGTATCGACAGCAAACACCTGCCACGTCTGACTGAACGCTTTTACCGCGTCGATTCCAGTCGCAACTCCAATACCGGTGGCACCGGTCTCGGCCTGGCGATCGTCAAACACGTATTGTTAAGACATCGCGCGCGGATGGAAATCAGCAGCGTGCCGGGGCATGGCAGCACGTTTACCTGCCATTTTGCACCGGCCCAGGTCACCAAATCCCGGGTCGTCAGCGCCGCCGACTGATACCGGCCAGCACTCCCCCCTAGGCAATCGCCCGGTCAGCCGCTACATTGGCTGACTTGTGCCTGCCTTTCAGGTGCACTTTTTTCTTTCCTTTCGAATACACGGAAACCGCAAAACTCCATCATGGACCCTTCCCCTGGCTTGACCCTCGCGACACTCTTCGCCGACTTCGGCATGATTCTTTTTGCTCTGATCCTGGTTTTGCTCAACGGATTTTTCGTTGCGGCGGAATTTGCCATGGTCAAATTGCGCTCGACCCGGGTCGAGGCCATCGCTGAGAAAAACGGCTGGCGCGGACACATCCTGCGCACCGTTCACAGTCAGCTCGATGCCTACCTGTCGGCGTGCCAGCTGGGTATTACCCTCGCCTCGCTGGGACTTGGCTGGGTCGGTGAGCCCGCGTTCGCACACATTCTGGAACCGCTGCTTGAAGCCGTCGGCGTGCAGTCGGCCGAAGTGGTCAAAGGCGTGTCGTTCTTTGCGGCGTTCTTTGTCATCTCGTACCTGCACATCGTGGTCGGCGAACTGGCACCGAAATCCTGGGCCATCCGCAAACCCGAGTTGCTGTCGCTGTGGACTGCCGTGCCGCTGTACCTGTTCTACTGGGCCATGTACCCGGCGATTTACCTGCTCAACGCAAGCGCCAACACGATCCTGCGGATCGCTGGCCAAGGTGAGCCCGGCCCCCATCACGAGCACCATTACAGCCGTGAAGAACTGAAACTGATCCTGCACTCCAGCCGTGGCCAGGACCCGAGCGACCAAGGCATGCGTGTGTTGGCGTCCGCCGTGGAAATGGGCGAGCTGGAAGTGGTCGACTGGGCCAACTCCCGGGAAGACCTGGTGACGCTGGAATTCAACGCACCGCTCAAGGAAATCCTGGCGATGTTCCGTCGCCATAAATTCAGCCGTTATCCGGTGTACGACAGCGACCGTCAGGAGTTCGTCGGCCTGCTGCACATCAAGGACCTGCTGCTGGAACTGGCCGCCCTGGACCACATTCCCGAATCGTTCAACCTTGCCGAGCTGACCCGCCCGCTGGAACGCGTATCCCGACACATGCCGCTGTCGCAGCTGCTTGAGCAGTTCCGCAAGGGCGGCTCGCACTTCGCGCTGGTCGAAGAGGCCGATGGCAACATCATTGGCTACCTGACCATGGAGGACGTGCTGGAAGTCCTGGTCGGCGATATTCAGGACGAACATCGCAAGGCGGAACGCGGGATCCTCGCCTACCAGCCCGGTAAATTGCTGGTACGCGGCGACACGCCCTTGTTCAAGGTTGAACGCCTGCTGGGCATCGACCTGGACCACGTCGAAGCCGAAACCCTCGCCGGGCTGGTCTACGAAACCCTGAAGCGGGTGCCGGAAGAGGAAGAGGTGCTGGAAGTCGAAGGTTTGCGGATCATCATCAAGAAGATGAAAGGGCCGAAGATCATTCTGGCCAAGGTGTTGATGCTCGATTGATAGGCTGATCCGAAGCCGGGTCGATCCCATCGCGGGCAAGCCCGCTCCCACAAGGACGACGTAAACCCTGTGGGAGCGGGCTTGCCCGCGATGGCGTCAGGACTGGCAACCCATCATTGCTTGCCCAACGCAAAGTTGGGCAACGACCCGACCGGTTGATTGAACTGGTACGGAATCGACACCAACCCCAGCCCCGTATTGCGCTGCACCACAAAATGCAGGTGCGGCCCGCTGCTGTTGCCGGTATTGCCCGACAGTGCCAGCGCACTGCCCACCGATACTCGCTGCCCTTCGCGAACGCTGACCGAACCTTGCTTGAGGTGCAGGTACACGCCCATGGTTCCGTCATCGTGCAGAACTCGCACGAAGTTGCCCGATGGATCAGAGCCGCGTCCAGTCTGGGCATTCTCGGTTTTCACCACCACTCCCCCCCGTGCCGCAATGATCGGGGTGCCTTCGGGCATGGCAATGTCCATGGCGTAACGGTTCTTGGCGCCGAAATGGCTGTATTGGCCGTTGGCACCCTGGCTCAGGCGAAACGGTCCGCCGCGCCAGGGCAACGGGTATCGATAGGCCATGGCGGCACCTGAGGGGTCGCCCAGGGAGTATTCGAACCTTGGGGTGTACGCCAGCGGTCTTCCAGACTGCGTCGCCGTGAGCAGCGCCAGACGAATGTTGCTGCGGGCCGGCATCACCCGACGGATCGGCCGGCTCGGTGCGCCACTGACATTACTCAGCCCGGCGAAACTCAACTCGATTTCGACGGGAGCATAGAGATCATTGCGCACGAACACGCTGTCCGCGCCCTTCTGCTTTTTGATGTCCAGATAAACCTGGCGCTCGAGGTGCTCGTCCATGCGATCACGAAAAACGAACACCTGGGAGCCCTTGCTGGGGCGGTCGCTGTAAGAGACCACGCCATTGGCGTCTTTGGACTTGTAGATCGTCATGGCCACAGCCGAGGTGGAGGCCATGAAAAGACCACAGAAAAACAGCAGGCGCGCAAGCATGGGCAAAGAGTCTGTCGAGTAAGGCCTGGGGAGGAGCCTAGCAGCTGCAATGGACCCGGGGAGTCGGCAGATGTTTCAAATGATCGTTCCCACGCTCTGCGTGGGAATGCAGCAAGGGACGCTCCGCGTCCCACCGAAGCGGACGCGGAGCGTCCCGGGAGGCATTCCCACGCAGAGCGTGGGAACGATCAGTGGTACGCGTTACGCGCCCGGTACGAAATGCTTCTGTGCCGTACCACGTGCTATCAAGCGTGAGATGTAATCGAGCTTCTGCGCATCCTGGTCGACGAAGCGGAAGGTCAGCTGCAGCCATTCGCTGTCGGGTTTCTGCTCGTGGGCAACGATGGCGTGCAGGTAGCCGTTCAGGCGGGCAGTTTCGGCGTTATCGCCCTGCTCAAGGTCGAGCACGGCGCTGTCGAGCACTTGCGGCAGGGTATCGGTGCGCTTCACCACCAGCAGTGCTTCCTTGAGACTCAAGGCCTTGATCACGCACTGTTGAATGCCGTTCGGCAGGCGCAACTGACCCTGGCCACGACCGCCAGCTGGCGCTGTCGAGGACGCTGCAGGCTTGATCGGCGGGCTATTGAGCAGGCCACGGGATGCAGCAGCCGCCGGGGCAGGCGCGACGGAGGCAGGTTTGGCGAACGGGTTGGCCGGTGCCGCCGCAGGCGCGACCACCGCAGCCTTGCCGCCAGTCAACGCGCTCAGGGAATCGTTGCCGAACGCCGAGTTCATTTTGGTCGGTGCGCCGCTCATCAAGGCGTCCAGCTTGCCGACCTTGTTCAGCGCCTGCTTGACCTTGGTCAGCAGTTGCTCGTTGGTGAACGGCTTGCTGACGTACCCGGAGACGCCGGCCTGAATCGCCTGAACCACGTTCTCCTTGTCGCCACGGCTGGTCACCATCACGAAAGGCATGGTCTTGAGGTTGTCCTGCTCGCGGCACCAGGTCAGCAGTTCCAGGCCGGACATTTCCGGCATTTCCCAGTCGCACAGGACCAGGTCGAACGCTTCCTTGGTCAGCAGGGCCTGGGCCTTTTTGCCGTTGATGGCATCTTCGGTCCGGATACCGGGGAAGTAGTTACGCAGGCACTTCTTTACCAGGTCACGAATGAATGCCGCATCGTCCACCACCAACACACTGATCTTGCTCATCCACCACCCCTCGAAAAAATCCCGGCAAGCATACCGTCTTACTGATGGCACATTGCCAAAAACCTTCAGTCACGCCGGGACTTTTCGTTCGCGGGTGCTGCGTTTAAAGTCGTCAACCCCACACAAAAACGCCCGGCCAAAGGACCGGGCGTTTTTCTTGGGCAGTCTTACTTATCGTCAGCTTTGCCCGGAACATTAGCGGTTTCGCCACTTGTGCCTTCAACTTCTTCTTTCATGCGCTTGAGCCCCAGGTGACGCACGTCGGTGCCGCGCACCAGGTAAATCACCAATTCCGAGATGTTGCGCGCGTGGTCGCCGATGCGTTCCAGCGAACGCAGCACCCAGATAATGCTCAAGACCCGCGAGATAGAGCGCGGGTCTTCCATCATGTAAGTGGCGAGCTCGCGCAGCGCGGTCTTGTATTCGCGGTCGATGATTTTGTCGTACTGAGCCACCGACAACGCCAGGTCAGCGTCGAAACGGGCAAAGGCGTCCAGCGCGTCGCGCACCATATTGCGCACCTGGTCGCCGATGTGGCGCACCTCGACGTAACCGCGCGGCGCTTCGCCTTCTTCGCACAACTGGATGGCGCGGCGGGCGATCTTGGTCGCTTCGTCACCGATACGCTCCAGGTCGATTACCGATTTGGAGATGCTGATGATCAGGCGCAAGTCAGACGCCGCAGGCTGTCGACGGGCCAGAATGCGCAGGCATTCTTCGTCGATGTTGCGTTCCATCTGGTTGATCTGGTCATCGATATCACGCACTTGTTGCGCCAGGCCCGAGTCGGCCTCGATCAGCGCGGTCACCGCGTCGTTGACTTGCTTTTCCACCAGCCCGCCCATGGCCAGGAGGTGGCTGCGCACTTCCTCAAGCTCGGCGTTGAACTGCGCGGAGATGTGATGGGTAAGGCCTTCTTTGCTAATCATGTTGGCGTCCTTGGAGCGTCCGGTAAGGTGCGGTGGACCGCAGCGTCAGTTCAGTGAACAACAACAGCTTCCTAGCCGTAGCGACCGGTGATGTAGTCTTCGGTCTGCTTCTTCGCCGGATTGGTGAACAGGGTGTCGGTGTCGCCGAATTCCACCAGCTTGCCCATGTACATGAACGCCGTGTAGTCGGACACCCGAGCGGCCTGTTGCATGTTGTGGGTCACGATGACGATGGTGAACTTCGATTTCAATTCGTAGATCAGCTCTTCGACTTTCAGTGTGGAGATCGGGTCGAGTGCCGAGCACGGTTCGTCGAGCAGCAGCACTTCTGGCTCCACGGCGATGGTGCGGGCGATCACCAGACGTTGCTGCTGACCACCGGACAGGCCCAGCGCCGACTCGTGCAGACGGTCTTTGACCTCGTCCCACAATGCAGCGCCTTTCAACGCCCACTCGACGGCTTCGTCGAGAATGCGCTTCTTGTTGATGCCCTGGATGCGCAGGCCATACACCACGTTTTCGTAGATGGTTTTCGGAAACGGGTTCGGCTTCTGGAACACCATGCCGACGCGACGACGCAGTTCAGCCACGTCCTCGCCCTTGCGGTAGATGTTGTTGCCGTAGAGGTTGATCGCGCCTTCGACACGGCAGCCGTCGACCAGGTCGTTCATGCGGTTGAAAGTACGCAGCAGCGTAGATTTACCGCAGCCGGACGGGCCGATGAAGGCGGTCACACGCTGCTTCGGGATGTTCATGCTGACGTCGTACAGCGCTTGCTTGTCGCCATAGAACAGGCTCAGGCCCGGCACTTCAATGGCCACGGTTTCCTGTTCAAGGCTCAGGCTCTGTTTGTCGCGGCCCAGGGCAGACATGTTGATGCCGTGGGTATGTGTTTCGTGCTGCATGGGAGGCTCCCTGTGCTAACAAATTCGGTTCGGTTTTGTGGGAGCCAGCCTGCTGGCGATCAGCAGGGGTCGCGCTCAACCAACGCGGTGTCTCTGTGAAACCGCGGTGATGCCATCGCGAGCAAGCTCGCTCCCACATAGAAATCAGTGCTGCAAATCAGCTATCCAGCGCTTTGTACTTCTCGCGCAGGTGGTTACGGATGTAGACGGCCGACAAGTTAAGCGTGGCGATCACCAGCACCAGCAGCAGCGCCGTGGCGTACACCAGCGGTCGCGCAGCTTCGACGTTCGGGCTCTGGAAGCCGACGTCATAGATATGGAAGCCCAAGTGCATGATCTTCTGGTCCAGGTGCAGGTACGGGTAGTTGCCGTCCAGCGGCAGCGACGGCGCCAGCTTCACTACACCCACCAGCATCAGCGGTGCCACTTCACCCGCGGCACGCGCCACGGCGAGGATCATGCCGGTCATCATCGCCGGGCTGGCCATCGGCAGCACGATCTTCCACAAGGTTTCAGCCTTGGTCGCGCCGAGGGCCAACGAGCCTTCGCGCACGGTACGAGGAATTCGCGCCAGACCTTCTTCGGTCGCCACAATCACCACCGGCACCGCCAGCAACGCCAGGGTCAAGGACGCCCAGAGCAGGCCCGGTGTACCAAAGGTCGGTGCCGGCAAGGCTTCAGGGAAGAACATACGGTCAACCGAGCCGCCCAGTACATAGACGAAGAAGCCCAGGCCGAACACGCCGTAAACAATGGCCGGAACGCCCGCCAGGTTGTTCACCGCGATACGGATGATCCGGGTCAGCACGTTCTGCTTGGCGTATTCACGCAGGTAAACCGCCGCCAGCACGCCGAACGGGGTCACGATCATCGCCATGATCAAGGTCATCATCACGGTGCCGAAAATCGCCGGGAAGATCCCGCCTTCGGTGTTCGCTTCACGCGGATCGTCGCTGAGGAACTCCCAGACCTTGCTGAAGTAGAAGCCGACCTTGGTGAAGGTGCTCATGGCGTTCGGCTGGTAGGCGTGAACCACTTTGCCGATGCCGATCTCGATCTCTTTGCCGTTCGCATCGCGGGCCGTGAGGCTGTCGCGGTTGAACTGGGCATGCAGGTCGTTCAGGCGTGCTTCGATGTCTTGATAACGAGCATTCAGCTCGGCGCGCTCGGACTCCATGTCTGCTTGCGCCGTGGCGTCGAGCCGGCCGGCCAGTTCGAGTTTGCGACCGTGCAGGCGGACCCGCTCCAGACCGGCGTTGATTGCGCCGATGTCGGTTTTTTCCAGGCTCTTGAGCTGTGCGGCCAGCTTGTTCACGCGATCGACACGGGCTTGCAACTCAGGCCATGCGGCTTCGCCTTCTGCGATGACCTTGCCGTCCTGTTTGACGTTGACCAGGTAGCCGTAGAAGTTGCCCCACTCGCGACGCTCGATGGTCATCAGCTCGGGTGGCGTCTTCTGGTTGGTCAACCACTCGCCGACGATCCAGGTGAAGTCGTTGCCGTTCAGGTCACGGTTACCGACTTTGATCAGCTCGCGGGTCATGAACTCGGGGCCCTGATCGGGCACCGGCAGGCCAGCGGTTTTCAGGCGCTCGCGTGGCACTTCTTCCTTCTGCACCACTTCGCCGATCACCAGGTGATTGGCTTGGCCCGGCACGTTGTAATCGGCGTGCAACAGGTCTGCCGGCCAGAAGTGGCCCAGACCGCGCACGGCAATCACTGCCAGCAAGCCAATGGTCATGATGACCGCGATGGACACCGCGCCACCGCTGATCCAGACGCCGGGGGCGCCGCTCTTGAACCATCCTTTCAGGGAGTTCTGTTTCACAGACTTCTACCTTTCTTAAAGCGACGAGTATTTCTTGCGCAGACGCTGACGAATCAGTTCCGCGAGGGTGTTCATGACGAAGGTAAACAACAGCAGCACCAGCGCCGAGAGGAACAGCACGCGGTAATGGCTGCCGCCGACTTCCGACTCCGGCATTTCCACCGCAACGTTGGCCGCCAGGGTGCGCAGGCCTTCGAACAGGTTCATTTCCATGACCGGGGTGTTGCCGGTGGCCATCAGCACGATCATGGTTTCCCCGACCGCACGGCCCATGCCGATCATCAGTGCCGAGAAGATCCCCGGGCTGGCGGTGAGGATCACCACACGAGTCATGGTCTGCCACGGCGTGGCACCGAGAGCCAGGGAGCCCAGCGTCAGGCCACGCGGCACGCTGAACACGGCGTCTTCGGCGATGGAGTAAATATTCGGGATCACCGCGAAGCCCATGGCCAGACCCACTACCAAAGCGTTGCGCTGGTCGTAGGTGATGCCCAGGTCGTGGGAGATCCACATGCGCATGTCGCCGCCGAAGAACCAGGTTTCCATGTACGGGCTCATGTACAGCGAGAGCCAGCCCACGAACAGAATCACCGGGATCAGGATCGCGCTTTCCCAGCCATCCGGCACCTTCAGGCGGATGGATTCAGGCAAGCGGCTGAAGATGAAACCGGCCACCAGAATGCCGATCGGCACGAGCATCAGCAGGCTGAAGATGCCCGGCAAATGCCCTTCTACATACGGCGCGAGGAACAGACCGGCGAAGAAACCGAGGATCACCGTCGGCATTGCTTCCATCAGCTCGATCACCGGCTTGACCTTGCGGCGCATGCCCGGAGCCATGAAGTAAGCGGTGTAGATCGCCGCAGCAACAGCCAGGGGCGCGGCCAGCAGCATCGCGTAGAACGCGGCTTTGAGCGTACCGAAAGTCAGCGGCGACAGGCTCAGCTTGGGTTCGAAGTCGGTGTTGGCGGCGGTCGACTGCCAGACGTATTTAGGCTCGTCGTAGTTTTCGTACCAGACTTTGCTCCACAACGCACTCCAGGACACTTCCGGGTGCGGGTTGTCGAGCAACAGCGGTTGAATCTTGCCGCCCGCCTCCACAATCACACGGTTGGCCCGTGGCGAAAGACCGAAGACGCCTTGGCCATCGACCACCTGATCCACCAACAGGGTGCGGTGAGCGGTGCTGTGGAACACGCCGAGCTTGCCGGACGCATCAAGGGCGATAAAGCCTTTGCGGCGTTCTTCGGCGGTGATTTCAACGATTGGCGTGGTGCCCATCTGGAAGGTACGAATCTGCTTCAGACGCAGTTCGCCGTCGTGGTCGCGGGCCATGAACCACTGGGCCAGGCCACCTTTGGAGTCGCCAAGAATCAACGAGATACCGCCCACCAGTTGAGTACTGGCAGTGATTTGCGCCTCACCATCTTCGAGCAGCTTGTAGCGACCATTGAGGCTCTTGTCGCGCAGGCTGAATACGTCGGCTTGGGCGCGACCATTGATCACGTAGAGCCACTGCTGGCGCGGGTCGACGAAGATGTTCTTCACCGCCTCAGTCATCTGCGGCAGATCGATACGCTTCTGCTCGTTGGTGACTTCGCCGGTCATCATGTTTTCTTCGCTGGTCAGCGACAAAACATTGAGTTGCGAACCGGTGGAACCGACCAGCATCAGCGTCGTATCGGTGGCGTTGAGGCTGACGTGCTCCAGGGCACCACCCGCCTCGTTCAACGCAATCGGGGTTTCGCCGTACGGGTATTCGATGGCTGGCGAGATGGTCTTCTTGCCGTCCGGATAGCTGACTTTATAAGTGTGACGGAACACCAGGGCCTGGCCGTTGGACAAGCCGACCGCCACCAATGGATGACCTGGCTGGTCTTCAGCGATGGAGGTCACCGTGGTGCCGACCGGGATCGGCAGGTCGACGCGCTTGAGTTCGGCGCCACTGTCGATGTCGAAGAATAATGCCAGGCCCTTGTCGGAAACCCGCATGGCGACCTGGTTCTGCTCTTCCAGAGAGATCATCAACGGCTTGCCGGCGTCTTGCATCCAGGCGGGCGTGATGGCGTCTTTGGCGGTCAGGCTGGCACCCTGGAACAGCGGCGCGACAACATAAGCGAGGAAAAAGAAGATCAGCGTGATCGCACCGAGAACGGCGAGGCCGCCCACGAGGACATACCAGCGGGTCAGGCGATCCTTGAGCGCGCGGATGCGGCGCTTGCGTTGCAGCTCAGGCGTATTGAAGTCAATTCGCTTGGGGGGATTCGTAGTCATGGTGGAATTGGCCAGATCATTCATGCGCACACCCTAGCGATCCTGTATGACAGAAAGATGACAGTGCAGTGACGCAACAAATCCGCCGCCAGCGGGAACTGGCAGAGGATCGGAAATTTGGGGTGTGGGAGCGAGCTGGTCCGCGAATTTTGCGGTGCCGGTGATGGCCCCATCGCGAGCAGCCTCGCTCCCACAAGAGTCCGGGTTAACCCGGACTCAAGGTGTTACTTTTTTGCGACTTCAGCGCCGCCTTCCGCCAGACCCAGGTCAGCCAGTGCTTTTGCAGCAACCTTGGCTGGCAGCGGGATGTAACCGTCTTTCACTACAACTTCCTGGCCCTGTTTGGACAGAACCAGTTTCACGAACTCGGCTTCCAGCGGGGCCAGAGGCTTGTTCGGGGCTTTGTTGACGTAGACGTAGAGGAAGCGCGACAGCGGGTATTTGCCGTTCAGTGCATTTTCTTCGCTGTCTTCGATGAACTCGGTGCTGCCTTTCTTCGACAGAGCAACGGTTTTCACGCTAGCGGTTTTGTAGCCGATGCCCGAGTAACCGATGCCGTTCAGCGAGGAGCTGATCGACTGCACGACCGAAGCCGAACCTGGTTGTTCGTTGACGTTTGGCTTGTAGTCGCCTTTGCACAGGGCTTCTTCTTTGAAGTAGCCATAGGTGCCGGATACCGAGTTACGACCGAACAGCTGAACCGGCTTGTTGGCCAGGTCGCCGGTCACACCCAGGTCGCCCCAGGTTTTGACTTCGGTTTTAGCGCCGCACAGACGAGTGGACGAGAAGATCGCGTCGACTTGTTCCATGGTCAGGTGCTGGATCGGGTTGTCTTTGTGTACGAAGACGGCCAGGGCGTCCACGGCAACCGGGATAGCGGTTGGCTTGTAGCCGTACTTCTGCTCGAAGGCAGCCAGTTCGGTGTCCTTCATTTTGCGGCTCATCGGGCCCAGGTTAGAGGTGCCTTCAGTCAACGCAGGTGGCGCAGTGGCGGAGCCAGCGGCCTGAATCTGGATGTTTACGTTCGGGTATTCTTTTTTGTAGTTCTCAGCCCACAGGGTCATGAGGTTGGCCAGGGTATCGGAGCCGACGCTGGACAGGTTGCCCGACACACCAGTGGTCTTGGTGTAGCTCGGGATCGACGGGTCAACAGCGGCGAACGCGTTGGCAGTCGCAACGCCAGCAGCGACAAAAGTCATTGCCGCCATCAAACGCTTCAGTTTCATGCCTTACTCCTAGCAGATAGGGTGTGTTAAGTCGGGGCCAAGTATTAGCAGGCCGTGTGAACACTCTATGGCTGAAATATGACAATTGGATGAAAGGCCAGCATACAGCGACAGATCATTCCCACGCTCTGCGTGGGAATGCCGCCATGGACGCTCTGCGTCCGCTGTTAGATGTGACGCGGAGCGTCACGGGATGCATTCCCACGCAGAGCGTGGGAACGATCAAGGGGCAATTCGACAAAAGAAATCGGCTTAACGCCCCTTCTTCCAGAGATAGGCGCCCACCAGAATCCCCACACCGCAAATGATCGCCACGTAATACGCCGGCCCCATCGGGCTTTCCTTGAGCAGCAACGTCACCACCATCGGCGTCAGGCCGCCGAAAATCGCGTAGGCCAGGTTGTAGGAAAACGACAATCCGCTGAAACGCACCACAGCCGGGAAGGCTTTGACCATCACGTATGGCACCGCACCAATGGTGCCGACCAGCAAACCGGTCAAGGCATACATCGGGAACAGCCAGTCCGGGTGGTTGAACAGGCTGTGATAGAACGTCCACGAGCTGATTAACAGCGCCGCACTGCCAAACACGAACACACGGCCGGCACCAAAGCGGTCAGCCAAGGCACCAGAGGCGACACAGCCCAGGCTCAGAAACACGATCGCCAGGCTGTTGGCCTGCAATGCGGTGGTCGGCGAGAAGTGGTAGACGGTTTGCAGCACGGTCGGCGTCATCAGAATGACCACGATGATGCCGGCGGATAGCAGCCAGGTCAGCAGCATGGAAATCAGGATCGCCCCGCGATGGTCGCGCAATACGGCACGCAGCGGGACTTCTTCGGCCAGCGCTTTGCGCAACTGCAGCTCGGCGAACACTGGCGTTTCGTGGAGCCAGCGACGCAGGTAAACCGAGAACAAACCGAATACGCCGCCCAGCAGGAACGGGATTCGCCAGGCGTAATCCGACACTTCCACCGACGTATAAATGCTGTTGATCGCGGTGGCGACCAGCGAGCCCAGCAGGATGCCCGCGGTCAGACCGCTCGTCAGCGTGCCGCAGGCATAGCCGATGTGCCGCTGCGGTACGTGTTCGGAAACGAATACCCATGCACCCGGCACTTCACCACCAATGGCCGCGCCCTGAATCACCCGCATCAGCAACAGCAGGATCGGAGCCCACATGCCGATTTGTGCATACGTCGGCAGCAAACCCATGATCAGGGTCGGCACCGCCATCATGAAGATACTCAACGTGAACATCTTCTTGCGCCCCAGCAAGTCGCCGAAGTGCGCCATCACGATGCCGCCCAGCGGGCGGGCGAGATAGCCGGCGGCGAAGATGCCGAAGGTCTGCATCAGGCGCAGCCACTCGGGCATGTCGGCGGGGAAAAACAGCTTGCCGACCACCGTGGCGAAGAACACGAAGATAATGAAGTCGTAAAACTCCAGCGCGCCACCAAGGGCAGACAGCGACAAAGTCTTGTAGTCGTTGCGGGTCAGCGGACGTGCGGGTTGAGCTGGCTGCGCGATGCTCGAGGGCGCTGTGGTCATGGCAAGGGCTTCTCTTATAGTCGGATCTGCAACCCCAACAACGCTGGCGGAGGCTTGGGCAGGTCCGGCACGATAGCAAATTGTTCGAAAAAGCACATAGATGAGCGTATTTGACGGTCAAAATGAGAACCGGACGGTCGTCTCGGAGTCTACCGACCGATATACTCGCAATCCTGGACCTGCTTGTAAGGGGTTGCTGTGCGAAAACGTCGTTGGCACCTGTCAGCCGATTTCGCAGAGTTTCCCTTTAGGCGCCTTACGAAAAACGTGACGAACAGAGTATGTTCGGGGTTGAATCGTTTTTCCTGGAGACGGCTATTCACCTGAAGTACTTATGAAGAGTCACGGGTCAGAGGCACCCCCGGCATGATAGAGCTCGAACAAGAAGATCCAATTCCGCAAGGCGACCTTGCCCTGCAAATCACCGCGCTCCCTCGCGAAACCAACGGCTTTGGCGATATTTTCGGCGGCTGGCTGGTAGCGCAGATGGATTTGGCTGGCACCGCAATGGCGAGCAAAGTCGCTGGCGGACGCGTTGCGACCGTTGCGATCGATCGCATGGCGTTCCTGGTCCCTGTCGCAGTGGGCGCACAGCTTTCCTTTTATACACAGGCCCTGGAAATCGGCCGCAGCTCGATTCAGATGATGGTCGAAGTGTGGAGCGACGATCCGCTGTCCAGCGAGTGGCGTAAAGTCACTGAAGCTGTATTCGTGTTCGTCGCCATCGACGGCAGCGGCCGCACTCGCTCGGTTCCACCACGAGCGCGTTAAACGCTGCGACTGTTTTGCGGTCCATTGCAGTCCTGTTAAAGATCGAGAGTTGCCCCATGAGCACGCCCAACGTTGAAGCCGTGAAACTGGATGGACTGAACTGCTGGCGCATCCGCCACGGGCAGGCCGAATTGCTGGTCGCCCAGCAAGGCGCGCACATCCTCAGTTATCAATTGGCCGGCCAACCGCCGCTGATCTGGCTCAACGATGAGGCAGTGTTCAAGACCGGCAAGAGCATCCGCGCCGGCGTGCCGGTGTGCTGGCCGTGGTTCGGCAATTTTTCACGCAACCCGCCGAGCGTCCAGGCCATGCGCGTCAGCCAGGAACCGCCGACGGCCCACGGTTTTGTGCGGGCGATGGATTGGGAACTGGGCGGCATCGAAACCGAGGGCGAAAGCCTGAAGGTGGAATTCATCCTTCCCTATCCCGAAGGCGGCTTTGAGGGTTGGCCACATCAGGTGGATTTGAAGCTGAGCATCCGCCTGGATGAACAGCTGCACATCAACCTGACCAGCCACAATCAGGGCACGGACAACGTCACCATCAGTCAGGCGCTGCACAGCTATTTCGCCGTCAGCGATGTGCGCAACGTGCACGTTGAAGGGCTGGATGGCTTGAGCTACATCGAGACGCTGGACGACTGGAAAACCGTCACTCAGCGCGGCGATCTGCGGTTTAGCGGCGAGACCGACCGCATCTATCAAAATGTCCCGGCGACACTGAGCATCGTTGATCCGGCCTGGGAGCGGCGCATAGAGCTGACCAGCAGCGGATCGCGCTCGGCGGTGATCTGGAACCCGTGGGTTGATCGCGCCGCGGCGTTCAGCGACATGGCTGACGATGGCTGGCAGCGCATGCTGTGCATCGAGACGGCGAACGTGATGGATGACGTGGTGACACTGGCGCCAGGTGCCAGCCACACCCTCGGCGTGACCATCGCCAGCAAATCGCTCTAACACCGTAAACCAATGTGGGAGCGAGCTTGCTCGCTCCCACAGTTGTTATGCCAGGCCCACTGGCGTTGTTACAGATCCGACTCTTTGACTACCCGCACCTTCGCCGCATCCAGCGCATACGCCGCATCCGCCAGATCGTTGTTGACCTTCTCGATCTTCAACGTGCCGGTGACCCACAGCGGGGTGTAGATATCGTTCAGCTTCAACCCTTTCGGATATCGCACCAGCACCAACTGGTTAGGCGGCGGTGGCGGCACGTGGATGCAAGCGCCCGGATAAGGTACGAGGAAGAACAGAGTACTGCGGCCCTTGGCATCGGACTCCAGCGGCACCGGATACCCGCCGATGCGGATGTTCTTGTCGTTCATCGAAGGCACGGTTTTGGTCGAATACATCACTGCCGGCAGGCCTTTGCTCTGCTTCATGCCACCCTTTTGGGTAAAGGTGCCATTGCTTTCGGGAGAGTTGTGGTCGATTTCGGGCATGGCCTCGAGGGCTTTCTGATCCGACTTTGGCATCAGTTCGAGCCAGTCGGTTTCCGGCAGTTCGCCGGCGTGGGCCAAGCCACTGCCCAGTAAGAGGAGAGTCAACAGAAGACGGCGCATGGAAGTGCTCGTAAGGAAAGGACTGTAACGCCGGGCATTCTAGCCCTCCCCGCGCGCCGCGCAGAGAGGGCTTTGTCGCTTAAATCAGTTCTTTCTGATCAAGCCGTAGATCACCAGCAATATCACCGCACCGACCAGCGCACCGATGAAGCCTGCGCCTTGACCGGCCTGGTAGATGCCCAGAGCCTGACCGCCATACGTGGCCGCCAGCGAACCGCCGATACCGAGCAGGATGGTCATGATCCAGCCCATGCTGTCATCGCCCGGTTTCAGGAACCGGGCCAACAGGCCGACGATCAAGCCGATAAAGATGGTTCCGATAATTCCCATGACATTTCCCTCTGATTGGACACCTTGCAAAAGCCTAGTCAGACTTTCGCATCCTGCCATGAGAGAACGGTAGCCCCTGAATGGTTCCGCCGCTGCCACATGAAACTATTTATTCGGCGATCAGCGCTTCGACCTTGAGGATCTGTGCCGCCAGCGTCTCGCGGTCTGCACAACGCAAGTTGGCGTGACCGACTTTGCGGCCGACCTTGAACGCCTTGCCGTAGTGATGCAGATGGCAATCGGCGATGGCCAGGACTTTTTCCGTCTCAGGCACTTTGCCGATGAAGTTGAGCATCGCGCTCTCGCCGACCTTGGCCGTCGAACCCAGCGGCAGACCGGCAATGGCCCGCAGGTGGTTTTCGAACTGGCTGCATTCAGCGCCTTCGGTAGTCCAGTGCCCGGAGTTGTGCACACGCGGTGCGATTTCGTTGGCCTTGAGGCCACCGTCGACTTCAAAGAACTCGAACGCCATCACGCCGACGTAATTCAATTGCTTGAGCACGCGACTGGAATAATCCTCAGCCAGCGCTTGCAGCGGGTGGTCGGTGCTGGCCACAGACAGCTTGAGGATGCCGTTTTCGTGAGTGTTGTGAACCAACGGGTAAAACTTCGTTTCGCCATCGCGAGCGCGCACCGCGATCAGAGAAACTTCGCCGGTAAACGGCACGAAGCCTTCCAGCAGGCAAGCAACACTGCCCAGCTCGGCAAAGGTGCCAATGACATCTTCCGGTTTGCGCAGGACCTTTTGGCCCTTGCCGTCGTAACCCAGCGTGCGGGTTTTCAGTACCGCCGGCAAGCCGATGGACGCCACGGCGGCATCAAGGTCGGCTTGCGACTGAATGTCGGCGAACGCCGGGGTTGGAATCCCCAGGTCCTTGAACATGCTTTTCTCGAACCAGCGATCACGAGCGATGCGCAGGGCTTCGGCACTCGGGTAGACCGGGACGAATTGCGACAGGAACGCCACGGTTTCAGCCGGGACGCTTTCGAATTCAAAGGTCACCAGATCGACTTCATCAGCCAGCTGACGCAGGTGATCCTGATCGCCGTAATCGGCTCGCAGGTGTTCGCCCAATGCGGCTGCGCAAGCGTCCGGCGCCGGGTCCAGGAAAGCGAAGTTCATGCCCAGCGGAGTGCCCGCCAGCGCCAACATGCGACCCAACTGGCCGCCACCGATTACACCGATCTTCATCGTCAACAACCTCAGGCGATGCGTGGGTCTGGATTTTCCAGGACGCTGTCTGTCTGCTCAGCACGGAAAGTTTTCAGCACCGCGTGGAACTGCGGGTGCTTGGCGCCCAGGATGCTTGCCGACAACAGGGCGGCATTGATCGCGCCAGCCTTGCCGATGGCCAGGGTCGCAACCGGAATGCCAGCGGGCATCTGCACGATAGACAGCAGTGAATCGACGCCCGAAAGCATCGACGACTGCACCGGGACGCCCAGCACTGGCAGGTGGGTCTTGGCCGCACACATGCCAGGCAAGTGGGCCGCGCCACCGGCACCGGCGATGATCACCTCGATGCCCCGCGCCTCGGCCTCTTCGGCGTACTGGAACAGCAGGTCCGGGGTGCGGTGGGCAGAGACCACTTTCACCTCGTAAGGAATGCCGAGCTTTTCCAGCATATCGGCGGTGTGGCTAAGGGTGGACCAATCGGACTTGGAGCCCATGATCACGCCAACCAGTGCACTCATCGTCGTGCCTCTTCTCTCTGGGCGCCCGCAGGCGCGTCAAAAACAACAAGCCACGCAGAAATGCGTGGCTTGATTGTACGAAAAATGGCCGGACGAACCGGCCGAAGGCCGCGCAGTATACCTCAATGAAGCAGATAAACAGCCCCTTGGCCGACCATCTGTCATAGATCACTAAAAGCCCGGGTTACTGACTCGAAAGTCAGCCCAAAAAACGCTTAGCCGTGGCAGTAGCACTGGCCTCTATAGTGCAAAAGCCCATAACTATTTTGTGCTCCGGGTTCGGACACCAATAACACTTCAGACACATTATAGAACAACTTGAAACTTGCCACGCCAAGCAACCAAACTTAACTTAAAACTTCAAATAGAAATACCGTACAAGCTATACATCCCGTATCACCACAACCGTAAACATCGTTAACTCACACAGAAACAACAACCCGCCGCCTCCAGCGGAAAGTACATAAAGGACTATGACGTGAACAAAGATAAAGCAAGTCAGATCATCGAAAACCTGAAAGACGGCCAAATTGAAAACAATGACGTGGCGCAAACTGATGCACTGACGCCAGTGCGACACAGACGTTCGCTGTTAAATAATGGGCAACCTGACCGCCTCAAAAAGCCCATTCTTTTACTCGTGTTTATCCACGACGATCTTGATGATTACGATAAAGGCAAGCTCTACGACAACTACTTTTCTTGGCTGGAGACCGAGCTTGAAGACATATCCGGCCGCGCGGTTACGGTTATTTTCAACTCTCAATCCACAACTCCGAAAATAACAAATTACAACTACAGAAATGAAAACGCTGCCGAGGCCCTTCGGGGCTGGGAAAACAAGGTTAAAGAACTGAAGTCGAAAGCGGATACAACATTCCCTTTCAACCCAAACCTGGACAAATTTCTGTTACTCACTCGTAACGGGATGAACAGCCGCGTCGCGGGAATCGCTTCCAATAGAGGTCAGAGCGCGATGGCTACGATCGATTCCTACCTGACGCCTGCTCACGAAATAGGTCATATGTTCGGTGCCACCCATGAAGATTCGGATATCGTCTACGACGGCTGGTGGCATGACACGATTATGAAGTATGACGTCAACTCTCCAGTCCGAGGTAATTACTACCACTTCAGCGAAAAGAACCGCGACAATATTCGCAACTATCTCAGTCAATTCGACTGACATCCGCAAAATCATTTATCCCTGGTTGAGAGGCATTGACTTGCCTTTCATCTATCTCAGCAGCAAGGCCTGCAGCGCAGCCCTTCAGCTTGCGACGGAGCGAGCGATGGCCACCTCGAATCTTGCCCTCTTCTGCGGGCAGAAACGCCAGGTCACCCGCTGCTTTAAATCAAGAAGCGTTGGTTATTTATTCGAAGGCCAAGTACGTACAGCCTTCGCAAAAAACACCCAGTAACGCCAAGCCTATTTCGGCACCACTAACAACAAACAGATATTGCCCTCTTAAATTTACCGAGAGCGATCCCCCATGAGACAAAGCCATGTACGCACTATTAAAACCAATCATTACTTTTATCCTCGCACTCATGATTAACCTGAGTGCACACGCTGTCGATACTCCAGACAAACTTATCGATGACCCTGCGAACCCCATCCGACTTTTTGCGATCTTCCACGATGACGTGCCGGCCGCGAAACGAAGCTCGACCTACGTTGATCATATCCGCCCTTTCACCACTGAGTTCGAGAACATTACCGGCCGGAAAATTCACGTTATCTTTGATCGAAACAGACCGCCCTTCACCAACTTCAACTATAAATCCGCAGACCAAAACAATATGTTCCAAGGTTGGAAAAAGCTGGCGTGGGAGTATCGAACACTACGGCATGAGCGCAATGAATTCCCCTTCTCAAGCAATGACCGAATACTGTTGATCACCAACGACTTCATTAACGGCGGCCCGGCATTTGGCGGCGTGGGTGGTATTGCAAATCAATCCGGCTCGGCCGCTATTGCTTCGCTTGACTTCAAACAGGTGATCGGGCATGAGCTGGGACATTCTTTCAATGCCATCCATGAAGAAGGCGAAGTGCTTTATAACGGCTGGTGGTGCGAAACGTTCATGCTCGAACCCTTGCCCCTTCGATCGAACTGTTTCGTCTTTAGCGAAGGCAACAGAAAACGCATAAAGGACTATGTCGACAGCCGGTATTGAAACTTGCCCTAGGCGCGAGTTGACTCTCGCGCCTGTGGTTCTTTATGCGCTCGCTGCCGCGCCACCTTCAAGTTTGCGCCACAACAACCGTACATTCGCCTTGCGCACCAATGCGCAGCGATACAGGCGAATCTCCAGCGGCACATGCCATTGCGGGCCACCGCAGACGACCAGCTCGCCGCGAGCCAGTTCGGCGCGCACGCTGAGTTGCGGCACCCAGGCAATGCCCAGCCCTTCCAGCGCCATGCTTTTCAGGCTGTCCGCCATGGCGGTTTCGTAAATGGTGGTGAAGCGCAGCGCCCGTTGGCGCAGCAACATGTTCACCGAGCGGCCCAGAAACGCGCCGGCACTGTAGGCAAGCAGCGGCACGCTGCCTTCGCCCTCCAGATCGAACAGCGGTTTACCGTCGGCATCGGCGGCGCAAACCGGCAGCATCTCGGTATGGCCCAAGTGCAGCGACGGGAAAATCTCCGAGTCCATCTGCAAGGCCGCGTCAGGGTCATAGAACGCCAGCATCAAATCGCAACCGCCTTCGCGCAAGGCGTGTACCGCATCGCCGACGTTGGTCGCCACAAGGCGCGTCGCAATGTTCAGCCCCTCGTTGCGCAACTGGGCGATCCAGCGCGGAAAGAAACCCAACGCCAGCGAGTGAGCAGCGGCCACCTGCATCACCTCGCCCTGCCCGCCTTCCAGGTGATGGAGATGGCGCAGCACTTCACCAAGCTGCTCGACCACGGTGCGCGCCGTGACCAGAAAAAGTTGTCCCGCCGCCGTCAACTCGATTGGCGTGCGCGAACGGTTGACCAATTGCAGCCCCAGCGCCGCTTCAAGGCTGCGGATTCGCCGACTGAAGGCCGGCTGCGTCACAAAGCGTCGTTCGGCAGCCTGGGAGAAGCTGCGGGTGGCGGCCAGGGCACTGAAGTCCTCAAGCCATTTACTTTCCAGATTCATCACGCCCTCCCGGACACGCACCAATTTAGGTCACACGCTCGCCACACACGTGGCGTCACATGGGCATTATGCCGAATGTGCATAGGCCAGTGTTTAACAGCATTGGCCGAAAATTCTCCACAAGCCTAGCATTTGCAGCGTTCCGGCACAGACCGGGTCCATATCGAGATGATTTCTATCATGTCCTCCGCTGCATCTTTCCGCACAGAAAAAGACCTGCTTGGCGTACTCGAAGTACCGGCTCAAGCGTATTACGGCATCCAGACCCTGCGAGCGGTGAATAACTTCCGTCTCTCCGGCGTTCCGATTTCGCATTACCCGAAACTGGTTGTAGGCCTGGCAATGGTCAAACAGGCCGCCGCTGACGCCAACCGCGAGTTGGGTCACCTGAGCGAAGCCAAGCACGCTGCCATTAGCGAAGCCTGTGCACGATTGATCCGCGGCGATTTCCACGAAGAGTTCGTGGTGGACATGATTCAAGGCGGCGCCGGCACTTCGACCAACATGAATGCCAACGAAGTGATCGCCAACATCGCGCTGGAGGCCATGGGTCACCAGAAAGGCGAGTACCAATACCTGCACCCGAACAACGACGTGAACATGGCGCAGTCGACCAACGACGCCTATCCGACAGCGATCCGTCTGGGTCTGCTGCTGGGTCACGACGCGCTGCTGGCCAGCCTCGACAGCCTGATCCAGGCGTTCGCCGCCAAAGGTCAGGAATTCGCTCACGTCCTGAAAATGGGCCGTACCCAACTGCAAGACGCCGTGCCGATGACCCTCGGCCAGGAATTCCGCGCCTTCGCCACGACGCTGGGTGAAGACTTGGCCCGTCTGAAGACGCTGGCACCTGAGCTGCTGACCGAAGTGAACCTGGGCGGCACCGCAATCGGCACCGGCATCAACGCCGACCCGCGTTACCAGCACCTGGCCGTTCAGCGCCTGGCCGTGATCAGCGGTCAACCGCTGGTTCCAGCAGCCGACCTGATCGAAGCCACCTCCGACATGGGCGCCTTCGTGCTGTTCTCCGGCATGCTCAAGCGCACCGCGGTCAAGCTGTCGAAGATCTGCAACGACCTGCGCCTGCTGTCCAGCGGCCCACGCACCGGCATCAATGAAATCAACCTGCCAGCGCGTCAGCCAGGCAGCTCGATCATGCCCGGCAAGGTCAACCCGGTCATCCCGGAAGCCGTGAACCAAGTGGCGTTCCAGATCATCGGCAACGACCTGGCGCTGACCATCGCGGCCGAAGGCGGCCAGCTGCAACTGAACGTGATGGAGCCGCTGATCGCGTTCAAGATCTTCGACTCGATCCGCCTGCTGCAACGCGCCATGGACATGCTGCGCGAGCACTGCATCGTCGGCATCACGGCCAACGAAGAGCGCTGCCGCGAACTGGTCGAGCACTCGATCGGCCTGGTCACCGCGCTGAACCCGTACATCGGCTATGAAAACGCCACCCGCATCGCCCGTATCGCGCTGGAAAGCGGCCGCGGCGTGCTGGAACTGGTGCGCGAAGAAGGCTTGCTCGACGAAGACATGCTCGCCGACATCCTGCGCCCGGAAAACATGATTGCTCCGCGTCTGGTGCCTTTGAAGGCTTAAACCGAACGCAACGCCGGCTCCTGCTCTTTTAACGAAGAGCACCGGGAGCCACGCTCACCAGGTCGAGGGACTAGACACCTCTCACCTTTTGAGGGCTTGGGGATTTATTCCCCAAGCCCTTTTTTTTAACTCTTTGGCAGAAAAAAAGACTTCTGTGGAATTGGAGCTCTTGCCCTTCCACACAAGCCTGACTTCAAAAAAAGTCAGGTGTTTCAAAGGCTTCGATTCATCGCTTGCACCACAATCGTGCAGACGGACGTCACTCTCGTAGGTATAGTGCCGCCCCTCTTCGCGTGAGCGGTCGTCGGTAACGAGGCCCAAACCCATGCGAAACCCGAACTAATAACAAACCCGCAATATGAAACCGGGACGAACGCTCGCCTCGCCTGTCTTGCCAAGTGCAGACCGGTGTAACGCGATATTTCGACTCGTCCAGCATTTGCCTACACAAAAAACAGCGAGGAATAATCCATGCTCGAAGTCATTAACGACTTCCTCTCAGGGAAAGTACTGATCGTGCTCATTGTCGGGCTCGGTAGCTACTTCACGATCCGCTCGCGTTTCGTTCAATTGCGTCACTTCTTCCACATGTTCTCGGTGTTCCGCGACAGCCTCAAAAGCAGCGCCGGGCAACTCAGTTCGTTCCAGGCCCTGATGCTCAGCCTCGCCGGCCGCGTTGGTGCGGGCAATATCGCCGGTGTCGGCATCGCCGTGACCCTGGGTGGTCCGGGCGCAGTTTTCTGGATGTGGGTGACCGCGCTGGTCGGCATGTCCAGCAGCTTCTTCGAATGCTCCCTTGGTCAGCTGTATAAACGCGCCGATGCCGATGGCACCTACCGTGGCGGCCCGTCCTATTACATCCAGCACGGTCTGCAGAAACGCTGGTTGGGCATGATCATGGCCTTCCTGTTGCTGGTGACCTTCGGGTTTGCCTTCAATGGCCTGCAATCCCACGCCGTGACGCACTCGCTGAACAACGCGTTCGGCCTCGACACCACCTGGACCGGCCTGGCCCTGGCCGTGTTGCTGGGCCTGGTGTTCGTGGGCGGGATCAAGCGTATCGCCAAGGTCGCTGACCTGCTGGTGCCGGTGAAAACCCTGGTGTACATCGGCGTAACCCTCTACGTGATCGTGCTGCAATTCGATCACGTTCCGGGCATGTTGATGACCATCGTCAAAAGCGCCTTCGGCCTGGATCAAGCCTTCGGCGGCCTGATCGGCAGCGCCATCGTCATGGGCGTGAAGCGTGGTGTGTTTGCCAACGAAGCCGGTTTGGGCAGTGCGCCGAACGTGGCCGCCGTAGCCTCGGTCGAGCACCCGGTGGCGCAAGGTGTGGTTCAGGCATTCAGCGTGTTCCTCGACACCTTCGTGATCTGCACCTGCACCGCGTTGCTGATTCTTTTGTCGGGTTTCTATACACCTGGCTTTGAAGGCGATGGTATTGCCCTGACCCAGAACTCGCTGGCCGCCGTGGTCGGTGACTGGGGCCGCAGCTTCATCTCCGTGGCCTTGTCGTTGTTCGTGTTCACCTCGATCCTCTACAACTACTACCTGGGCGAGAGCAACCTGCGTTTCCTGATCGGTGAAAACCGCAAGGCGCTGATCGGCTATCGCGCGTTGGTGCTGGTGCTGATCTTCTGGGGTGCGATTGAAAACCTCGGCACGGTGTTCGCCTTCGCCGACATCACCATGACCCTGCTGGCGTTCGTGAACCTGATCGCGCTGTTCCTGCTGTTCAAGGTCGGCATGCGCATCCTGCGTGACTACGATGACCAGCGCGCAGCCGGCATCAAGACGCCTGTGTTCGATTCGAGCAAGTTCCCGGATCTGGACCTGGACTTGAAAGCCTGGCCTGCCAATCCGCCCGCTGCCACTCCCAAGGCCGCAGCACAGCCGCAAGGCGTACCCGCAGCGCAACGCTGATCGGTGAATGACGGGCGCATCCCCTGCGCCCGTCAGTTAAAGTGCACAACTTGTGGGAGCGAGCCTGCTCGCTCCCACATGTCATCTCTTGTGGAGACTTCCCCATGGTTGCCAATTCCTTTCCTGCCGCCCAGCACGTCATGGTGCTCTACACCGGCGGCACCATCGGCATGCAGGCCAGCGCCAATGGCCTGGCCCCGGCGTCCGGTTTTGAAGCGCGGATGCGTGACTACCTGCACAGCCAACCTGAGCTGGTGGTGCCGCAGTGGCGCTTTCGTGAAATGTCGCCACTGATTGACAGTGCCAACATGTCTCCGGCCTATTGGCAGCAACTGCGTGAAGCGGTGGTCGACGCCGTTGATGTTCAAGGCTGCGACAGCGTGCTGATTTTGCATGGCACCGACACCTTGGCTTACAGCGCAGCAGCCATGAGCTTTCAGTTGCTCGGCTTGCATGCCCGTGTAGTGTTCACCGGCTCGATGCTGCCTGCCGGCGTGACCGACAGCGATGCCTGGGAAAACCTCAGCGGTGCGCTGGTTGCGCTGGGCCAAGGTCTGCCATCGGGCGTTCATCTGTACTTCCACGGTGAACTGCTGGACCCGACCCGCTGCGCGAAAGTGCGCAGTTTCGGGCGTCATCCATTCAAGCGGCTTGAGCGTCAGGGTGGCGGTGTGAAGGCCACTTCGCTGCCGACGCAATTGACCTACAACCAACCGAAACAACTCGCCAAAGTCGCCGTGCTACCGCTGTTCCCCGGCATCGGCGCCGAGCAGCTGGACGGCGTGTTGAACAGTGGCATTCAAGGCTTGGTGCTGGAGTGTTACGGCAGTGGCACGGGGCCGAGCGACAACCCCGAGTTTCTCGCCAGCCTGGAGCGGGCGCGGGACAAAGGTGTTGTGGTGGTTGCGGTGACGCAGTGCCACGAAGGTGGCGTTGAGCTGGACGTGTATGAAGCAGGCAGCCGCTTGCGCGGTGCTGGCGTGTTGTCGGGTGGCGGCATGACCCGTGAGGCAGCGTTCGGCAAATTGCATGGATTGCTGGGTACCGGACTGGAAACCTCGGAAGTACGCCGACTCATTGAGCTCGACCTCTGCGGCGAACTCATCTGAAACACCACACCCCCTGTGGGAGTGAGCCTGCTCGCGATAGCGGTCGTCCATCCAACATGGGTGCTGACTAATACATCGCCATCGCGAGCAGGCTCACGCCTACAGGTTTGTTGCTCGGCATATAACTTGCTGCGTTCCCGTCATTCCACGGCTGGAACCTCCCATGCTCCACTCCCACCTCACCACCCTCAACGCTGTCTCACTGGTGCTCAACACCTTCAAGGCCGAAGGCCTGTCCAGCGAAGCGCTGCTCGCGGGAAGCGGCATCAGCGCGGCGGATCTGAGCCGGGCGGACACGCGCATCACCACCAACCAGGAGATGCAGGTCTGCGCCAACGCGGTCGCGCTCAAGCGTGACATCGGCCTGGAACTGGGGCGGCGGATGCATGTTTCCTCCTACGGCATGCTCGGTTATGCACTGCTCACCAGTGCCACCTTCGGTGACGCATTACGGCTGGCGATGCGTTATCCGGCGCTGTTGGGAACACTTTTCGAGTTGAGCCTGGAAAGCGATGGCGAGCGCGTCTGGTTCGTGGCCGCCGATTACCGGGAAAGCCCGGAGATGGCCGTCTTCAATGCCGAATTTTGCCTGGTGTCCTTGAAAGTCATCTGCGACGACTTGATCGGGCATCCGCTGCCGTTGCTAGCGGCCCGCTTCGAACATGCCGCACCCGATTACGAGGCGACCTACGCGCAGCACTTCGACTGCCCGCTGCACTTCGAAGCGCGGGACAACGCCTTTGCCTTCGACAAACGCTGGCTCGACCTTCCCCTGCCGCTCGCCGACGTCATCACCCACCAGGCCATGGCCGAACGCTGCCGCAAACAAAACACCGAGTTCACCGGGCGTCAGGCGTGGCTGGGACGAATTCGCCATCTGCTCAGCGCCCAACTCAATGCAGCGCCCGGCCTTGAGGGATTGGCCGAGCAGATGAATTGTTCAGCGCGAACCTTGCGTCGGCATCTCAAGGACCTGGGCTGCAGTTACCAGGAATTGCTCGACGAGCTGCGGTTTGAACAGGCCAAACATATGCTGTGTGAAGACCAGATGCCGATCTACCGGATCGCCGAGGCGCTGGGCTTCAGCGAGACCGCCAGTTTCCGCCATGCCTTTGTGCGCTGGAGCGGTGTCGCGCCGAGTCAGTTCAGGCCTTGAGTCATTCGTTGTCGGGAATACCGGTATCGCGAGCAAGCTCGCTCCCACAGTGGTTCTGCGTCGTACACAAAGTCAGTGTTTACTGAAATCAAATGTGGGAGCGAGCTTGCTCGCGATGACGCCCTCAAAAACCACCAACAACATAACGGACAAACTCGCGCCCCGAGCTTGAGCGCCCCCGCGCCAATAAGGGGCGAATTTCGGTCATGTATTTTGGCCATATTTATCCCCTTTTGGCCTTTCCTGCCGTTCTCCGAATCGCGCCGCGCCGCAAGACTGTGTTCAACCGAATCAGCCTGCGGAGAACAAGAAAATGCTGACGATCTACTCGGACGATCACCACCTGCACCACGGCCGTTGCGAATTGATGGACGGGCAATTGATGCCCTGCTTCGAGATGCCCTCGCGTGCCGACCATGTGTTGCAACGTGTGCAAAACCAGAACCTGGGCCCGGTCCAGGCGCCGCAGGATTTCGGCCTCGATCCGATTGCGCGCATCCACAGCCGCGACTACCTCGATTTCTTCAAAGGCGCCTGGGCACGCTGGACCGAATTCAATACCGACGGCGACTTGCTGCCCTACACCTGGCCGGCCCGCACCTTGCGCCGGATTCTGCCGACCAGCCTGCACGGCCAGCTCGGTTATTACAGCTTCGACGGTGGCGCTCCAATTACCGCCGGCACCTGGCAAGCGGCGTACAGCGCAGCCCAGGTTGCCCTCACCGCACAAGCCGCCATCCAGAACGGCGCCCGCAGTGCCTTCGCCTTGTGCCGTCCGCCGGGACACCATGCCGCCAGCGATTTGATGGGCGGTTATTGCTACCTCAACAACGCCGCCATCGCCGCCCAGGCTTTCCTCGACCAAGGCCATAAAAAGGTCGCGATTCTCGACGTCGATTACCACCACGGTAATGGCACGCAGTCGATTTTCTATGAGCGCAGCGATGTGCTCTTCACCTCGATCCACGGCCATCCTGAAGCCGAGTTCCCGTTCTTCCTCGGCTATGAAGACGAGCTGGGCGAAGGCGCCGGCGAAGGTTTCAACTTCAACTACCCTTTGCCCGCCGGCAGTGGATGGGACAGCTGGAGCGCCGCGCTGGAACACGCCTGCAAGGAAATCGAGAAATACGGTGCCGACATCATCGTCGTGTCCTTGGGCGTCGACACGTTCAAGGATGACCCCATCTCCCAATTCAAGCTCGACAGCCCGGATTACCTGGCGATGGGCGAGCGCATCGCGGGCCTCGGCAAGCCGACGCTGTTCGTGATGGAAGGCGGCTACGCCGTGGAAGAAATCGGCATCAATGCCGTGAATGTTCTCGAAGGTTTTGAAAGCGCCCAATGAGGAATTAGAACAATGAACAGACTCAAGCGTTTTATCGCCCCTGCACTGTGCGCCACAGTGCTCAGTGGCGCCGTCCATGCTGAAGAGCGAACGTTGCGCGTCTACAACTGGTTCGACTACATCACGCCCAAAGCCCTGGAAGACTTCAAGGCACAGAACACTCAGACCAAACTGGTCTACGACATCTTCGACACCAACGAAGCGCTGGAAGCCAAACTGCTGACCGGCAACTCGGGCTATGACGTGGTGGTGCCGTCCAACGTGTTCCTCGCCAAGCAGATCGAGGCCGGCGTGTTCCAGCCACTGGACCGCAGCAAACTGCCGAACTGGAACCACCTCGATCCCAAGCTGATGAAGCTGATCGAAGCCAACGACCCGAGCAACAAATTCGCCGTGCCATACATGTACGGCACCATCCTGATCGGCTTCAACCCGGCCAAAGTCAAAGCCGCCCTGGGTGACAACGCGCCAGTGAACAGCTGGGACCTGATCTTCAAGGAAGAGAACATCAGCAAACTCAAGCAGTGCGGCGTCGCCCTGCTCGATTCGCCATCGGAGATCTTGCCGCTGGCCCTGCAACACCTTGGCCTGGACCCCAACAGCAAGAAGCCAGCGGACTACGACAAGGCTGAAGCGCTGCTGATGAAGATTCGTCCATACATCACCTACTTTCATTCCTCCAAGTACATGGCCGACATCGCCAACGGAGACATCTGCGTCGCGGTCGGTTATTCCGGCAGCTTCTCTCAGGCCGCCAACCGCGCCAAGGAAGCCAAGAACGGCGTCATCGTCGACATGCGCCTGCCAAAAGAAGGTGCGCCGATCTGGTTCGACATGCTCGCCATCCCTAAAGGCGCGAAGAATCCGGACGATGCCTACACCTTCATCAACTACCTGCTGCAACCGCAGGTGATCGCGCCGGTCAGCGATTTCGTCGGCTACCCGAACCCGAACAAGGACGCCACGGAAATGGTCGACCCGGCCATTCGTAACAACCCGAACCTGTACCCGACCGAAGCAGCGATGGGCACGCTCTACACCCTGCAACCGCTGCCGCGTGATGCCGAACGCGCGCGGACCCGGGCCTGGACCAAAATCAAGTCCGGGACCTGATTGCCCTGCCAAGATCAAAGACCCGCGCGAAGGCGGGTCTTTTTTTTGAAGGCATAAACAGTTACCACCCCGGGCTCCCGGCGCCCCATTACCGTTGGTGCAACCAAGAGGTTCTTATCGTCCTCCTCCCTGCTCCAAGGTAACCATCATGAGCAATTTCCTCCCATCCGAGTCCCTGGATGACACCACTCCTTTAGTAGAAAAAAGTGAGCTGATCAGGCAGATCAGTCACGGCCCTTTGCCAAGCAAAGTCGCCTCACAGCTGTTGCGCCAGGCATTGGGAACGCTGTATCCGCAACTGAACATCGACCCGGACCAGACAACCGTCGCTACACCCCAATGGAAAATCGTGAACGACCAGGTCGAGGCAGGCCCGATCGAATTCCAGTCACTGACCTCCACACTCTTGCGCAATAGCCTGTTCGGAACAAAAGCCAATTTCCTTGAAGGACAGCATTTCCTGACACTGGAACCCGACCTCAAGAACCCGGTTCATCTCGCGGTCAGCATCGAGGAAATTGCCAAGGTGCTGAACGACACAGCACCCTTGCTGTTTATCGAATTGCAACGTCAGCAACTGGAATTCTGGAACCAAAAGGGCAGGAAAATAGCTCGCTGGCTCGAGCTCTCCAACTCATTGCGCAAAGCACTGAACGTGCAATCGGTCAAAGGCTGGGACGCCGATGAATGCGCCATGGCGCGTGAAGTGTTCAACGATCCGGATCGAGCCACTCGTCAACATTCAATCAGCGGGCTGTCGGCCATCCAGGCATGCCTGATCGATATCGATACCGTTGCAAACGACGTCGCCAGCCATCTGTTGATCGGTGGCGCCCTGGTGCTCAGGGCCACCAGCGGTAAACGCGACTTGCTGGTGATGTACACGATCGAGCGCGGTTACGAGTCCTTCGCTTCAATAGAGCAACTGGGCGACTCGCTGCCCGCTCGCCTGGACGACCCACCCACAGGACGGGCCCTCAGGTGGCAGTTGTTCGAGCCTGACGGCAACGTCTTTGACCACATGGCCTGGGCGTTAGTGACGTCTCAACTCGACGCCATAGACGCGATGAGATCCCTTGATGCGCCGGCCGGTGGCGCCGTTTTGCCCGAGACCGGGCTGGACACAATCGAATACGCTCGCTTTCAACAACTTGATTCGGCCATTCCCGACTGGTTACGCGAAGCATCGACAACCGATATTCAAGACTATGGTCGTTACATCAGCGCGCTGGGCATGCTCTATCGTGAACCGCACAGTAAGGCCGCCAGAGCCGAAATACCTTCCATTACCGACTATGCGCAACGCCTGATGCGTGAAGCGATCATCGCTGATACACGTGCCATCGAGGCCGCGAGCCTGCCGCTGGATGATCTGCGGATCCGCGTCACCAGCAGCTTCACCGCCGACAATCTGACACTGCCCAATCCCCTCGACCAGCGCATCGAAACCCTGGCCGACTTCGCGCTGGAAAACGAGGCGCCTTACATGGCGACAGTTTTTTTCATCCGCGACCATCCGCTGCCGCAATGGCTGACGCCAGCATTTCTCTCCAGCCTGGCGGCGCAGGTCAACGTCGGCGACGCGTACCCGATGCTCATCAAGCGCAAGCTGATCGACGACCCGGTCGAATCCCGTCGCCAGGAAACGTTCTACTGCGATCAGTTACGTTTGCTGCTACCGCTGCTGGCGCTGGAGGGCAAAGTCAAACAAGAGGCAGGGATCGATGAACACGGCTATCGATACGTCAGGGAGTTGCTTGATCCTGACAGCGAAGAAACCAGGTCCATTGCCATCTACCCCCTCACGCTGACGCCGCAACATCGCTTGATCAGCACCAGCGACACGGTCGCCAACATGTTCATCATCAGCCCTCGAAACGCCCGGAGCGGCCCTTGTCTGCTTTATCGCCCGATGCTGGACAAGCCCTTGTTGCAGTTTCCCTCCAGGCAAAACCTACTGTACGCGCTGCACCAACCCGGCGAACTCAGGGACTCGTTACTGGCATGGCTGCCGGACAAAACCCTGAGCTTTGAATACGCTCAGTCTGTTTTCCCGGTGGGCCTTCCTTCCCCTTGGCTGGTGGCCGAACAACTGGTCAATCCATTGCAGCGCGCGGATCGGTTCGGACGCGTGGTGTTCGAGCGTGAAGAAATCACCGGCAACGTCCTGTCGGCGCTGTTCAAGAGCAATGCGCGGGCATTGGTGGATCTGGCTGACCGCCAGTCGCAATCGAATGCCGAACGACGCTGGAGCCTGCTCAAAGACAGCAGTTGGGCTTTGTTCAACGCGGCATCGAATGTCCTCAGCGGCGCCGTTGGAACGGCCGTCTGGGTATGGCAGAGCATCAACGAGATTCAAGAAGCTCTCGACGCCAGTGACAAGGGCGACAGCTTTATCGTGTGGACCTCCGTCTCGGACATTCTCCTGACCCTGGGCATTATCCTCAGCCATCACGCCGTGCTGCGGCGCAAAACGTTATCAGGCAAAACACGGCGTTGGGCGGAGAAAGAAGTCCCGTCGAAAATCGAGCCTGGCGCCATCACCTTCAACTCCGTCCCGCTGTCCTCGGAACTTGCGCCGGAGCACTACTCCTCACTTGAGGTCGCGGGTGCAGTGCCACGTCGCACACCGGCGGCGCTGGGCGCCTGGCTCGATACTCTCAAAGTCCCGGCCATCGATATCACGGCCGAGAATGTGACGCAGGTGAACGAAGCGCCTCCCCATCTCTACCAGCTCGACGACAAACAGTTTGCCCAGGTCGGCGACCGATGGTTCCAGGTCCTGGTCAACGGGGACGAACAGGCTTGTATCGTCGACCCCAGCCACCCCGGCCGAAGCGGCCCGCCGCTGACTCATAACATCAAAGGGCAATGGTTTATCGATCTGCGGTTACGCCTGCGAGGGGGAGCCGGGAATGTGTTCAGCAAACCCCAGGTCGCCGCCAGCGAACTGCGCAAACATGAATTGGACATGGTTCTGGAAACCTTCAAAGGCCAGGAAACGCTGAATGAAACCGAACTGACAGCGATGCAGACCGACATTCAGAAAGCCGATAGCAAAGACTACGATCGCTTGTGCGAGGCTTACACGCAAAAACTGGATACAACCATCGCCGGGTATCAGAAGGTGTTGGAACAACTGCAGGAATGGCGCACGTTGGGCGGAACGACGGACTATGTCTACGACCTGCTGCGCATGAGCACCTTGCTGCAAAAGAATCTCGCGTTGTGGTTTGTGATCAAGAAAAACCAGTATGCCCAGGCCACACACATGCTGAGCAACTCCGGCCAGACAGATCCGCTGCCGCTAGGGACCTACATCAGCAGAATCCAGCAAGCGACCGACTTGAGCCACGAAATGGTCGAGAAACTGGCGCTGTCGGGCTCGACGCTTGAGGGGATGCGCGCGGCAGGACGAGCCGGTATTGAGCAATCACTGAAAATAAGGACACTCACACCCTCCTTCACCGCCCTGGATCTCAAAGCCAATGAAATCGGCATGGCGCAGGAGTTGTGCATTCAAGAGCAAGCCAGCCCGATGATGTCCCAGGCTCGAGACGCCGTCGGCAAGATTGTCGTGAGTGCCGCCCACGCTGCGAATCAGGTGGTGGAGCTCATAAAAGCTGCTGATGCCCCCCACCCTTTGCAGGTGCCTGTCGAAGCGATGAGCCGTTTGGTGGAGGCGTTCGCCGATGCCGATCAGCGTATTCAAGAACTGCCCGTCACCTACCCTGGCTTGGTCAGGCAACCCCGGCTTAATGATCTGCGAGCGCTTATTGCCGAGTTCGAACAACTGGCACAGGACCGACTTCAAGCGTTGTTGCCTGAGCCGCAGCTTGTGCGAAAACCGGCAGAGCGAGTACAGCAGGCCCCTACACGGCAACCGGTCAAAGTGCGCAAGACCCGACCGCGCGCGCCCAACCGTACTGACGTCGAGAACACCACGGACGAGCTCATCAAGCCCGTCTCATTGACCCGCCAATTGCCACCCTCGGTCCTCGATGACAACGGGATTATCGAGGCCGGCATTGAACTGAACCTCAATACTCGTGAGTTCATCACCCAGACGCGCAAAGATGCCTTGCGTCCAAGGCGCATCCCCGCCGACATGCAGGATGTATTTGACCAACAGGCACTCAAACTGGAGCACGGTGCCAGCCAGGTGGATCAGGTTATGATCCGCATCAACAAAGCAGGGGGAACGCCCCCTCCGATCGCCATGCTCAGCCTGGAACTGCGTGAGGCGGCCCGCCGAATGCGTCAAGAAGGTGTTGAGGTGCGAGCGCGCCTGTACCAAAAGCGCAAACCGACACAAAGCGCTTTCAAATGGCTGCATGAGAACCGACAGGTAGAGATCCGTCGCGACGAACGAGGACGCATCCAGACCAAAGGCTTAGGCGACGTGTTCCAGGAATACCGGATTCTCGACAAGGCAAACAACCAGGCATTTTGGGTGGCGCATTTTCACTATGAAGCGCTCGATAGCCCTGCGGAAAACCCCACGGCGGCACATTTGAAAGTCTCGGATGATTTTCTCAAGACCCTCGCCCCTGAGCAGCAGCACATCTTGAGCAACGTCGATCCGATTGATGGCGTCCTGCGCAAACTACTCGACCCCGACCTGCGCCAACTGTTTCTGGATCTGGAACCACAGACCGAGGCCTGAGGTACAGCGTGATTAACGCCAGACCTTTTCCAAACGCGCGAGTGCTGCGTTGATCGCCGCTTCGGGCACTGCGGCGAATCCCAAGACCAGGCCTGCGCGCTGGTCCACCGGTATTTGTGTATCGGGCAGCCAGTAGCTGCTCAATGCATTGATCTCGATATCGACGCTGGCGGCTTGCTCGATCAGTTCGCGTTCGCGGGCCTGCGAGTCGACCGCCACCGTCAGGTGCAAGCCTGCCGCGACACTCGGCAGGCTGCCGATGCCGGGGATGTTCTGCGGCCAACCGGCCAACAAGGTATTGCGTCGGCCAAGGGCCGCACGGCGCATGCGACGGATGTGTCGCTGAAAGTGCCCTGCGCCCATGAACTCGGCCATTACCGCCTGGGTACTCACTTCGGAATGTCGAACATCCACCGCCCGGCGTTGCGAGAAGGCCTGAACCAGGCCCGGCGGCAACACCAGATAACCCAGTCTCAACGCGGGGAATGCAACCTTGCCAAAGGTCCCGACATACAGCACCCGCCCCTGCCGATCGAGTGCCGCCAACGGTGCCAGCGGCGCGCCGCTGTAACGGTATTCGCCGTCGTAGTCGTCCTCGACGATCCACCCTTGGGTGCGTTCAGCCCAAGCCAGCAATTCAAGGCGTCGCGCCAGGCTCATCACCACACCGGTCGGGTATTGATGCGACGGCGTCACATAAGCCAGACGACAATCGTTAAGTCCGTTCAATTCGGTGCAATCGATGCCCTCGGCGTCCACCGCCACGCCGTGCAAACGCGCCCCGGCCACCGCGAATGCATGCCCCGCCGCCCGATACCCCGGATTTTCAATCGCGACGCCATCGCCAGGCTCTACCAGCAGCTGTGCACAAAGGCTAATCCCCTGCTGCGCACCACTGGTGATCACTATTTGCTCAGCCGAACACTGCATGCCCCGGGAGCTGCGCAAGTACGCGGCGATCATGCCGCGCAAACGCTCATCCCCTGCCGGATCGCCGTAACACAGTTGCTCAAGATCCGGTTTTCGCCAGAAAGCCGCATTCAGCTTGGCCCAAACCTCGAAAGGAAACAGATCGAACGCCGGAACACCAACCCGAAATGCCCGGGGAGGACCACTCGGCGGCAGCGCCAAATGGTTCTTCTCAACGCGCCCCAAAGGCCCGCTGTGGATAACTTTACTGGATGGAACCACAGGCAAATCCAGCCAATTTGTGGATAAGGTTGTGGATAACCCTGTTGACAACCCTGTGGATACTTTTGTGGATAGTTTTTTCGCCGGGAGCGCGGTCTGCGGCAATCGCGCCACGTAAGTTCCGTCGCCGACACGCCCTTCGATAAACCCTTCCGCATAAAGCTGATCGTAGGCGCGGACCACGCTGTTGCGGGAAATCGCCAGTGCCGTCGCCAGATCCCGACTGGCTGGCAATCGTGTGCCGCTGGCCAGTCGTCCATCCAATACCCGCAGGCGCAAGGCCTGATAGAGCTGGCGGCTCAAGCCCTGGCGACGATCAAGTTCGATACCGGCGGGGTTGAATGAAAGGGAAAGCGGCGCCTGGGTCATGGTAATGGACCTATGAAATTGGTCATTAATGGCTCTTACAACAGACCAATAGCCTGCCTAGGATGGACGCATTCGCCAAGGAATTTTTTCCATGTACAACCCCAGCAGCTTTGCCATCAATGATTTGAACGAACTGCAGCAGCAGATACTCGGCACTCGCCTCGCGATGGTGATCACGCATGGCGCGCAAGGCCTGCAGGCCAGTCATCTACCGTTGCTCTTTCGTCCTGACGAGGGCCCCAATGGCACCCTCTACGGCCACTTCGCCAGGGCCAATTCGCAATGGAAAGAATTGCAGGACGGTGCTGAGGCGCTGGTGATTTTTGCCGGTGCCGATGCCTACGTCAGCCCAGGTTTTTACCCGAGCAAAGCCGAGCACGGCAAAGTCGTGCCGACCTGGAACTACGTCGCCGTACACGCTTACGGCACGGCGGAAGTGTTCAGCGATGCCGATCGTCTGCTTGCTTTGGTCAGCGCGTTGACCGATCGCCACGAGGCCGGCCGCGCTCAGCCGTGGAAAGTGGCGGACGCGCCCGCCGACTACATCGACGGCATGCTCAAAGCCATCGTCGGGTTTGCCCTGCCGATCCAGCGCCTGGAAGGCAAACGCAAGCTCAGCCAGAACCGCAGCACCGCAGACATCGCCGGCGTGCGCGAAGGCCTCGCCGCCAGCCCTGACGTCCACGACCAGGCCCTCGCCCACTTGATGCGTTAAGGAAATGAACATGAGTCAGATTGAAATTCGCCAGGTCAGCGCCGACGATCACGCCGCCTGGTTGCCGCTGTGGCAAGCCTACCTGCGCTTCTACAACACCGAGTTGCCAGAGACGGTTACGCACAGCACCTGGCAGCGCATGCTCGGCCACAACGAACCGACTCATTCGGCGCTGGCGTGGCTCGATGGCAAAGCGATCGGCATGGTGAACTTCATCTACCATCGCTCGAACTGGAGCATTGAAAATTCCTGCTACCTTCAAGACTTGTTGGTAGTGCCGGAAACCCGCGGCACTGGCGTCGGCCGAAAGTTGATCGAATTCGTTTACGCCACCGCCAAAGAGGATGGCTGCTGCAAAGTCCATTGGCTGACCCACGAAACCAACGCCACTGCGATCCAGCTCTACGAGCGCATCGCCGAACGCCCCGGTTTTATCCAGTTTCGCAAAGCCCTGTAAGGTTCAAGGAGAACAACATGTCGACTTCACTCGCCAACTGGACAGGCGTCCCGGCGCCATCGGTCCAAATTCTCGAAGGGCGTTTCATCCGCCTGGAGAAACTCGACCCGGCGCGTCACGCCGATGGTTTGTGGAAAGCCCTGCAAGGCCCGGGCTCAGACCCGAAGCTCTGGGACTATTTGCCGTACGGGCCTTTTCCTGAGCGCAGCGCGTTCAACGACTGGCTGAACAATCATGCGGCCAACAGCGACCCGTATTTCTTCAGCGTGATCGACCGCGCCAGTGGTGAGGTGCAGGGCATCCTCAGTCTGATGTCGATTGTTCCTGCTCAGGGGCGCATCGAAATAGGCCATGTAACCTTCGGCGCGCCGATGCAGCGCTCGCCAAAAAGTACCGAGGCGATTTATTTGCTGGCCAAGGAGTGTTTCGCGCTGGGTTACCGACGCCTTGAGTGGAAGTGCAACAACGGCAACGCCCGCTCCAAGTACGCGGCGGAGCGCTTGGGGTTCAGTTTTGAAGGTGTGTTCCGCCAGCATATGGTGGTCAAGGGACAGAACCGGGACACGGCGTGGTACTCGATTCTGGATTCGGAATGGCCGGCGATTGGCGCCGGGTTCGAGCGCTGGTTGAGCGATGAGAATCAGACAGAGTCAGGGCAGCTGAAAACTCTCGCCGAGTGCCGCACCTGACGAGCGTTTCCCACGCTCTGCGTGGGAACGATCTTTAGGCGAGTTTCTGGGCCAACACTGCGATGTGCTCCGGCCCTATTCCACAGCAGCCTCCCAAATGGCTGGCGCCGCGTTCTTTCCAGTCCGCCGCCCAGTGCAGATAGCCGGGCGGATCGAGGTCTTCGCGCAACGGATCAAGACCGTCGTTGGCGGTGGCCTCCTTCGGTTGCGGCGGGAAGGCATTGGCGTACGCGCCAATGTGAATCTTCACTCCCAAACGCTCGAAGGTTTCCCGCGCGGCATCAATCGCAGCGCCGATGACTTCTGGCTGGCTGCAATTGAACAGCAACGTCTCGACACCCAACTCAGCAGCCACTTCAGCCGCTTCAGCGACCGGTTCTCCGGAACGTAAACGCGGCACTTCGTCCGTGTCTTCATCCTTCAAGGTAAACGACAGCCAGAACGGCTTGCCGTCCTTCGGCAGACCCGCGTGAATCGCCCGCGCCTCGACAATCGAGCTCTGGGTTTCAGCCAGCCACAGGTCGACATGCGGTGCCAGCCCGGTCACCAGCGGAGCCAGCAATTCATTAACCCGGGCAGCGTCGAACAGATCCGGGCGGTAAGAACCGAACAGCGGCGGTAATGAACCCGCCACCCGTACAGCCTTGCCCGAGGCAGTGACGGCACGTCGGGCCAACTCACCGGCGAGCGCTGCCAGGGCCTGACCTTCAGCGGCAAAACGCTCTTCGCCAATGTGAAACGGCACCACCGCATAGCTGTTGCTGGTGATCACGTCGGCACCAGAGTCGATATAAGCCGCATGCACCGCTTCCACCGCTTGCGGCGCTTCGCTCAAGGCCAGTGCCGACCATTCCGGTTGTCTGAACGGCGCCCCTCGGCGTTGCAACTCACGACCCATGCCGCCATCCAGAATTACTGTATTCGCTGCGTCCATATGCTTTTTTCTCATATGCTTATGAAAATAACTCACTACCAGAGTCTCCCTTATAACTATTTAATACGCACCATCCGGTTAATAACAACCATTTTTTTATCAGGGATCGACTGTGAAAATTCAACCGCTACTGGCCCTGGGCCTGACGATTCTGGCTGCCTCCACCCAAGCCTTTGGCGGCGCTACGCTGGATCGCATCGAGCAAAAGAAAGAACTCGTGGGCGTGTTGATGGAGAGTTATCCACCCTTCTCGTTTCTGAATGAGCAAAACCAACTCGCCGGTTTCGACGTGGATGTCGCCAAAGCCGTGGCGGATAAACTGGGCGTCAAACTGCGCCTCGAAACCCCGTCGTGGGATGTGATCGCCGCCGGCCGCTGGAGCGGGCGCTACGACATCTGCGTCTGCTCCATGACCCCGAGCAAGGCCCGCGCCGAAGTTTTCGATTTCCCGGTCGAGTACTACGCTTCGCCAGCAGTGATCGTAGTCAACGCCAAGGACGACAGTATCCACAGCGCCAAAGACCTGAGCGGCAAGAAAGTCGGCCTGACCAGCGCCTCCAGCTACGAAAGCTATCTGAACAAAAACCTGGTGATCGAAGGCGCCGAAGACACCCAGTTGCAGTATCCGTTTGAAAATGTGCAGATCGCACCGTATGACACCGACAACGTAGCGTTCCAGGACTTGGCACTGGGCACTGGCGTGCGACTCGATGCGGTCCTCACCAACCTCGTTACCGCGCAACCACGGCTGACCGAAGACAAGCGCTTCAAGCTGGCTGGCGAGCCGCTGTACTCGGAACCCAACTCGGTCGCCATCGAAAAGGGCGATGCACAGTGGGACGCCAAGGTGCGTGAAGTCTTTGCGCAACTGAAACAGGACGGCACCCTGAGCAAGCTCTCGCAAAAATGGATCGGCGCCGACATCAGCAAATGACTTCTTTCCCGACACCTCCTCAGCCACCGCAACCGGTGGCTGAATCCCGGCTGCAACGAGTTTTCGGCTTTCGCACACGGCTGTACCTGACCTGGGCCGCGATGCTGGGTTTGTTCGCCAGTTTCTTCCTGAGCTTCGACCTGAAGTTCTCGATCATCCTCGACAAACTGCCCAACCTGATCGGCCTGCACCTGGCGCCAAACGGCTTCCTGCAAGGCGCGGCGCTGACACTGTTTTTGTGCCTGTGCTCAATCGTGACGTCGTCACTGCTGGGTTTCATCACCGCCCTGGCGCGACTGTCGAAAAGCGCCGTGGCCTTCGGCATCGCAAGTTTCTACGCGTCGTTCTTTCGCGGCACGCCGCTGCTGATCCAGATTTTGCTGATCTACCTGGGCCTGCCACAACTGGGCATCGTCCCAGGCGCCATCGCCGCTGGCATCATCGCCCTGTCGTTGAACTACGGCGCCTACCTCAGCGAAATCTTCCGCGCCGGCATCCTCGGCGTTCCCCACGGCCAACGCGAAGCCTCCCTGGCGCTGGGCATGCGCGAAACCGTGATTTTCTGGCGCGTCACCCTGCCCCAGGCGATGCGCACCATCATTCCGCCGACCACCAATCAATTCATCTCCATGCTCAAGGACTCGTCACTGATCTCGGTGATGGGCGTTTGGGAAGTGATGTTTTTGGCGCAGTCGTATGGACGGTCAAGCTATCGGTACATCGAGATGCTGACGACTGCAGCCATCATTTATTGGGTGATGTCGATTGGGCTGGAGCTGATTCAGGCGAGGATGGAGCGGCATTACGGGAAGGCGTATTTACAACGCAGCTAGGGGTATCGCCAAGTGATTGGGCAGCGAGAAATCAGTTTCTGATTTTGCGATAGCCGGCAATGTCTCGATGAGTTGTGAGAAAGGTCGTCGATTCGACGGGCTAAAAAACCGCTGTTACCCGGCGACTCGCCCTTTTCGACACGACTATTTGACACCACCTGCACACCCACCAGAAACGCCTGACATCGGCAATCAAGCGCTCACTTTAGAGTTTTTCCTCCTTCAACAGAGGCAAAACTCAATGTTCGCTCAACACAGATACCGTCCACATCACTTGGCGCTGGCCATTGCGCTGGCAGTGGGTTGCACTGATTTTTCATATGCCCAGCAGACAGTCGTCAATGCCGGCACTCCTTCTTCTGAAACACCGGAGCAGCTCACCGCGCAGCTCGAGGCTTTTATCAACCACCCCGACACAACCAAGACTTCCATCACCAGAGCAGTAGACGGATTTAACCGGGCTTTCAGCGAAGGAAACGACCTTGTCACCGTATCTGGTCGAGGATCCCTTACCGGCGTTGTTGACGGTCGTGGCGGGACCAATTTCCTGCAACTTGATACGGCAAGTGGCGGCACGCTGGGCGAGAGTCGCAACTTCGAAGGCCTGGAACTCAAACGAAGCACCTGGACCGTGAACAGTCCAAATGACTTCAAAACGGGTGTATGGGTGCGCTCCCGGGCAACACTCATCAATGACGGGGGTATCGAAGGAGGAGCGTTGATCCAGGGTTCTCTTGTCAACACGGGCAAGATCTGGGGCAACGTAACGGTGCAATCAGGTGGCACCCTGACCAACTCGGGGACTGTCGTGGGCGAGGTCCTTGTGGATGAAAAAGGTGTTTTTGCCGGCAATGGTCGAGTTGGGGCCTTGCAGGTCAACGGCCGTTTCTCCGTCGACAAGATTCACGGTGCGCCGACAGTGTCGGGCGATCTGAGGCTTTCCAAAACGGCCGAGCTGACCTACGAGGTCGACGCCGACCGCAAAAGTGCAACGGTTGTAGTCGACGGCACTGCCAGTCTGGGGGACGCGACGCTGAACATCGTTGCGTCACCGGGCGACTATCCAACCGTCAGCGCAAACACCATCCTTGAAGCCGATAGAGTCGAGGGGGAATTTGGAAAAGTCCTCAATAACCTTGCATTTTTAACGCCCAAGGTTGAATACGAAGAGAAGAAAGTCGATCTGATCCTTACCCGTAACAACGTGCCTATCGAGTCTTTCGCAATCACCGAGAATGGTGAAGAACTCGCCCGAAGCATCGAGGAGCCGATCGACATACCGCAAGCACAGACTGCACCTGAGAATGCGCCCCTCGTCACAGACGCACTGACTCCACCCACAGGCGCTGATACGCCTGTCACCGCCCCAGCTCCTGCGACAGCAGCAAACCCCGCCCCCTCGCCAGCACAACCCGCCACGCCCACCAATGCCGCTGTCGTCGCGCTGCTCGGCGCCGATATACAAACCGCCTCTCATGCAATCGAGCAACTGGCCGGCAGCAACAACGCCAACCTCGCGAAGGCAACCCTCAACAGCGACAGCCCGATCAGCTCAACCCTGCTCTCGGCCATGCGCCAAATGGACAGCGCGGCAGGCTCCGGCAACCAGAAGAACTCGCCGCGTGTAGCAGCAGGCAGTGAACAAAACAGCAGAATCTGGCTGCAAGCACTAGGTCACGGCGGAACGCTGGATCGCGACAACGACCCTCTGAAACATTCCACCCAAGGCTTGGTGATGGGCGCCGATTGGCGCATCGATGAGCAATGGCGTATCGGCGTGATGGCCGGCAAATCCGACACTCGCCTGGACAGCCGTGATCTCGACGGCGATCTCGACAGCTGGCATCTGGGTGCCTACGCCCAGCGCCAGAACGGTCCTGTGGCGCTACGCCTGGGCGCGACCTACAGCAATCACGATGGCAGCACCAAACGCCGTGTTGCCTTCAACGGTTTCAGCGACCGTCCGCAAGGCCGCTACGATGCCAGCACCCAACAGGCCTTCGCTGAAGTGGGCTACAACCTGGGTCGTGCCAACGTCAGCATCGAACCGTTCGCCAGCCTGGGTTACCAACGCTATCAGCGTGACGGCTACACCGAAAAAGGTGGCGCCGCCGCATTGAAGGTCCAGGGCCAGACTCAAAACAACCTGAACAGCACATTCGGCTTGCGGCTGGCGAAGCTCAACACCCTGGATAACGGCATGCAACTGACCCCGCGATTCAGTGCCGGCTGGAAGCACACTTACGGAGACCTCTACAGCGATACCCGTCAGCGATTGGTAACAGGCGGAAAAAACTACAGCGTTCACGGTGCACCACTGGATCGGGACAGCTTGCTGGTCGATGCAGCGCTGGACCTTGGGCTGTCGGCTAACCATACGCTCGGCGTCGGCCTTAATGGTGAGTTCGGCACCGACAGCCGAAACCATGGCGTAACAGGTCAATGGCGGATGAGTTTCTAAGCCGTAAATCCGGGCGAAAAAAAAAGGGGAGCACATGCCCCCCCGAGGTTTAAAGCGGTCAATCGAGGCTGTTAACTCAGCCTTCGATCTCGATCAAGATTTCGCCCGGATTCACCCGGTCGCCCTTGGCCACGTGGATGGCGGTGACTTTGCCGGCGATGGCCGATTGGACTTCGGTTTCCATCTTCATCGCTTCGGTGATCAGCACGGCTTGCCCTGCTTTCACGGTGTCGCCTTCCTTGACCAGCACGTCGACGATGTTGCCCGGCATGGTGGTGCTGACGTGGCCCGGTGCAGTGGCTTGCTTGCGCTTGCTGCTGCCGCCGCTGACGAATTCGTTGAGCGGCTCGAACACCACTTCTTCCGGCATGCCGTCGATGGACAGGTAGAAGTGACGCTTGCCTTCGGCCTTCACGCCAACACCGGTGATGTCGACGCGGTAGGTTTCGCCGTGGACGTCGATGACGAATTCGGTCGGCACGCCTTCGCCGCCGACCGAGGCCACGCCGCCCGCTTCGGGAATCGGCAACAGCACTTCTGGAGTCAGGGTGCCGGCAGCGCGTTCTTCGAGGAACTTACGGCCGATGTCCGGGAACATGGCGTAGGTCAGCACGTCTTCTTCAGACTTGGCCACGGCACCGATTTCAGCGCGCAGCTTGGCCATTTCAGGCTTGAGCAGGTCAGCTGGACGGACGTCGATCACCTCTTCGCTGCCGATCGCCTGGCGACGCAATTTCTCGTTCACGGTGCCCGGCGCTTTACCGTAGCCGCCTTGCAGGTAAAGCTTCACTTCGTTGGTGATGGTCTTGTAGCGCTCGCCGGCCAGCACGTTGAAGAACGCCTGGGTGCCGACGATCTGCGAAGTCGGGGTCACCAGCGGCGGGAAGCCGAGGTCCTCACGGACGCGCGGGATTTCGGCCAGCACTTCGCCCATACGGTTCAGTGCGCCCTGCTCTTTCAACTGGTTGGCCAGGTTGGAGATCATCCCGCCCGGTACCTGGTTGACTTGAACGCGGGTGTCGACGGCGGTGAATTCGCTTTCGAACTGGTGGTACTTCTTGCGCACGGCGTAGAAGTACAGGCCGATCTCCTGGAGCAGTTCCAGATTCAGACCGGTGTCGAACTCGGTGCCTTTAAGGGCGGCAACCATCGACTCAGTGCCGGGGTGGCTGGTGCCCGAGGCCATGCTGGAAATAGCGGTGTCGATATGATCAGCACCGTTTTCGATGGCCTTGAGTTGGCACATTGTGGCCAGGCCAGCCGTGTCGTGGGAGTGGATGAAGACCGGCAGCGATTGCTCGGACTTCAATGCCTTGACCAGTTCGCCGGTGGCGTACGGCGTCAGTAAGCCAGCCATGTCCTTGATCGCGACCGAGTCGCAACCCATGGCTTCCATTTGCTTGGCTTGAGCCACAAAGGCCTCAATGGTGTGCACCGGGCTGGTGGTGTAAGCGATGGTGCCCTGAGCGTGTTTGCCAGCGGCTTTCACGGCTTCGATGGCCACGCGCAGGTTACGCACGTCGTTCATCGCGTCGAAGATGCGGAACACGTCGATGCCATTGACGGCGGCCTTGGCGACGAAGGCTCTGACCACATCATCGCTGTAGTGGCGGTAGCCCAGCAGGTTCTGGCCACGCAGGAGCATCTGCAAACGCGTGTTAGGCAGCGCAGCGCGCAGCTGGCGCAGGCGCTCCCACGGATCTTCTTTCAGAAAGCGTACGCAGGCGTCGAAGGTCGCGCCGCCCCAGCATTCCAGCGACCAGTAGCCGACTTTATCGAGCTTGTCGCAGATCGGCAGCATGTCTTCGGTGCGCATGCGGGTGGCGAGCAGCGATTGATGGGCGTCGCGCAGGACCGTGTCGGTTACGTGGATACGCTTTGTAGGTTGAGAGTTGCTCATTGTTCTTTTCCTCACAGGCCTGCGTGGGCGGCGATGGCGGCGGCGATGGCCAGGGCCAGCTCTTCGGGTTTGCGCTTGATCGAGTAGTTGGTCAGTTCAGGGTGGCTTTCAACGAAGCTGGTATTGAACTGGCCGCTACGGAATTCCGGGTTACGCAGGATTTCCTGGTAGTACGCGGCGGTGGTCTTGACCCCTTGCAGACGCATGTCGTCGAGGGCGCGCAAGCCACGGTCCATCGCTTCTTCCCAGGTCAACGCCCACACCACCAGTTTCAGGCACATCGAATCGTAGAACGGCGGAATGGTGTAGCCGGTGTAGATCGCCGTGTCGGTACGTACGCCAGGGCCGCCAGGGGCGTAGTAGCGGGTGATCTTGCCGAAGCTCGGCAGGAAGTTGTTTTTCGGGTCTTCGGCGTTAATCCGGAATTGCAACGCGAAACCGCGGTGCTGAATGTCTTCCTGTTTCACCGAAAGCGGCAGGCCGGACGCAATGCGGATCTGCTCACGCACAATGTCGATGCCGGTGATTTCTTCGGTGATGGTGTGCTCCACCTGGACCCGGGTGTTCATCTCCATGAAGTACACCTCGCCCTCGGCGAGCAGGAACTCCACGGTGCCGGCGTTCTCATAACCCACGGCCTTGGCTGCACGCACCGACAGGTCGCCGATATAGGCGCGCTGTTCCGGGGTCAGTTGCGGGCTCGGGGCGATTTCGATGAGCTTCTGGTTGCGGCGCTGGATCGAGCAATCACGCTCGAACAGGTGCACCACGTTGCCAAAGCTGTCGCCGAGGATCTGCGCTTCGATGTGTTTCGGATTGACGATGCACTTTTCCAGGAACACTTCCGCGGAACCGAAGGCCTTCGTGGCTTCGGAAATCACTCGGGGGAAAGCCTGTTCAAGTTCTTCACGGCTGTCGCAGCGACGGATACCGCGGCCACCACCACCGGAAGTCGCCTTGAGCATCACCGGATAACCGATACGGTCGCCTTCGACCAAGGCTTCCTCGATATCCGCGACGTTGCCTTCGGTGCCTGGAGTGACCGGTACGCCCGCCTTGATCATGCTGCGGCGTGCTTCGGTCTTGTCGCCCATGCGGCGAATAACTTCAGCCGATGGACCAATGAATTTGATACCGCGCTCGGCGCAGATGTCTGCCAGCTCGGCGTTTTCCGAAAGGAATCCATAGCCGGGGTGCAGCGCATCGCAACCGGTCTCTACCGCCAGATTCACCAGCTTGCGTGCATTCAGGTAACCAGCCAATGGCTCGGCACCAATGCTGTGGGCCTCATCCGCGCGCTTCACATGCAAGGCATGGCGGTCGGCGTCGGAATAAATCGCGACCGAGCGAATGCCCATCTCGGCGCAGGCACGCACGATTCGTACGGCAATCTCACCACGGTTGGCGATCAGGATCTTTTTTATCACTTGGAGGTTCCCTTGAGCCGGTGGTACCCACAACCTGCTAGACCAGGTCGACGCGTGACTAAATGTTTCAATTTAGTCGCAGCCCCACACTAGCCCCCACAAGGGATTAACAAAAATGATTAATAATTGGGTTAGGCATAAGTAAAGACTTATAGTTGAGTCATCAGCCTGCGAGCAGAGACTACAAAAAATGCGTAAGTCCTTGATGCGTATGACATTGCGTCAATTGCAGATTTTCAATGAAGTCTGTGATTTGAGGTCCTACAGCCGTGCGGCCGACGAAATGTCCCTCACACAACCGGCCGTCAGCCTACAGATTCGTCAACTCGAAGAGCTGATTGGCCAGCCTCTGTTCGACTATGTTGGCAAAAAACTCTACATGACGGAGGCGGCAGAAGCACTACAGCGAGCCAGTCGGGACATTTTCGGACGCCTGGAAAACCTCGATATGCAGCTTTCGGATATGCAGGGTTCGCTGCAGGGTCAGTTGAAACTGGCGGTCGAGTCCAGCGCCAAGTATTTCGTGCCGCACTTGTTTGCCGCATTCAAGCGCCAGCATCCGGAAGTGAATTTGCAACTGACGGTGGTCAACCGAGGACAGGTAATCCGTCGACTGTCTGATAACCGCGACGACCTGGTGATCATGTCCATGGTGCCGCAGGACATGGGGCTGGAGTTTCTGCCGTTCCTCAACAACCCGATCGTGGCCGTGGCACCGCCGGATCATCCGCTGTGCCACATGGGGCCTCTGCGCTTGCAGGACCTTGAACCTTACACGTTGTTGCTGCGCGAACCCGGCTCAGGAACGCGATTGGCGTGCGAAGAATATTTCAAGGAAAAGCGTGTGCACTTCAACCAGACGCAGGAGGTTTCCTCGGCTGAAGCCCAGCGTGAATGTGTACTGGCGGGTCTGGGCGTCGCGCTGTTGACGCGCCACGCCCTGAACCTTGAGTTGGCGACCGGCGGATTGATCGAGCTGCCGGTCGAAGAACTGCCGCTGTATCGCAGCTGGTGCCTGGTACAGGCCAAGGCCAAACGGCTGTCGCCGGTGGCCCACGCATTCCTTGCGTTTATCCGCAGCGAACGGGTGCAGATCAGCGCGTTGGTTGAGCGCTTCGACGGGAAATTGCGGGAGCTGCCTGCCAGTAGTTGAGTTCCAGATCGGCGGGAAGATCGCCGATCTCGGCCAGCAGCTGACGGCGTTCGCAGCGATCTTCGATAGCGCGACGGAACTCCATGCGGCGCTGATCTTCCTGCTGACGACGGGTTTTGACGGCGCTGTTGCGTTCTTCGTAGGGCTGGGCCATTTCGAGTCTCCCAAGGCGATTACGGGAGTTTCAAGATAGGCGCAGGGGATGACGGTTTGGCGGCGAAGGGATTACAGGGATGTGAATCTTCGGTGCTCTCGAAGACGCCATCGCGAGCAGGCTCGCACACAGGAGAACAGCGTTCGGCAGGAGAACGCGGTCAAATGTGGGAGCGAGCCCGCTCGCGATTAAGGTCGGAACGACCTTACGACGACGTCAGTCGTCGAGGGCTTTCACCGACTTTGGCGACAGCCGCAAGCTGCGAAGGCTGCGCTTGACGCTCTTGAGGTGATTGACCAAGCTCGGCCCGCGCGCCATGGCCACGCCCATCGCCAACACGTCGATCACCACCAGGTGGGCAATGCGCGACGTCAGCGGGGTGTAGATTTCGGTGTCTTCGTGCACATCGATCGCCAGGTTGACGGTCGACAGCTCGGCCAACGGTGTCTGGCTCGGGCATAAAGTGATCAGCGAGGCGCCGCTTTCGCGCACCAGGTTAGCGGTGATCAACAGATCCTTGGAACGACCGGACTGGGAAATGCAGATCGCCACGTCGGTCGGCTTCAACGTCACCGCCGACATCGCCTGCATGTGCGGATCGGAGTACGCCGCCGCCGTCAGCAGCAAGCGGAAGAATTTGTGCTGGGCATCCGCCGCCACTGCACCCGAAGCACCAAAACCATAGAATTCGACGCGCTGGGCCTGGGACATCAGCGACACGGCCCGTTGCAATTCCACCGGATCGAGCTTCTCGCGAACCTCCATCAGGGTGTGCAGGGTGGTGTCGAAGATTTTCAGGCTGTAGTCGGCGACCGAATCGTCTTCATGGATGGCGAACTGGCCGAAGCTCGCGCCCGCCGCAAGGCTTTGCGCCAGCTTCAGTTTCAAGTCCTGGAAACCCGAGCAACCGATGGCACGGCAGAAGCGCACGATGGTCGGCTCGCTGATGCCCACGCTGTGGGCCAGGTCGGCCATGGAGCTGTGCATCACCGCCGCAGGATCAAGCAGCACGTGGTCGGCGACCTTGAGCTCCGACTTGCGTAAGAGGTGGCGTGACTGGGCGATGTGTTGCAGCAGATTCAAAGGGCTGGACTCTTTGTTATTGGCAGGTGCCGGGGATGTAGCAAGTTTGTAGTTATACTACATGAATCGGCTTTTTGCCTGCTCAATGCGTAACTCGATGTCCCCATTCCACGCCACATGCGCTCCATGTAGCCCTTCGGGACCCTTTGGCAGTTGCCGCAAGCTCTTACAGTGCCGTGTCAAGGCGCAACAGTGCGGCCAAGTCATCAGCCTCTACTGGGCGGCTGATCAAATAACCCTGCACTTCATCACAGTGCTCGGCTTTCAAAAACTCCAGCTGCTCTGCCCGCTCCACGCCCTCAGCCACGACCTTCAGTGACAAGCCATGCGCCATGGCAATGATTGCCCGAGTGATCGCCGCATCTTCGCTGCCCTGCCCCAGACCGCGAATGAACGCCTGATCGATCTTCACGTAATCCACTGGAATACGTTTGAGGTAACTCAGGGAAGAATACCCGGTGCCGAAATCGTCAATCGCCAGTTTCACGCCCAGGTCACGCAACTGCTGGAATGTCGCGATGATGTGTTCGACGCTGTCGAGCAACTGGCTTTCGGTCAGTTCGAGCTCCAGGCAATGCGGCGCCAGACCGGTTTCTTCCAGCACCTGCCGCACCAGGCTGACCAGCTTGCCCTGGCGCAATTGATGCACCGACAAATTGACCGACACGCGAATCGGCTCAAGCCCCTGGCGCTGCCATTCGCAGGCCTGCCAACAGGCTTGGCGCAAGACGAACTCGCCGATTGGGCCGATCAACCCGGTTTCCTCGGCCAGACCGATGAACTCCCCCGGCGGCACCCGGCCCATGGTCGGGTGGTCCCAACGCACCAGCGCTTCCGCGGCATTCAGGCGGCCCGTGGCGAGGCAGAGTTTTGGTTGGTAATAGACTTGCAGCTGCTTTTCTTCGACGGCTTTGCGCAGCTGGTTTTCCAGCTGCAGACGTTCGAGCGTGCTGGCCTGCAGGCTTTCGGTATAGAACTGGAAGTTGTTGCCGCCCAAGTGCTTGGCATGTTGCATGGCAATGTTGGATTGGCTGACCAGCGCGGAAATTTCCCGGGCGTTGTCCGGCAACATGCTGATGCCCATGGACGCGCTGACCACCAGTTCATGCCCGTCGACAGTAATCGGCAAACGCAGTTTGGCGCACAAGCGGGTCGCCACCCGCGCCAGGCTCGACAGGTTGCCATAGGCATCGAACAGCACTGCAAACTCGTCACCGGAAAGTCGGGCGATGGTGTCCGCTTCTGGCAGCGCATTGACCAATCGACGGGCCATTTTTTGCAGAAGCTGGTCGGCGACTTCATGGCCGAGACTGGCGTTGAGCAGCTTGAAACGATCCAGGTTGATGTGCAGCAGCGCCAGACTTCGACGTCCGCCCTGGCGCACCCGCTGATGAGCGTCTCGCAGCCGTTCACGGAACAACGAACGGTTGGCCAGGCCGGTCAGTTCGTCGTAGTGAGTCAGGTAGCGCATGCGCTCTTCTGATTCGCGCCGGGCCGACAAATCAGCGAAGAAGCCGACAATATGACTCACATTTCCCCGCGCATCGCGCACGGCGTTAAGTTGCAGCCACTGCGGGTAGAGCTCGCCGTTCTTGCGCGTCTCTACCAACTCACCCTGCCAGGTGCCGTGCTGCTCCAGGGCCTGATGGATGGCGCTATAGTGCCGGCGGGCATCCCGACTGCACGGTAACTCGACAACGTTACGTCCGAGCATGTCTTCGATGTCGTAACCGGTGACACGACTGAAGGCCTGGTTAATCGCGATCAACGCGTAATTGGGGTCGAAAATCACGATGCCTTCGCTGGCCGCCTCGAACACCGTCGCCGCCAGTTGGCGCTGTTCTTCCTGGCCCTTGCTCGCGCTGATGTCACGTCGGGTGCCGACCATGCGGATCACCCGACCGCTTTCGCTGCGCTCAACCGCACGGCCACGGTCCTCGATCCAGACCCAATGGCCGTCGCCATGCCGAACGCGGTATTCGATCTGGTAATCCTCGCTGCGGCCTTTCAAATGTTCGACCAGGGCACGTCGAAGCGCCGGCAAGTCCTCTGGATGCAGGCGCGGCTTGAGGTGGCTGAGCATCGCGGTCACGAATTCCGGCGCCAGGCCAAACAACTCCTGAAGCTGGGTGTGATGGACTTCATCGGTTTGCAGGTTCCAGTCCCACAAGCCAAGCTCACTGGCCTTCAGCGCCAACGCCAATCGTGCTTCGCTCTTGCTCAAGGCCTGGTTGGCAGCGTCCAGTTCAAGGCTGCGCTGGGCAACGCGGTTTTCCAGCTCGACCTGGGCTTCGCGCAATTTGTCCTCGGCACACCGACGCTGATCGATCTCTTTGGCCAATTCGTGATTGAGCTGGTCTCCGCAGCTCTGGGCCTGCTGCAAATGTTCGATCAAGGCTTGATTCTGGAAACGTCGCAGCAAACCGTTGTCGATGAGTCGATTGACCTGCCAGGCAACCACGCTCAGCGCGCCCAACAATATCAATCCGAACCAGCCCCATCCGTGCTCCTGCTCATCGCCGCCCCAGAACAGGTAGGCAATGGCCGGCAACAGACAAGGCAAGGTAAAGGACAGGAACGCCGGAAGGCTGACTGCATAGGCCACGCTGGCCGACAGTGCGGCGGCGCCGATCAGGCCGAACACCCAGGCTTGCTGGATGAAATTGTCCGCGGGCACCAAAGCGATACCGGCGCCAGCCAGGGTCAGGCCAGTCATGGCAGAACCCAGCAGGAACATGCGACGCCAGACCGGATGCGCCTGACGGTTGGGAATGGCTGAATCAAAGGCCGCGACTTGAATCACGCGCAAGGCCACCAGCGACAACAGCCAGACCAACCAGACACTGACCAGGAAGTAGCGCTGCGGACTCCAGAGCAAGGCGGCGCAGACCAGACCGTTGATCAGCATGAACAGCGTAGGCAGCAGGGAACCCTGGTAAAGCAGGCGTGTGCGCTCGACCGCCATTTCCATGGCGTACTGTTTACGGATAACCCGGGGCTCCACAGAGGGGCCCGACAGGTCGGAGCTGAGGGTCATAGGCAATGTTCTTGTTCTTATAATGATGAGCATGAGCCCGAAACGTGGACGGAGCATACACAAGCCAATGCCCTTACCAAACTGCTCCAGATCATAAATACAACAAAACGTCAGCCCCCCGTCACCCGCTGAAAACCCTTGAAGCGAGCCCCGCCAACGCCTGCAGCAAGTGACCGACCGGTCGTCATCCATGCTTCTTTCATCGGCTAATGCAAAGCTCGGTTTGCCCGGTGTGGCGGCGCACCCTAGAATGCCCCGATGCGCGATGATCTCTCCCTTCTGCTGAACTCCCTCAACGATGCCCAACGCCAGGCCGTAGCTGCCCGCGTGGGTCGTCAGTTGGTCCTGGCCGGTGCTGGTTCCGGTAAAACCCGAGTGCTGGTGCACCGTATCGCCTGGTTGATCCAGGTCGAGAACGCCTCGCCCCACTCGATCCTGTCGGTGACCTTCACCAATAAGGCCGCTGCCGAGATGCGTCATCGCATCGAGCAGCTGATGGGTATCAACCCGGCCGGCATGTGGGTCGGCACCTTCCACGGCCTGGCGCACCGTTTGTTGCGGGCGCATTGGCAGGAAGCCGGCCTGAGCCAGACGTTCCAGATTCTGGACAGTGATGACCAGCAACGGCTGGTCAAGCGGGTGATCCGCGAGCTGGGCCTGGACGAACAACGCTGGCCGGCCCGTCAGGCCCAGTGGTTCATCAACGGGCAGAAAGACGAAGGTCTGCGCCCTCAACACATTCAAGCCAGCGGCGACTTGTTCCTGGCGACCATGCGCAGCATCTATGAGGCCTACGAGGCCGCGTGCCTGCGAGCGGGCGTGATCGATTTCTCCGAACTCCTGCTGCGCGCACTCGACCTGTGGCGCGATCACCCTGGGTTGCTTGCCCATTATCAGAAGCGCTTCCGGCACATTCTGGTGGACGAGTTCCAGGACACCAACGCCGTGCAGTACGCCTGGTTGCGCCTGCTGGCCAAGGGCGGCGACAGCCTGATGGTGGTGGGCGACGACGATCAGTCGATCTACGGCTGGCGTGGCGCGAAGATCGAGAACATCTATCAGTATTCGGACGATTTCCCGGATGCCGAGACTATTCGTCTGGAGCAGAACTACCGCTCCACCGCCGGCATTCTCAAGGCTGCCAACGCCCTGATCGCCAACAACACCGGGCGCATGGGCAAAGAGCTGTGGACCGATGGCGGCGAAGGCGAAGCGATCAATTTGTACGCCGCGTTCAACGAACATGACGAAGCACGCTATGTGGTGGAAACCATTGAAAGCGCGCTGAAAACCGGCTTGGCCCGCAGTGATATCGCGATTTTGTACCGCTCCAACGCCCAATCGCGCGTTTTGGAAGAAGCCTTGTTGCGCGAGCGCATTCCGTACCGCATCTATGGCGGTCAGCGCTTCTTCGAACGCGCGGAAATCAAGAACGCCATGGCTTACCTGCGTTTGCTCGAAGGCCGTGGCAACGATGCAGCTCTGGAACGGGTGATTAACGTTCCGGCTCGTGGTATCGGCGAGAAAACCGTTGAAGCGATTCGAGATCATGCGCGCCACAGCGATGTGTCGATGTGGGAAGCCATGCGCTTGCTGGTCGCCAATAAAGGCCTGACCGGACGTGCAGCTGGTGCGCTTGGGGCGTTTATCGAGCTGATCGAGACCCTCGCCGCCAAATGCATGGACATGCCACTGCACTTGATGACCCAGACGGTCATCGAGCAATCCGGGTTGATTGCCTACCACGAAGCGGAAAAAGGCGAGAAAGGCCAGGCCCGGGTAGAAAACCTTGAGGAGCTGGTCAGCGCCGCTCGCAACTTCGAAAACGCAGAAGAAGACGAAGACTTGTCGCCATTGGCGGCGTTCCTCGGTCACGCATCGTTGGAGGCCGGAGACACTCAGGCCGACGAGCATGAAGACAGCATTCAGCTGATGACCTTGCACAGTGCGAAAGGGCTGGAATTCCCTTACGTGTTCCTGGTGGGCATGGAAGAAGGTCTGTTCCCGCACAAGATGAGCCTGGAAGAGCCCGGCCGCCTTGAAGAAGAACGTCGTTTGGCCTACGTCGGTATCACCCGGGCGATGCAGAACCTGGTGATGACCTATGCTGAAACCCGACGCCTGTACGGCAGCGAGACCTACAACAAAGTCTCGCGTTTCGTCCGTGAAGTGCCCAAGGGCCTGATCCAGGAAGTGCGATTGTCCAACAGCGTCAGCCGTCCGTTCGGTGGCGGTCAGCAACAAAGTTCCAGCAGCCTGTTTGGCGGTAGTGAAATCCCGGACACCGGGTTCAGCCTCGGTCAGGCCGTACGGCATTCGGTGTTTGGCGACGGCGTGATCCTGAATTTCGAAGGCGCAGGGGCTCAAGCTCGGGTGCAGGTGAACTTCAGTGAAGGCAGCAAATGGCTGATGTTGGGTTACGCGAAGCTGGAAGCTATTTAGAAGCTATTTAATAGCTTATGTCTGATCGTTCCCACGCTCTGCGTGGGATGCATCCCGTGACGCTCCGCGTCACAGTGGGACGCAGAGCGTCCATGGCGGCGTTACCACGCTGAACGTGGGAACGATCTATCTACAAAGGAAAGGCGCAACAACATGGGCTCAGGTTTCTTTTCTTCTTGGACATTCTGGGCCCTGATGTCGGCGGCATTCGCTGCGATGACCGCCCTATTCGCCAAGATTGGCATCGAAAACGTCAATTCCGACTTCGCCACCCTGTTGCGCACCGTGGTAGTTCTCATCAGCCTGGCCTTGATTTTGTACGCCACGGGCCAATATCAATCATTAGGATCGATCTCGGCCAGGAGCTACCTGTTTCTGCTGCTGTCCGGATTGGCCACCGGTGCCTCGTGGATCTGCTATTTCCGCGCACTGAAAGTGGGACCGGCCTCATTGGTCGCCCCGGTGGACAAACTCAGCGTGGTGCTGGTGGCGGTGCTCAGCGTGGTCCTGCTGGGCGAAAAACTCGACCTGCGCCAATGGGGCGGTATCGGCTTGATTACAGCCGGCGTGGTCATGCTGGCGTTGCGACGCTAGGCATCGTCCTACAGAAACTATCCACTCACCCTACGGACCAAAGTTAACAGGCCTTATTGCGCTGACCGAAGCTGAACACAAGCTGTCAGGCAAAAGCCCGAAACACTCTGCCGCTAGCCAGTAACACATTCGCTGTGCAACATGGCGCGCGTGCCATCCACAAATGGGAATTCCCTTTATGAAACGTTTTCTTAGCATCGCCATGGCGTTGTGCATCGGCCTGACGATGAGCCTCGACGCCAACGCCAAGCGCTTTGGTGGCGGCAAAAGCGTCGGCGCCGCGCCGACCCACCAGACCAGCCAAATGGCCCCTTCTTCTGCTGCCGGTGGCGCTGCGGCGACCGCCGGTGCTGCCGGTGCCGCTGGCGCTGCGGCCAAGGCCGGCGGTGCTTCGCGCTGGCTCGGCCCTCTGGCCGGTATCGCAGCCGGCGGCCTGCTGGCCTCCATGTTCATGGGCGGCGGCTTCCAGGGCATGCAGATTTTCGACATCCTGATCATGGCGGTCATCGCCTTCCTGATCTTCCGCTTCATCGCCGCCCGTCGTCGCAAGCAACAGGAGCACATGGCTCCGGCTGGCCACGCACCGATGCAGCGTGAAGTGTTCGAGAACAAGCCTGCTGGCGGTTCGATCTTCGGTGGCGCGCCAGCACCTGCTGCCGCTCGTCCGGTAATCAACGCTCCAGCCTGGTTCAATGAACAGAACTTCATTGAAGCGGCCCGCAACCACTTCCAGTCCCTGCAACAGCACTGGGACGCCAACGAAATGGACAAGATCGCCGAGTTCGTGACCCCGCAAATGCTGGAGTTCCTCAAACGCGAACGCGCGGACCTGGGCGACGGTTTCCAGTCGACCTACATCGATAACCTCCATGTGCAACTGGATGGTGTGGATGACCGTGCGGACAAGACCATCGCCACCCTGACCTTCAGCGGCGTATCGAAGACTTCACGTTTCGATCAGGGCGAAGTGTTCAGCGAAAGCTGGAACATGGAACGTCCGCAAGGCGAGAACCAGCCTTGGCTGGTCGCTGGTATCCGCCAGAACGGCTGATCACCTCTGCGTTAAACAGGCAGTAATAAAAACCCCGGACTTGTCCGGGGTTTTCTATTTCGCAGTTGCATCTATAGCGAGCTACTGTATAAACCGCCCCATATAAACACCGCGCCATCAAGCAAGAGGATCCCGGACGTGGAAGAAATCATCGAACAACTGCGTGAAGCCAACGAACCGGTACCGGTCCCCTTGGAATTGCCAGACGAAGACCAGATCGTAGAAATCGAGGAACAACTGTTCATCGACATCCCGTTTGTCTTCAGAGAGTTCTTGCTGACCGTTAGCGATGTGGTCTACGGCAGCCTGGAGCCGGTGACAGTCACCGATCCACAATCCCACACCTACCTGCCGGACGTTGCCGCCAACGCCTGGGACGCAGGTGTTGACCGCAGCATGATCCCGATCTGCCAGGACGGCGATAACTACTACCTCGTCGAAGAAGACGGCACCGTAGTGTTGTGGCTCGCAGAAGAAGAGCTGCTCGCCGAAGAAACCTGGGAATCGGTGTGGCACTGGGCGCGGGACGTCTGGCTGGAAAGCTGAGTAACCAGCGGCACAGGGTCAATGCCCGGATGAATCCTTGTGGTTGTCCAGGGTTTCGAGCAAGGCCACCTGCATGCGCGTGTGCACGCGAATGAACCAACGCCAGAGCAAGGCCGCCACCGCGGCCGCGACCACGGCGATCAATACCAGCAACTTGTTGGTCGGCAGAATACTGGCCGACAAGGCTGCCAGCAGCAGGAAGATCACCAGCAGCGAGAGGATCGGGATCACTTCGGCGATCACCCGTCGCACTCGCTGCGTGTGCCGGCCGGCCACGTCCGGCTTCACGCCCATCTCCGCCAACAACATCGACAGCGCCTTGAGCTTGCGATAGGCGGCGATCAGGAACGGCAGCGACAGCAGCAGCGCCCCACCCCAGATCAACGCCTTCTGCCAGCTCGAATCGCTGATCCAGTCTTGCAAATAAGTGGACATCCGTTCGGCGAAGAACGCGCCTGAAAAGAAGATCGCAATCACCAGCGCCAGATTGACCCCCACCTGCAACAGAATCCGCCGAATCATCGACGCCAGCAGTGCGCCCTCGCCCTGAGGCTGAATGCTGCGCAACCACTCGCCATACATTCCCAACACTCGACCCAGTCGCTGCGGCATCACTGCGGCAAGCCTGATCGACAGCGGATCAGCCGCGCGGATCAGATACGGTGTCAGCAACGTGGTAATCACCGAAACTGCCACGGCGACCGGGTACAGGAAGTTGCTGGTGACCTGCAGGGTCATGCCCAGTGCGGCGATGATGAAGGAGAATTCGCCAATCTGCGAAAGACCCATCCCGACCCGTAGAGAGGTGCGTCCGTCATTGCCGGCGATAAAGGCACCAAGACCGCAGGACAGCATCTTGCCCAGTACCACCGCCACAGTTATCACGGCGATCGGCCAGGCGTATTGCAACAGGATCATCGGATCAAGCATCAGCCCGATGGCGACAAAGAAAATCGCACTGAACAAGTCGCGAACCGGCTCGATCAAACGCTCAATTTTCAGCAATTGGCGGGACTCGGCCATGATCGCGCCAATCAGGAACGCGCCCAGGACCATGCTGTATTCGAGTTTCACCACCAGCAGGCAGAAGCCGAAACATAGCCCGAGGACCGTGATCAGCAGCATTTCATTACTGTCGAATTTCGCCACATAAGCCAACAGCCGAGGCACCAGCAGGATACCGATCACCAGTGCAACGATCATGAACAGCGAGAGCTTGCCCACCGTGGAAAACACTTCGCCGGAGCTGACCGTGCCGCTGACGGCGATGCTCGACAGCAAGGCAATGATGCCGATGCCGAGGATGTCCTCGACGATGAGCACGCCGAAGATCAATTGCGCAAAGCGCTCGTTCTTCATCTTCAGGTCGTTGAGCGCCTTGACGATGATGGTGGTCGAGGAAATCGCCAGGATCGCGCCCAGGAACAATGAATCCATGGTGTTCCAGTCGAACCAACGGCCGATTTCGTAACCGATCCAGATCATCAGCACAATTTCGAGAAACGCCGCGATAAACGCCGTGGCACCGACCTTGAACAGCTTTCGCAGACTGAACTCCAGGCCCAGGCAGAACATCAGGAAAATCACTCCGAGTTCGGCGAGGGTCTTGATGGTTTCTTCGTCGTGAATCAGGCCGAACGGCGGTGTGTGCGGGCCGATGATGAAGCCGGCGACGATGTAGCCCAACACCACTGGCTGCTTGAACCGATGGAACAGCACGGTTACCACGCCCGCGACCAACATGATCACCGCCAGATCCTGAATAAAACTGATGGCATGCATGGTGTGGGCTCCTTGAGGTGGACTTTTGGAGGGTAACACCGCGACTTCCGCCAGAAAGGCGGTGCAATATATGGAAACAGATCGATCCGGCGTGACGGCGATCACCCGCCCGGCGTCCCGATAACTGTGGTTTGAAAAAACCTACCAGGCCCCCATAGAGGCGCCGCCCTTCCGAAATTCTGCCTTGAACCGTGAGAACGCTATGGAACCCGGAAACGCCCAGCTGTCGATGACGGTATTGATGACTCCCGACATGGCCAATTTCTCTGGCAATGTCCACGGTGGCACCCTGCTCAAATACCTAGACGAAGTGGCCTACGCCTGCGCCAGCCGTTATGCCGGCCGCTACGTGGTGACCTTGTCGGTGGATCAGGTGATTTTCCGCGAGCCGATTCATGTCGGCGAATTGGTGACCTTTCTGGCATCGGTCAACTACACCGGCAACACGTCCATGGAAGTGGGCATCAAGGTGGTGACGGAGAACATTCGCGAGCGCTCGGTGCGCCACACCAATAGCTGCTTCTTCACCATGGTGGCGGTGGATGACGACCGTAAACCGGCTTCAGTGCCGCCGCTGCAGCCTCAGAACAGTGAAGACAAACGCCGCTTCATCCAGGCACAGCAACGCCGCCAGATCCGTCAGGAACTGGAAAAGCGCTATCAGGAAATCAAGGGCGATGCTTGAGGCTTGCGGTTAACGTCAGATAGCCATCGCGAGCAAGCTCGCTCTCAAAGGGGGTTTGTGAACAACCCGATCAATGTGGGAGCGAGCTTGCTCGCGATGGCGGTCAACGCAGATCAGAGGCTGATCGCGGTCGCTTCGAACTTGACCCGTGGATGCGCAATCCGGTCCTGCGCCCGCACCAGTTCCAGCTCGTAGCTGGCGCAGGCCTGGGTTTCCAGCAGCACTTCGTGCACTGCCGCCGCGGTGAATTCGAAGGCCGCCACCAGACTGTCGCCCAACAGCACCCGGGCCAGGAACAGCCCGGAAGTCAAATCACCAACGCCCACCGGTTGTCGCGGAAACGCCAGCAGCGGGCGGCGCAGGTGCCAGCTGCCTTCTGCCGTCACCAGCAACATCTCAAAGCCATCCGCCGCTTTACCGGGATAGTCCAGATGCTTGACCAGGATAGCCTTCGGCCCGCGTGCCAGGAGCGCTCGCGCCATTGCCAGGCAATCGAACAGTGACTGCGGCTTGCGCCCCGAGAAGCTGTCCAGCTCCAGCTGATTCGGGCACATGAAGTCCGCCACCGATGCTGCTTCCTCCAGCAGGAAATCACTGACCTCACCCGGCACGCTGCAACCCTTCTCCGGATGGCCCATGACCGGGTCGCACATATACAGCGCCTTGGGGTTCACCGACTTGATCCGCGCTACGCCGGTCAGGATCGCCCGGCCTTGGGCGGCGCTGCCGAGGTAACCGGACAGGACCGCATCACAATTGCCCAGCTCGCCAATCGCCGCGATGCCTTCGATCAAATCGGGAATCTGGTGAGGTGCCAGCACTTCACCGGTCCATTGCCCATACTGGGTGTGGTTGGAGAACTGCACCGTATTAAGCGGCCAGACGTTTACCCCAACCCGCTGCATTGGGAAGACCGCAGCGCTGTTGCCAGCGTGACCAAACACCACGTGGGACTGAATGGCGAGCAGATGGGGCGTACGTTTCATGCGGTGATTTTTCCGTCAAACGATTGAAATTCGAGCTACGCAGTATGCGACTAAACACAGCCTGTACGACAGACCGGCGACACAGTTAAGCTGGCACTACCTTGTTGGAGCAACCCGTTGATGCTGACCCTCGGAAATATCTTCGTGCTGATGCTGCTCGCCACCGGTGGCGCTTGGCTGTGGCACAACCACGGCTTGCGCGAACGTGCGCTGGAGCGGGTCAAGCAACATTGCGCCAAGCTCGGTGTCGAGCTGCTGGACGGCAACGTCGCCTTGAAAAAAATCGCGTTCATCAAAGACGCCAACGGCCGCCGACGTCTGGCCCGTGTGTATAACTTTGAGTTCACCGTGACCGGTGAAACCCGCCACAACGGCACCATCACCCAATTCGGCGCCCACAGCGCACAGATCGAACTGGCGCCGTACCCGATGCCCTTGGATGACACGCCAGCGGTGGTCGACGTCGTGAAGCCGCGCGCTGAAGTGATCGAGATGAGCCAGTGGCGCCAGGAACACACCAAATGGCGTCCTTAATCCGACCGACAGTCGGCCAAGGCGCTTTGCAGTGAATCAATGTCCTGCGGCTCACTGAAAATCAGCTCGAGACGCGAATCCTGACGCCATTCGCTGGGCTGCCATTGCAATGGCGAGTTATCCAGCGCATTGGCCGAAACCCAGCCATCGACGCTGTGGATAATCAGCTTGGCCCGCCGCCAGGCAAGGCTGTGGAGCCATTTTCCAACGCGCGCGGCATCGAACGTCTGGCTCGGATGCCAGCGCCAGCCAATGCTCCAGAGGCCTTCCTGTTGCTGGCTCAAGCATATCGGCAGTGCTGGATCGGTCCAGATCGCCGGCATCTGCGCCAATCCTTTGGGTACGATGAAGTTATCCACACCCGCCACCGCCTGAACCCTGTAACCCGGCAATTCGTTCAACGGCAATTGAGCCAGTTGCGTCCAATACACCTTGCGATCAGGCAACTGCTCGGCGATTCGCTGACGATCATTGCCGTCCAGGCCTTCAGACTTGTTCAGCAACAACAAACCAGCGCTCCCCAGCGCGGCCTCCTGCGAATCCGGCAGCGGCTTGCCAACGGCAAGGGCTTGGGCATCCAGCACCAGAACACTCGGCTGAACCGCCAATACGCCCGCCCACGGAGCCTCGCTCAACTGGCGAAGCAACTGCGCCGGATGCCCCAGGCCTGAGGGTTCGATGAACAGCCGATCCGGCCGCGCCTTGCGCAACAACCGCCCGAGTCCGATTTGAAACGGCGCACCGTTCACGCAACACAAACAGCCTCCGGCCACTTCGCCCAGTGCGATACCATCGGCGTCCTGGGTCAGGAGCGCAGCGTCGAGGCCGATCTGGCCAAACTCATTGATCAACACCGCCCAGCGCTCACCGATCGGCCGCTGTAGCAGCAGGTGTTTGATCAGGCTGGTCTTGCCGGCACCCAAAGGGCCGGCAATGACGTGAGTGGGAATGTTCTGCAACATGGTCGTTATTTTCTTGGGAGGTAATGGATGCGGTTGACGGGATTATCGTTGCTCTTGGCGCTCTGTTCCGGTGAGGCGCTAGCGCAGGCTTGCGTGGTACATAGCACAGCTGAGCGACTCGACGTAAAAGTCTGCCAGCAGAACCGCAACATCCCGGAAAAGCTCTTCGCAGACGGCTTCTGCCAGCCGAACCTACCGGGTCAGAAAGTCGAGGTGCAGTACGTCGACCAATGCCCCACCGGCGCTTTTGGCGTGTGCAGCAACGCCCAGGTCGCCAATATGCCTTACCGCCAGGATATTCACTATTACGGCGTGGCCACCGACGCGGCGTATCTAAAGCCGTTCTGCGAATCCCAGAGCCAGGGCACCTGGCTCAAGCCTTAACCCAGCCAATCCAGGGTCAGAATCAGACGGCGTTCGCCTGGCGCGGGTTGCGGCGAACGGTGGATCAAACCGAAACCTTCATTGCCGTGCCATTTCTCGCCTTTAAGCAAAGCCACTTCGCCGTTGGCAATTTGCTCGATCAGCGAATCTTCCAGAGGTTCGGCCTCAGGCTTGCCCAATTGACGACGATCCATTACCCCTTCTTTCAGCCACTGACTGCCAATGCCAGCGTAGGCGCTGATCAATCGCACCGGCACATGATCGACGTGAAAGCGCGGGCACATGGCCTTGTCCAGAATCCGTACGCGCAAGCCAATGCGCTTGGCGCCCAACAGGCAAGAGAACGCGCTGACCAGCCAGGACACGTCGGCGATAAAACCCTCATACCCCTCGAGATCGCCGAAACCTGCGGCCAGGCCATGCAGATTGGGCTCGGTTTCATCATTGGGCATTTCCAGCACCAGCGACTCGGCCAGCGGCTCGTTCAAGGACAGTAGCAAGCAGGCGAAATCGCCGATGTGCACGGGGATCTGGCGTTTCCAGACGGCGAGATTGACGCCGTCTTCGAGAATTCGGGTGAGTGTCTGTGGCGTTTCACCCTGAACCTGTTGAACGATCGTTTGCCGCTTCGGACTGGGCGCCAACATCAGGCCGCAACCTCTTCGTGCCACGGGCCAAACGGATCGGCGAGTAATCGCCAGCCTTCGACGCCCAAAGCCATTTCATCGTCAGTCAGCAGGCAGCTATCGAGCTCGACGGTAAGTTGTGCGAAGTCGATGTTCTGGCCGATGAAAACCAATTCCTGGCGGCAATCGCCGGTGGCGCCAGTCCAGTTTTGCATGATCGCGGCGGTGCTTTCTTCGTCTTGCGGCCACTGGTTTTTCGGCACGAAGCGCCACCAGCGTCCAGCGAAACCATGGCGCATCAAGCCACCAGCCTGGGACCAACTGCCGGCATCCATGTGCTTGCTGGCCAGCCAGAAGAAACCTTTGGAGCGCAGCAATTTACCATTCACCCACGGACGGTCGATGAAGCTGAAAAAGCGCTGCGGATGAAACGGCCGACGCGCGCGATAAGCCGTCGAGGCGATGCCATATTCCTCGGTTTCCGGCACATGTTCGCCCCGCAACTCTTGCAGCCAGCCGGGTGCCAGAGCGGCCTTGTCAAAGTCGAAGCGGCCTGTGTCGAGGATCTTTTCCAGAGGAATCTCACCCATGACCATCGGAATGATTTCGGCCTGGGCATTGAGGCGCTCAAGGATCGCAATCAACTCCTGGCGCTCGCTGCTGCTGATCAAATCGATCTTGCTGATGAGGATCACATCGGCGAATTCAATCTGCTCGATCAGCAGATCAGTGATCGACCGGTCATCTTCTTCGCCCAACGTTTCGCCGCGAGAGGCGAGGCTTTCAGCGGCCTGATAGTCGAGCAGGAAGTTCATGCCATCGACCACAGTGACCATGGTGTCCAGGCGCGCGATGTCAGCGAGGCTTTGCCCCTCTTCATCCCGAAACGTGAAGGTTTCCGCCACGGGCAGCGGCTCGGAAATGCCGGTGGATTCGATCAACAGGTAATCAAAACGACCGTCCCGGGCGAGTTTGCTGACTTCTTCGAGCAAGTCCTCGCGCAAAGTGCAGCAAATACAGCCGTTGCTCATCTCGACGAGTTTTTCCTCGGCGCGGTTCAGACTGACATCGCGCTGGACTTCACTGCCATCGATGTTGATCTCGCTCATATCGTTGACGATCACAGCAACGCGCAAGTTCTCGCGGTTACGCAGTACGTAATTGAGCAGCGTGCTTTTACCGGCACCGAGAAAGCCCGACAGGACGGTGACGGGGAGACGATTGGGCATCAGGGATTCCTCACAAGGGATGCCCGGTCGCAGTCTCGGGCTTGATTTGATGTTATAGTATAACAATTCAGTCTGACCAGTTTCCTCTTGCTCATGACGATAAAGGGACCGATGCTGAAGCCCGTTTAGCCTGAGGGAAATCCGATGCGTTTCGCCCTGAAATTGGCGCTGCTGAGCGTTGCGTCGCTGCTGACTATGAATGCCTGGGCGCAAATCCCGAGCCTGGCCAAATGCACCCGAAGCGCCAACTTGCTCGTTTGCGCAGATGCCGACGGCAACGCCTATAGCGTCAACACGGTTGGCAGCACGATCTACCTGCGAGGCTTCGAAAAAACCGGTAAACGCTATTGGGCGCAGACCAACAGCCGCTACGGGCAACTGACATTTTTCACCGGTATCGCTTCCGACGGCGAAGCCTGGGTCGGCTACAACCGACGGGTTGGCTGGACCACGATCAATCGCTTCTCCAGCTCCGGCGGCAGCAGCGCCAAATTCACGTGTAGCCGAATTGCCGGTTGTTAGGCCTGCAGTTTCTTCTGCGATTGTTGCCAGGCGATGTAGCTGTCGGTCGGTGGATTCTTCTGGAAGTAACGCTGCAAACCTTCGAACAGGCCATCCGCCACCGCCTGCTGATGCCGTGCAGTGACCAGGCGCTGGCTGTCGCGAGCGTTTGAAATGAAGCCCGTTTCCACCAGGATCGACGGCACGTCTGGCGACTTCAACACTGCGAATCCCGCCTGTTCCACACGTTTCTGATGCAGCGTGGTGATGCCCGCCAAACTGCCGAGGACGGTGCTGCCCAGTTGCAGGCTCGCAGCGATGGTGGCGTTCATCGACATGTCGAGAATCACCCCGGCGAGCATCGGGTCCTTGTCCTTGAGATTGAGCAAACGGGTGGCGCCCAGCAGGTCTGCACCGTTCTCACGCTGCGCCATGAAACGGGCAGTGGCTGAGGTGGCGCCGCCTTCAGACAAGCAATACACCGAAGCGCCTGAAGCGGTGAGACGCGGCGCCGCGTCCGCGTGTACCGAAATGAACATGTCGGCGTTGTGCTTGCGGGCGATCTCTACACGCTTGCGCAACGGAACAAAGAAATCGTCATTGCGCACCAGCTTCACGTCGAAACCCTTCTCGCGCTTGAGCCTTTTGGCCAAGAGTTGAGCGATGGACAACACCACGTCTTTCTCGCGCTCACCTTTGGCGCCGACCGCGCCAGGATCTTTGCCACCGTGGCCAGGATCGACCACCACGATGATGTCGCGTTTGCTGTGAGCCTTATGGAGGGTCTGCTGTGGCGCCACGGCGATTTGTAACGGCGCAACCGTCTTCAGATCGAGCACCAACCGGTGGCCCTGCCCATCCTGTGGCGGCAGTAGAAAACTGTTGAGCTGCACCGGGCCGCCAAGATCGAGCACGATCCGTGTATCACCTTGGCCAAAAGGCCCGGAGCGGATCGAGCGAATCACCGTGTTGTCGACTGCCAACTGGCTGAAGTCGCCGCTGAGACTGGCCCCGCTCAAGTCGACGATCAGCCGCTCAGGCGCACTCAGGGAAAACGTTTTGTAGTGCACCGGCCCACTCAGATCAAACACCAATCGCAGCTTGTCATCCGAACGCCAGAGTCGCGCGTTGCGGATTTGCGTGGCCGAAACGCCAAACGGTAAGGCGAAGGCCGCACTGGCCAGAATCCAGTTGAGCAAGTGACGTCTGTGCATGCTGAAGACTCGTTCATGAAAAAGGCGTAGTCGAATTTAATGTAATAACATAACATGCAAATTCAACTTCCACGATGGACCTGCTCATGAATGCGCTGACTCTGCCGGATATCGCCGCGCAGGCCTCCCGCCAAGCCTTGCCGCTCGATTGGGTGGGCATGTGCGGCATTGCTCTTCCTGTTCTGTTCGATGGCCAACGGCTGAGTGCAAAGGCTGACGCTGGCGTGAGTCTCGACGACGGCGAGGCGCGCGGTATTCATATGTCGCGGCTGTATTTGGCGCTGGAAATGCTGGAGCACGAAACCCTGACTCCCGCTCTATTACGGCGAGTCTTGCAACGTTTTCTGGACAGTCATGGAGGACTGTCGCACAGCGCGTACGTAAAAATTCACACCGACTTGCTGCTCAAAAGACCGGCGCTGATCAGCCCGTTGGCTGGCTGGAAAACTTATCCAGTGAGTATTGAAGCGTGTTTGAAAAACGCGATGTTCCACGTGGAACTAAAAATCGATGTTCCATATTCCTCGACTTGCCCGTGCTCTGCAGCCCTGTCGCGGCAGTTGATTCAGCAACAATTCGTCGACGACTTTGCCAACAGATCTCTACAGCACGCTGAAGTATTGGACTGGCTTGGTTCCACAAAGGGCATCGTTGCGACGCCTCATAGCCAGCGGAGCACTGCCCAATTGTGCCTGCGCCTGGATGATTATCTGGATGACTTTCCGCTAATCGCGTTCATCAACGACGCCGAGGCCGCACTCGGGACCGCCGTGCAAACCGCAGTGAAACGTGCCGATGAGCAGGCCTTTGCCTTGGCCAATGGACAGAATCTGATGTTCTGCGAAGACGCCGTTCGGCGTTTGAATCTGGCGATGAAACGCTCCCCAGGTCTTACTGCTTTCCACCTGCGCGTGGTCCACGCCGAGAGTCTGCATGCTCACGACGCCGTCGCCGAAAGCCGATGGAACTGGGAGGCAGCATGATCCATTGCCAAGCGCTGCGTTGGGGAGCACCCGGTCAACCACTCACCCCCGCCGTGGATTTTGAATTGCCGAAGGGCAGCCTGACCGCCGTGATCGGCGCCAACGGTTCAGGTAAGAGCAGTTTGTTGAAAGTCATCGCGGGGCTGCAAAAACCGCTGACCGGAAAGGTCATCCTCGATGTTCCACGCAAGGGTTCACTCTCCTTTCTCCCCCAGCAACAACATCTGGACCGGCAATTTCCGATCAGCCTCCAAGCGTTGGTGGCGGCCGGTTTTTGGGGCAGTAACCAGTCGCCAGAGATACGCCGCGATCGCCTTAAAGCTGTACTGGAGGATTGGTGCCTCAAAGGATTGGAGCAACGCCCGCTGATGGCACTCTCCGGCGGCGAATTGCAACGCGCCCTGCTCGCCCGTTTAAGCCTCGCCGATGCGCCAGTTCTATTACTCGATGAGCCCCATGCCGCACTTGATGAACTGGGTCAGTCGCTGCTCTGGAAACACCTCCACGCCTGGCACGCCGAAGGGCGAACACTGGTGGTTGTGTGTCATGACCTGGCCGCCGTTCGCCAACACATTCCCCAAACCTTGTTGATCAAAAGCAGCGGCTGCGTCCTTGGCCCGAGCACCGCGCTGATTCACCAGCAACCACACACGCAGGTGGCCTGATGCTCGCTGTCGCTCAACTCTGGCAACCGTTCCACGAATTCGTGTTCATGCGCCGGGCGCTGATCGGGGGATTGGTTTTAGCCTGCAGCACGGCACCGCTGGGGGTATTCCTGATCCTGCGCCGCATGAGCCTGATCGGCGATGCCGTCGCTCACGGCATCCTGCCTGGCGCGGCACTCGGGTTCTGGTTCGCCGGATTGAGTCTGCCGGCACTGACCCTCGGCGGTCTTGGCGCGGGGCTGAGCATGGCCGGCATCGCGGCCTGGATTACCCGCCGTACAGGTTTGCGCGAAGACGCAAGCCTCGCCGCGATCTACCCGATTTCCCTCGCCGGCGGCGTGTTGATCCTTGGTATCGCCGGCAAGCGCCTGGACCTGCTCCACCTGCTATTTGGCTCGGCACTGGCAGTCGACGGACCGACATTAACGGGGATGCTCTGGGTCTCCGGCTTCAGCCTGATCGCCATGGCCTGCATCTACAAACCCCTGCTGCTGGACACCCTCGACCCGCTCTTTCTACAAACCGTCAGCCGCCTCGGCCCGTTGGCACACGGCGTATTTCTGACCTTGGTGGTGCTCAACCTGGTGATCGGATTCCAGGCCATCGGCGCGCTAATGGTCGTCGGTTTGATGATGTTGCCCGCCGCCGCCTCGCGTTTCTGCAGCCGCCGATTGCCGGTGTTGATGGGGATTGCTGCCCTGCTCGGCAGCCTCTCGGTGTGGCTCGGATTACTGCTGTCGTTCTATTACTCGCTGCCCAGCGGACCGGCCATTGTCTTGGTCGCAGGCAGTTTGTATGTGCTCTGTGTGGTGTTCGGACCGGTACACGGTTTGCTGCGCCGCCCGCCTTTGCTCACATCCCAATGAGGTGTTTCCCGATGCGCGCTCTACTCGTGCTGTTCAGTTTGATGCTATCGATGTCATTGTCGGCGGCGGAAAAACTGCAGGTGGTTACCAGTTTCAGCATCCTCGCCGACATGACGCATCAGGTCGGCGGCGACCATATTCAGATCACCAACATGGTCGGTCCCGACGCCGATGCCCATACATACGAGCCGACTCCGGACAATGCCAAGGCATTGCTCAACGCCAGGCTGATCATCAAGAACGGCTTAGGTTTCGAGCCCTGGCTGGACCGATTGGTCACCAGCACCGAGACCAAAGCGCCTGTGATCAGCGCAAGCCACGGCGTTATCCCACGTTCCCTGGACGAGGACGGAGAGACTGTGCCGGACCCTCATGCCTGGCACAACCTGGCCAATACCGAGCTGTACATCAGCAACATTTCCAAGGCGCTGATCGCGGCTGACCCGTCGAACAAAGCCGACTACGAGCGCAACAGCCAGGCTTACTTGAAACAGATCTACGCGCTGCTTGCCCAAGCCAAGGCCAAGCTCGGTTCACTGCCACCGGGCAACCGCAAGATCGTCACCTCCCATGACGCCTTCGGCTACCTCGGTCAGGCTTACGGCATCGACTTCATGGCGCCACAAGGTCTGTCTACCGAACGTGAACCTTCGGCCACCGAAGTCGCTGCGCTGATCACTCAGATTCGTCAGGCCAAGGTCAAGGCCGTGTTCATGGAGAACATCAAGGACGCGCGCCTGCTCAAACAAATCGCGGACGAAAGCGGCGCGCACATCGGTGGCACGTTGTACTCAGATGCGTTGGCGGCGACCGGTCCAGCCAGCACCTTCACCGGCCTGTTCCAATACAACCTCAATACCCTGTACGACGCGTTGAGTAAGCCATGATCCGCAAGAATCCATCGGGTGATTTACCGCTGATTGCCGAGTCGGCTTACGTGGATAAAACCGCAATTATTTGCGGCAAAGTGGTGATCGGTGAAAACGTCTTTGTCGGTCCCTACGCAGTGATTCGCGCTGACGAAGTCGATGCTTCGGGTGAAATGGAGCCGATCACCATAGGCGCCAATTCGAACATTCAGGACGGCGTGGTGATCCATTCCAAGTCCGGTGCGGCAGTGACCATCGGCGAGTTCAGTTCAATCGCCCACCGCTCCATCGTCCATGGCCCCTGCACGGTGGGCGATCGGGTGTTCGTCGGTTTCAACAGCGTGCTGTTCAACTGCGCAGTGGGCGACGGTTGCGTGGTGCGGCACAACTCGGTGGTCGATGGCCGCGATTTGCCCGAAGACTTCTATGTGCCCTCTACCACTCGCATCGGACCCAATACCGACCTGTCGCAGTTCCCTCCTGTGAGTGTCAGCGCCTCGGAGTTTTCCGAGGACGTGGCCCGCACCAACGTCGACCTTGTGCGCGGCTACAAAGCCCTGCAGAACGAGTTCTGATCATGAGCAGCGTATTGATTCGAAATGCCAGACTGGTGAATGAAGGTCGTGAATCTAAGGGGGATTTGCCTTGCCCGCGCTCTTGAAACTGGTGGAAGATGAAATCCTGCCGATAACCACCCTCGTGGCCAAGACCAGTCACCACGTGGCAGATCTGTTCGCCCTTCCCGACCGGGGTTATCTTCGAGAAGGCTATTGGGCCGACCTTGTCCTGATCAAACCCGAGCCCGACGGTTTTGCCGTTTCCAGGCAACCGGTCCTGCCTCAATGCGGCTGGACACCCTTCGCCGGACAGTTTTTCCGTAACAGCGTCAGCACCACGATCGTATCGGGGCGAATTGCCTGGCACGACAAATGTCTAAATGGCAGCTGTCAGGGTTTACCCCTATCGTTTATGCGCTAGAACGCGTTTCTTTTGTCCTCGAGTGCACCGACATGATCCACATCAGCCTGAGCGATGGTTCATTGCGTGAATACGACCAACCCTTGTCGGTGTATGAATTCGCCGCGAGCATCGGTGCGGGCTTGGCTAAAGCAGCAGTGGCCGGTCGGGTCGACGGGGTGTTGGTGGACTGCAGGTTCATGATCGAGGCTGACGCCCGCGTCAGCATTGTCACGCCTCAAGAGCCTGATGGGCTGGAGATCTTAAGGCGCTCCTGCGCGCTGATGCTGGCGATGTCCATCAGACAACTCTATCCAAAGGCGCAATTGCAGACCGGAACTGCACTGGGTGATGGCTTTTTTTATGAGTTTACGTTTGAGCGTCCCTTAGACCTGATCGATCTTGCGTGCATCGAAGCGCGCATGAAGATACTGGCGGCAACCAATCATTCAATCCGGTGCTGCAATCCATCATCCCGGTCGATGCCCACTGAGACGTTGTCTCCCTACCTTATTGGGGACTTCGAGTGCGTGTCAGTGGGCCCGCATGTGCCAGCAACCCGAGTGTTGCAGGCATTCGCCCTCGATCACATCAGCGGAACTGCGCCGCAGCGGATCTATGGCTCTTGCTGGTCCTGCCAACAGGAACTCGAAGACTGGTTGGCGCCGCCACACGTCATTATCGTCAACATGGATGATCGTCAGGTCGACTATGCGCAATCGGTGACCGAGTCCTTGCGTCGAAGCGGCGTGCGCGCTCGTGCGGACTTACGCAACGAAAAGGTCCGCCACAAGATACGCGAGCACAGTCAGCAGGTGCCGTATCTGGTGGTAATCGGGGAGAAAGAAAAAGCAGGCGGGTTTGTCAGTGTGCGCAGCCGAACGGGTGAGGATTTCGGCAGGATGGCCATTGAGGTGGTGTGTGACTGGTTGAGGTCGACAGGCATTGCGAGCACCTGAACCAGCTCGCTCTCACAAGATACATACTATCCGTGTGGGAGCGAGCCTGCCCGCGATGCTTTTAAGCTCTAGGCTTAACTGTTCCGCAATCCTGCCCCAACCAGACGGCACGGGTATCGAGACTGCCCTTCTGTTGAATGCCGGTAGCGTTGAATGTGCCGTTGACCTTGGTGGTGAACTCACGGTCGCTGAGGAAAGTTGCTACGCCGGCACCCTGCGCTTTCGGACAACTGAAACGGAATTTCCACTGATTGCCGTTGCGGTCAGTGATTTCCTGTTTGCAGCCCGATTGTGGGTCAGTCAACGGAATGTTGTCTGACTTCACCTGCTCTGGCGTCAGGCAAGCCCGAATCCCCTTCCCACCCATGGTGATGCCCTGCTTCTCCAGCTGCGCACGCTGTTGCGGCGTCATCTGCCCCTGCAATTGGCCGAGGATCAGCTGCAAGTCCGGCAGATTCTGGTCATCGACCTTCATGTTGCTCGTGGTCAGCTCCCACAAACCTGGCTGCAGCATCTGTGCCTGAGCGGCCACGGGGAGTGCTAAACCAAAAGCCAGGGCCAAACCCAGCAGACGAACGTTCATCGAGTAACTCCTGATCAGTAGTGGCCGTTAGACGTCAGCCATGGGCTTCGGTTCATGGACCAATTAAATAGCGACATTCTGCACGGAACATGGTCTGTTAAGCATTGAATCTTCAGGAGCAAGGCTGCCCCATGGATTATTTTGGACCGCACATTTTCGGCTACATGATTGCACTGCTTCATACGCTGGGCCTGATCGCTGCCATTCACGCCGTGCTCACCGTCCGGACCGCCCAGGGATCTATCGCCTGGGCCCTGTCGTTGATATTCATTCCTTACCTGACGCTGGTTCCGTATCTGGTCTTCGGCCGCAGCACCTTCGATGGTTACATCAAGGCCCGGCGCCAGGCCAACGAGGAAATGCGCAAAGCCATCTCCGAGCTTAACTGGCGTCCGTGGGTGGAAGAAGCGCTGACCGCACGTGCTTCAAGTGCTTACGCCTCCTTGAGAGCCATGCCGAAATTAGGGCGCATGCCGTGCCTGGCAAACAACGAAGTGCAATTGCTGATCAATGGCCAAGCCACCTTTGACGGGATTTTCGCAGCCATCGACAACGCAAAGGAAGCGGTGCTGATTCAGTTTTTCATTATTCACGACGACCGCCTCGGCCAACGCCTGCAAAATCTGCTGATCAAGAAAGCGGCTGAAGGCGTGGCGGTTTATCTGTTGTACGACCGCATTGGCAGCCATTCCTTGCCCCACAGCTACGTGCAACCGTTGCGCGATGCAGGCGTTGAGGTCAAAGCTTTCGCCACCCGCAGTGGCTGGCTCAACCGCTTCCAGGTCAACTTCCGTAACCACCGCAAGATCGTCGTGGTCGACGGTGTGCTGGGGTTCGTTGGCGGACATAACGTCGGCGACGAGTACATGGGCGAGAAACCACCGCTAGCGCCATGGCGCGACACCCACGTGCGCGTGCGCGGGCCAGTGGTTGCCTGCATGCAGGAGTCGTTCGCAGAAGACTGGTTCTGGGCGGCACGCTCGTTGCCACCGCTGATCCTGCCAGACGCCTATCCAGACGACGGCGTCCTCTGCCAATTGCTGGCGAGTGGCCCGGCCGATTCTTACGAAACCTGTTCGTTGTTCTTCGTCGAAGCCATCCATGCAGCGACAGAGCGGATATGGATTACCAGCCCGTATTTCATTCCCGACGAAGCCGTGTTCGCCGCCTTGAGACTGGCGGTTTTGCGAGGTGTGGATGTGCGACTGTTGCTGCCGTCACGGCCGGATCACCGCATCGTCTATGCGGCCTCCAGCCTGTACGCCTTCGAAGCCGTGCGTGCAGGTGTACGGGTTTTTCGCTACCAGCCGGGCTTTTTGCATCAGAAGGTAGTGTTGATCGACAGCGAAATCAGCGCCATCGGCAGTGCCAATCTGGACAACCGATCGTTCCGCCTGAATTTCGAAGTGATGCTGCTGACGGTCGACAGCGTGTTTGCCGCCGAGGTGGAACAGATGCTTAACGACGACTTTGCCCAGGCCCATGAAATCGCCAAAGAAGAAAGCCGGGAGACCCATCGCCTGCAACACATTGGCATGCGGATCGCCCGGCTTATTTCACCGATTCTTTAAGGCGTGTAGATGTCGTCACGCGTCCACGGTAGTTCATGGCTGCCATCAGGATGAGCTTTCACCGCGAGAATCTGGTGCAAGTTGATCCAGCCCCTGGCGAACGCATAGGCGCATCCTGCCAGGTACAAGCGCCAGATCCGCAAAGCCTGTTCAGGGACTAGCCTGGAAGCAGCTTCCAGATTGTCTTCCAGGCGTTCACTCCAGTGGTCCAAGGTGCGCGCGTAATGCAGACGCAGACTCTCGACGTCGACGATTTCAAGCCCCGCTTCGCTGATCTCTGCGGAGATCATTGACAGGTGCGGCAGCTCGCCGTTGGGGAACACGTACTTCTCGATGAATTCACCGGCACCCCGTCCCACGGGACGACCGTCGGTGTGTTTGGCGGTGATGCCGTGGTTCATCACCAGGCCGCCCTCCTTCACTGCGCCGAACAACGTCTTGCAGTACTCGGAGAGGTTGGCGTGCCCGACATGTTCGAACATGCCGACGCTGACCACCTTGTCGAAGCGGCCATCCTGAGGCAGATCGCGATAGTCGAGCAGTTGCAGCTCGACCAGATCATCGAGGCCTTCGGCGGAGACCCTTTCACGGGCCAGTAGCAATTGCTCTTTACTCAGGGTAATCCCGAACACTTTCGCGCCGAACTCTCGTGCAGCGTAGCGTGCCAGGCCGCCCCAACCGCAACCGACATCCAGCAGGTATTCGCCTGGTTGCAGCCGTAGCTTGCGGCACAGATGGCGGAATTTCGCTTGCTGGGCTTGCTCCAGGCTTTCACTGCCGGTCTCGAAGTACGCGCAGGAATACGCCATGTCGCTGTCGAGCCACAACTGATAAAACGCATTGGAGAGGTCGTAGTGGTAGGAAATGGCCTTGGCGTCAGTTTCCTTGTCGTGAACAGTGCGCACAGGCTGACTGTCCCCGTCCTCGCGGAGTAACGCCTGGCTCCATTCATCACAGACGCGAATCACGTCGCTGATTGAGCCTTCCAGTTCGAGTTTGCCTTCGACAAACGCCGCTCCGAGCGCGTTGAGGCTTGGATGAGTAAACTGGGTAACCATTTGTGGGTCCTTGACCACAATTGTGACGCTGGGCGTCGGCCCCAGATTGAATTCATGGCCGTCCCAGAGTCGCAGGCGTAACGGTAACTGCAGATTCTGTAAGGCCGGTGGAAGTTGCGCGAGCATGGAGAATCCCCCTTGTTTCAGACGTCTGATGTGAGGGTAGACCATCCTAGAAAATTAGCTGCCTATCGAATTAATAGCCATTTTCTATGATTCGCGGCGCTTCAACCAACCGTCATAAATCCACTGTTTCAGCCATGTAACAGCTTGAAGTGGCGCGCCCTCACCATAGGTGACTGCTAAATCGGAACACAGTTCAGCAAAATTCCAGTGATCCTCAAACATGCCTTTTAGAGCCCTCGCCTCGCCAGATTCGAGGCTTCGGTAATGACAAACCAGCTCGCTGCGCCAGATCACCACCACATGAGGGCCTGTCAACGCGGCGCTGCCAGGAAAACCGGTTTCGTCTTTTACCGAGCGCCATAGCGCAACACTGTTGTAGGCACATTCAAGCCACTGCACGGTGGAGCTGGGACAAACCCGCAGCGTCGGCCATTCCTGCGGCGGCAAACTGGCCATGTCTTGCAGTGTCAACGGTTCGCATTCGGGTGCATCGAACGCCAGGGTGAATGCCCATTCAAGCGCTGCCAACTCGGCGAGCGCCGCGCTTTGCTCTGGCACCAGATGCTGGCGAATGAAATGTTCAAAACCTTCGCCTAGCCATCTCAAACTGAAATGCGCTGAGGGTGATTGACGAATGTAGGCAGCGGCGAGCTTTTCGAATTCAACGTCCCCCAACCAATGCCAGATCACCGGATAGTCGCCACGCAACACTTCCAAAAGCCGGGCCTGATAGGCGTTGTGATAAATCGCCAGGCCAGTGTTCACGTTCAGTGTCGGGCCGCCAATCAGGTGGGCGCTCAATGCCGGACAAGCTGCTGACTGCTCCCCCAACAGATAACTTTCAAAGGCCAGTTGCCAATCGTTCAGGCGCATTTCAGTCTCCGGGCCAGCACGCCATCACCCAGTTCACGAGCCTTTTGCAGTTCCCCAAGCAGCTCTTCAAAGGGCGGCAGATGGTCATCGCGTTCCAGCAATGTAGCCACCGGGCCGAGATGCTCAAGCGTACGTTGATAAAGCGCCCAGACCGGATCGCTCACGGGATGATCATGGGTGTCGATCACGTAATCGCCATAATCGCTGTGGCCCGCCAGGTGCAGTTGCCGAACCTTGTTTGCCGGCAGTCCTTGAATGAAGGTCCACGGATCGAAGCCGTGATTGCGCGAGCTCACGTACACATTGTTAACGTCCAGCAACAGCTCGCAGCCGCTCAGCCGGCTGAGGGCTTCGAGGAATTGCCATTCGCTGAAGTCATCGTCGGCGCTGCGCACATAGCTGGAGACGTTCTCCAGCACCAACGGCCGTTGCAAAACATCCTGAACCTGGCGCACCCGCTCAGCCACGTAGTAAAGGCTTTCTTCGGTGTAGGGCAACGGCAGCAGGTCATGCAGCTGATGAGCGTTGCCGCGGCTCCAGCACAAATGATCGGAAATCCACGCAGGCTTTACTCGCTCAGCCAGAAGCTTGAGTTGATTCAAATACGCGGGATCAAGAGCATGGGGACCGCCAATGGACAACGACACCCCATGCATCACTACCGGATAACGCTCGGCAATTGCATCGAGGTAGTACAAGGCTTTTCCGCCCTGAACCATGAAGTTTTCGGAGACGACCTCGAACCAGTCCACGGCGGGTGACTGCTCAAGAATCTGTTGATAGTAGGCACTGCGCAAACCCAGGCCATAGCCCAGGCAAGGAAGGGAAGCAGACATTTGCGGGCTCCTCGCAAAGTAGCCGCAGTGGCGCACACCACTGCGGCGGCACGGGAGGTAGGTTATTCGCCGACCTTGCCACCTGCTTTCATGCATTCGGTCTGAGTCATTGCCTTGAAGCCGTGACCTTTGCAAACGCCCTGACCTTTGCAGGCATTCTCCGCAGTCTTGCAATCGTTCATGCCTGCGCACGATGTCACGCCGTAGCAGTGCACTTGAACAGCGTCAGCAGCCTGTGCCTGCGTGGCAACACCGGCAAACAAAGTCGCTGCGGCGAAAGCGAGAGCGGCACCGGCAGTGGCGTTTTTGAAGTTCATATTTATATCCTCGGTAATCGTCAGGGTGGTCGGCTGGACGGTTTGTTCAGTCCCGACACACCACTAGAGCGCGCTGCCCCCAACGGCGTTACAGAGGAATTAAAAAAGTTTTCGGGCCGCTTAAGGCGCCTCCTCCAACTTCAGCAGTGGCTCTTGAAAACGCAGTAGTCGTCCGGCATTCCCGAGCACCAGCAACGTGCTGAGGTTATGCAGCAATGCAGCGATCATGGCCCCGGCGGCGCCGAGCCAGCCGAATGCCGCGAAGGCAACAATCGCCAGGGTCCAGCCCAGACCGATGATCACGTTGACCTGCAACGTCTGCCGACACTGGCGACTCAACCGCACACAGGTGCCGAGCCGACGCAGGTCGCTGCCGATCAGCACGATGTCGGCAGAGGCCAGCGCGATGTCCGCACCGCCAGCGCCCATGGCCACACCCACGACCCCGGCCTTGAGTGCCAGCGAGTCGTTGATGCCATCGCCCACCACCATTGGCCGGAAACCGTTTTCGATTTCCGTCAGCACACGATTGAGTTTGTCCTCAGGCAAAGCCTGCGCTTCGACATCGCTGATGCCGACATCGCGAGCCAGCGTATGCGCGACACTTTGCCGATCACCGGTGAGCAACAACTGACGACCCAAGCCCAACTCTCGCAACTCGCTCAAGGCGAATCGTGCCTCAGGTTTGACACTGTCGGCGAGCAACAACCAGGCAAGGAATTCACCGTTGAGCGCCAAGCCGGCAATCGGGCCGTCGTGTTCAGGAACCGCCGAAGTGACAATGCCCAATTGTGCAAACAACTCTGGGCGACCGAGTGCCGCTTCCCCCTGCTCCGTCATCGCCACTACGCCTAGCCCTTGGCGTTCGTGAATGTCCGACAGCAGCAGGAAATGCTCCTGCGTCACCAGACCGGCAAGCGCGCGACTGACTGGATGACTGCTGGCCGAACCAAGACTCGCGGCGAGCTTCATGACATGGCTGCGGTCCACCAACGGACTGTCGATGGACTGCAACCGCAACGTGCCAAACGTCAGCGTGCCGGTCTTGTCGACCACCAGCGACGTCAGGTCAGCCAGTTCCTCAAGGAACGCCGAACTGCGGATCAGTATCCCGTGACGTGCCGCGACCGCGACACCAGCAATCGCCGTGGCGGGCGCCGACAACACCAATGCACAAGGACACGCCGCCACCAACACCGCGAGCATCGCCTGCGCATCGTTGGTGACAAACCAGGTGACTGCCGCCAACAACAACACCAAGATCATGTAGCTGCCGGCATAGCGTTCGAGCAGACGGGTGATCGGCGGCTTGGAGCGCTCGGCGCTTTGCATCAGCGCGATGACTTTGCCCAAGGTCGATTCGTTGCCGGTGCGCGTCACTTCGATCCGCAACAGGCCGTCGAGATTGATCGCTCCGCCGAAGACCTGCATCCCAACACCCGCCTCTATCGGAACGGACTCACCGGTTATCGATGCGGTGTCGAGGCTCGCCTGCCCCGACAACACTCGACCGTCGGCCGGCACTCGATCACCCGCACGCACCTCCACGATGTCGCCGGCCTTGAGTGTGCCGTTGTCGACTTCGAGGATCGAACCATCCGCCTGAATTTTGCGGGCATGGCTTCGGGTCAGTTTGCCGAGGGCGCGAATCGCTTCCTGAGAGCCGATAACGCTGCGTTCCTCCAGCACGTGGCCAAAGATCATGATGATTGGCAGTAAGGCGGCGGTCAGCAGATCTCCCGTGGCCCAGGCACCCAGCATGGCGAGGGCGATCAGTTGATCGGTGATTCCGTGCAGGCTTGGATAACGCAAGCTGTACCACGCCGAGCGCATCACCGGCACGGCCACCAGTAGCGAAGCGAAGCCCAACAACAACTGGCTGACACCGGTCTGCTGCGGCGATAACCAACGCCAGATCAGCCCGAGACTGAGCAAGCCCAGTGCAAGCATGGCCAAGGTCAACTGACGCGCGGCGCTGCGTTGTTCAGCCGAGGACAACAGGCTCGGCGCGGTGGTTTGGGCAGTCATTGTGCGGCTCCCTGAATGATCAGGCGCGAATCGTCTTTCGGATTGACCGTTGTCACCGAGCCGGCCTGACCAAGAATTTTCGGCATGCGCTCACGGTAGATTCGCAGCAACATTTGCGGGTCGGTGCCCTGTTGTTGCGCCTTGGCCAGGCTCAACACAGTGGCCGTATCGGCTGAGGCTTTTGCCAGTCGTTCGCTCGCTTGGGCATGGGCGACTTGCAGCGTTCGGTCAGCTTGCTCATTGGCGGTCTGAGTCAGCTTCTCTGCTTCGGTACGCGCATTGGCGACGGCTTTGTCGGCTTGTTGGCTGGCGGTCAGCACGGCGTTGAAGGCGTTTACCGCAGGGCCAGGCAAGCTCGACTGAACGTCGACGCGCGCGACTTCGATGCCCAGGCCCTGCCCTGTCGCTGTCAGCTCAGCCAGACGTTGATTGATGCCCTGAACCAAATCACCCCGCAGACGTTCGCGGCGTTCGGCCGCTTGAGTATCGGTGCCAATCAGTTCCGGACGAGCCACCAGGATGGTGTCCAGGTCTCGTGCCGCCGTCAGCGCAACGGCGCTGCGAGTGACCAGTCGTTCGAGCGCCGGCAGCACATGCTCACCTTGAAGCACGAAAGCGTAAGGCTCTGTAACCTTGTAGAAAACCCGTACATCGAGTTGCACCACGCCGGCGTCTCCGGTCAGCAAATAACCAGAACCTGCGAGCGCATCGCTCAAAGGTGTCGCGAATGACGCCACCCGATCTCCCTGCAACGCTGCATCGCTGCGAAGCAGATTTTCCACCCGCCGTTCGATGACCCGATCTGCGGCCGGCAACAGAATTACTTGCTCAAAAGGTCGCGGCCACGCCAACAACAAGCCGGCGTTCTGGATACGATCCAGCGCGCCAAAATGCAGAACCACAGCGCGATTTTGCGGATCGATTTGCCGCACATTGGAAAACGCCCACGCCAACGCTGCCAGAATAGTCACCGCATAAAGTGCCAGAAAAGCCAATCGCCCAGCCTGAATCCATGGGCTACTTAACTCATGTGTTCCACGTGGAACTAATTTCATGGCTGCGACCCGGGTTTGATATCGAGCGTCGGCGGACCATCCACCAACACCCGAAAAGGCGCAGCATCGGTGCGCAAAATCAGTTTGGTCCCCGGCGTAACGATCGTCCCCAACGTGTCGAGCGAGCGCAGCAAGTTATACAGCTGAGGTGAGCCGGCGTAGGCGCGCCCGTAAATCTGCGCTGCTTCGACGCGGGATTGGGCTTCGATGTCAGCCGCTTTTACCGTCGCATCTGCCTGTACGATTCGCGCGTCACGCTCGGCGGCGGAGCGGATTTGCGCAGCTTCACGTTTGCCGATGGCGGTGCGTTCGGTGGCGATTGTTTCACGCTCGGCGCGCATTCGGTCGACGGTGGCGGTGAGCGTCACCGACGGCAAGGTCAAACGTTCGATGCCCACTTGCAACACCCGAACGCCATAAGTGGTGAGTAATTGTTGATCAATCTGCTGACGCAACTGCGCCTCGAAATCAGCAATGTGAACCTGGTTGGCATCGGTATTCACCAGGTTCGCCAGATCGAAACTGCTCGCTGTAGTTTCCAGGGCAGAGCCCACAAAGGTCCGAATCTGCCGCGCCGCTTCGTCCGGCTGATTTTGCACGGCACGCATGAAGCGCTGCACGTTATCGGGATCGCCCTGCACCTGCCACGCCACATACGCCTGAACAATGATGCGCAAGCCGTCGCGAGTGCCGACATCCTGCAAACCGCTGGAAGTCGTGCGCAGCCGCAGATCTACCGGAATGGCGGCTTCAAACGGTGCAGGCCAGCGCCAGCCGAGTCCTGGTTCCAGCAACACCCGGGAAGGATTGCCGAAGCGCGTGATCACCGTCGCCTCTCCAGACCGAACTTGAACAAGGCTTGCGGCGGCGATGGCGAACGCCACCAGCAAGGCCGCCCACCCCATGCGCCGCCACGGGAACGGCCCCGCTTCCTCGGGAGCACCGTGATGGTGATGATGGTGGCCGTGGTGATGCCCGCCATGGCCGTGATCGTGGCCGGCGTGGTCATCGTGATCGTGAGTGTGCGACGGGCTCAATGGGTAGCTCCTGGTTGAGCGCTGGAACGCGGCGACGCAGGATCAGCCGGCAGCGTGAAAGTACGTAGGTCGATGGTCGGCGCATTGCCGCTTCCGCCCAGGCGATGATCGAGCACCAGCAACCTGGCATTGGCCAGGCCCTGAGTCAGCTGGCTGAAATACTGCTCCAGCACGAAAGCCTGGCCAGCACTGGCATAGGCCTTCTGCTCGGCAGTGAATTTCAAATCCGCCGCCTGAGCGGTGGCATTGATTTCGTGCGCACTGGCGGTTGCTTGATCACGAGCGATACTGGCTTGCAGTTGCGCCTGATTGGTCGCCTCTGCTGCCGCACCGCGCTCGCGGGAGATCAATGCCTGGGCGCCAATCTGTGCCGCCTGAACACCGTGATAAGCATTGGCGGCGCCTGCTGGCGGATGAATCGCCTCGACCACTGTGGCTAGAATTTCCACGCCGCTGTCGAGTTTTTGCAGGTCCGCCTGTACCGCCCGGCCAATCTCCTCAGCCAGCCCTACCCTATCCTCGCCGAGCAGACCGTCGAGGGTTCGTGAGGCGAAGTCATGAACCAGAATGCGGCTGGCGGTGCTGCGGATCAGTGTCGGCACATCGGTGCTGTTGTAGGTCGCGGCCAGCGCGGCTTGATCGGTAAGGCCGATGCGATAGACGAAGCGCACGTCCATATTGACGATCTGAAAGCTCTGCTTGTCGCCACGGCTGCTGGCAATGACCTGGGATTTGTCATTCACGTGGCTGGCGTCCCACAACCGATTGGCTGTTGCTGGCGGCGGACCTTCAGCAGGATCGGCCACCAGCGGTGCCGAGGCATCGCCAACGCTGGTCGCCAGTTCGTGAACCATGCCATTTTCAACGCTCAGGACTCGACCCAACGGCCACGGTAAACCAGCGTGCAAACCGGGGCTGAACACGTCTACCGGCTTGCCGAAACGCTCGTAGATCCCTCGTCCTTGCAGGGGAATTTCGTGAACTCCGGTCAGCAACCAGCCCACCATCGCCACCACTGCCAACACCGGAAGAAACGCCCGGCGCATATAAGTGAAAGCCCAAATCTGCCGCAGGTCGATGCCAAAGCGGTTGTGCAGTTCGTGTTGCAACGCCAGCAAGGGTTGCGGCGGCCAACGCAGCAGGTCGGCGACAAAACTTCGCGCCAATAAACCTGGCTCAAGTGATTCACGGCGCGGACTGAACAACGACAGCACCGCGCGCAGCAGCAACTCGACCGCGACCAGTCCCGGCAGCAAGCCGATCAAAACGGAGAGGCGTACTGGCCAAACCGATGCTTCGCTGGCGAACAACAAACACAAGGCGCCGAGCACCAGGCAAATGATCGCGACCCGGCACAGCTGCGCTAACGGCGCCGCTTCCGGCCACTCAGCCACAATTTCCTGAGCCAGTTGGCGCTCCAATACCAGCAAACCAAACGCCAACAACAAAGACAGCGCGGCGCCAATGCTCGCCGAGACACCCAGCGGACCGGGAGGCAATGTGAGGTTCCAGAACTGGCTGAGGCTGTACAACGTCAACAATGCCCAGCCGCCGAGCCAGAGCGTCGGCGCACCGACCTGACTCAGCAGGCGCGCCGAACGCTGACCGAGTCGGTCCAGCATGCGCTCATACCAGCCTTCAGGAGCAACGGTGTCGTCCACCGCCACCACCACAACCGGCAATGTTGGGTTCATGGCCCGCGCACGCCACTGAGTCACCCACCAGGCCGATTGCAGGCCGGCGACCAGCACCAGCAAGCCAGCGCTCTGACTGACCAGCAACGCGCCCCATAGCGACAACGGTGCAAACAGCCCGACAAAAAACGCCAACACTAAACCCACCGCCGCCAAGGCACTCAGGCCGATGGCGAACTGGCGCAATCGCCGCCCTTGAAAAACCGCCTGCTGAAAGCGCGGCAGCCCTGCTACCGACGTTCCATCGACTTCGAGATCGACTTGCATACCACCCCATTGCTTATCATTGATCACATCGCAATTCGTTACGATATAACGAAAGTGGTGAAATTTATGTGCTGAATCGCTTTATCTAAAGATGCACGACCTGTCGCTTGCCTGAAGCCTTGACCGAAATAGTCAGAAACGCACATATTACGCTCGTAATTTTATTCAAAGACTATTTTATCCAGCCCGATTCCCCTTCCAGGAGTGCATCCATGAACACCTACGACGTCGTGATTCTGGGCGGTGGTCCCGGTGGTTATAACGCAGCGATTCGAGCCGGTCAGCTGGGGTTGAAAGCGGCGTGCGTCGAAGGCCGCGCGACCCTCGGCGGCACCTGCCTGAACGTCGGCTGCATGCCCTCCAAGGCGCTTTTGCATGCCTCGGAGCTCTATGACGCGGCCATGGGCAGCGAATTCGCCAACCTGGGGATCGAGGTCAAACCGACCCTCAACCTCGCCCAGATGATGAAGCAGAAGGATGAAAGCGTCGCCGGGCTGACCAAGGGCATCGAATTTCTGTTTCGTAAAAACAAGGTCGACTGGATCAAAGGCTGGGGCCATATCGACGGGCCAGGCAAAGTGACCGTGACTGACAACCAGGGCGGTAAGACCGAACTGGGCGCCAAGGACATCATCATCGCCACCGGTTCCGAGCCCACTCCCCTGCCCGGCGTCGAGATTGATAACAAGCGCGTCCTCGATTCCACCGGTGCGCTGTCACTGGCTGAAGTGCCGAAGCACCTGGTAGTGATCGGTGCCGGCGTCATCGGCCTGGAACTGGGTTCGGTGTGGCGGCGTCTGGGAGCCCAAGTCACCGTAGTCGAATTTCTCGATCGCATCTGCCCTGGTGTGGATGCAGAGGCGGGTAAAACCCTGCAGCGCTCGCTGAGCAAACAGGGCATCAGTTTCAAGCTGAGCTCGAAAGTCACCCGCGCCACCCCATCGGCAAGCGGCGTTCAACTCAGCGTCGAACCCGCTGCCGGCGGTGCCGCTGAAACGATTGAAGCCGATTACGTGCTGGTCGCCATCGGCCGGCGGCCTTACACCGAAGGCCTGGGGCTGGAAAATGTCGGTCTCACCACTGACAAGCGCGGAATGTTGGCCAACAAGGGGCATCGCACCGAAGCGGCGGGCGTGTGGGTGATCGGCGATGTCACTTCCGGGCCGATGCTGGCCCACAAGGCCGAGGATGAAGCCATGGCCTGCGTCGAACAGATCGTCGGCAAGGCTGGCGAGGTCAACTACGACCTGATTCCCAACGTCATCTACACCAAGCCTGAGCTGGCCAGCGTCGGCAAGACAGAAGAGCAGCTCAAGGCGCAAGGTCGCGCGTACAAGGTCGGCAAGTTCCCCTTCACCGCCAACAGCCGGGCGAAGATCAACCACGAGACCGAAGGCTTCGCCAAAGTGCTGGCCGATGAGCGTACGGATGAGATTCTCGGCGTGCATCTGGTGGGACCGAGTGTCAGTGAAATGATCGGCGAGTATTGTGTGGCGATGGAGTTCAGCGCGTCAGCTGAAGACATTGCGCTGACCTGCCATCCGCATCCGACACGGTCCGAGGCGTTGCGTCAGGCGGCGATGAATGTGGAGGGGATGGCAACGCAGATGTAAGAAGCCAGCAGATGATCGTTCGCACGCTCTGCGTGGGAATGCCTCTACGGACGCTCTGCGTTCGGCTCTTGCTGTGACGCGGAGCGTCACGGGCTGCATTCCCACGCAGAGCGTGGGAACGATCGGATTCGACTGAGTCTCAAGCCGGCAAATGCCCCAACGGCAACGCCCCCGGCGTCTTCACCGTGTGAATTGCGAAGTTGCTGCGGATGTCGCTTACTCCCGGCAACTTCAGCAGTCGCTCGGTGAGAAACCGGTCATACCCGCGCAAATCCGGCACCACCACTTGCAGCAGAAAATCCGATTCTCCTGACACCAGAAATGCCGAAATCACCTCGGGCAGCGCCGTCACCGCCAAGCGAAAAGCTTCTGCCTGCTCATCGTTGTGGCGTTCAACCTTGACCCCGACAAACACCGTCAGCCCAAGCCCCACTTCGTCACGATCCAGATTGGCTTGATAGCCGCGAATCACCCCGGCTTCTTCCAGCATTCGCACCCGACGCAAACATGGCGAAGCAGACAAGCCGATCTCCCCGGCCAGTTGCACGTTGCTCAGGCGGCCGTCCCGTTGCAGCGCGGCGAGAATTTTGCGGTCGTAGGCGTCGAGTTTCATTGTTTGGCAGATCCTGATGGCTTGAACACCACAAAGCGGCAGGTTATGCCAAATATCGATGCTTTAGAAGCGGACAACGCAAGCACCTGCCCCACGCTTGAGCCCTAGACTGGCGCTACCAAATCGACAACGAATGGGGTGCAACGTGGCGGGACTCTGGCTGTTTTTCATGGCGCTGGTGGTGGTGTATTTGTTGCCGGGGCCGGACATGATTCTGCTGCTACAGACCGGCGCCCGTCAGGGTAAAGGCGCGGCGTTGGCGACGGCGGTGGGCCTGGGCATTGCCCGTGGTTGTCATGTGGCGTTGGCCGCCTTGGGGTTGGCGGCGTTGTTCAAAGCCGCACCATGGACCTTCGATGTGGTGCGTCTGGCGGGGGCTGCGTATTTGCTGTGGATCGGCATCCAATGTCTGCGAACCACGATGCTGCCGAACCTGAACAGTGCAGACACAACCACCGAGAAACCCCATTGGCGTGAAGCAATCCAAAGAGGGTTGCTGACCAACCTGCTCAACCCTAAAGCGCTCCTGTTCTGCTCAGTATTGCTGCCGCAGTTCATCAATCCCGATGCCGGACCAGTACTGGCGCAATTTGCAGTGTTGGGTGTGACCCTGGTCAGCGTCGGTTTGCTGTTCGACAGCGCCTACGCCCTGGCCGGAGCCGCACTGGGGCGCTGGCTGCAACGCAGCCCCTCGGCCCAGCGCCTGCAACAGTGGTTGTTCGGCAGCCTGTTGATTGGTTTCGCCGTGCGGCTGACCTTTGTTCAACAGGCTTGAGCCTTATTTCGCTTTACGACGGCGGCGTCGACTGATCACCACCAGCGCCGCTGCCGTTACCGCTATTACACTGCCAATCTGCAATGGCTTTTTGTAGGGGCGCAACGCCGAGCGCGCGGCGTCGGTAACCTGGGTCACATACCGCTTATCGGCCCTTTGAAAGTCCGGCTCTTGGCATTGATGTCCGAAATCACCTGCCCAAACCACATAAGGGCCCTCCTCAACATAGCGACGGTAGAAGGCGCTTTGCTCTTGCAGGCTGGTGCCCCACGACGAAGCCTTGCACAGCACAGAAGCAAACGCCTGGCTGCCATGGGGTAAGTGATCAGCGGCTTTGCTCGCCAGGGCCGTGGCTACAAAGCGGTAATGAAAACGCTCATCTGGTTGCGCCAACGAGGCTTGCTGGCGCTGCACTTCACCCGGGGCCATCAGCGGGCCGACCTTGAGTTCGGGAGTTTCCAGACTGTAATTGCCGCCAAAGGTGGCGTAATCCGGTGACATTTCGTAACCCAACAGCTCCATTCCGTCAAAACGGGCCACTGTCGCAGCATAGTAATAAGCAAATGCACGCTTGGTTGGCCACCATTTCGATTCGGCATCGTGGCGCAATTGCCCATACCACGTCGCCTTTTGTTGTAACTCCACGCTGTCGAAGTACTTCGGCGCCTCGCCATACCGCTCTTCACGCAGTAACCGCCGCCCAAGTAAATCGCGCAGTTTCGCCGCCACCGGCAACGGCACGTAGTTGTCACGGTCCTGCTGACTCAGCGCTGGCGGTGCTGGCACCTGCGTGTCGACATAGTGCTTGAGTTCATCGACGGTCAACACACGCTCGGCAACGGTCGCGGCATCGAGCCAGTAGGTGCTTTGGCTGTGATAGAGCTGATCGAACGCTTGCAGGTAATCGCCGCGTTGCAGCGCCAGAATCGCGCTTTCACCCTCGACCCGGCATTTGGGCTGCAGGCTTTCAAAATCGTAGTCCGGCGTGCGTCGCTCACCCCAGGATTCATTCTGCGGGAAGGCTTGGGCCGCCTTGGCATACGCCGCAGCCGCCGCGTTTTTATCGCCCTCGCGCAGCGCCAGTTTCGCCCGCAACCACCACGCCAAACCACCGTCCCCAGCATGTTCAAGGAACGCTTTGGCGCTGGCGTAATCGCCCTGTTGATAATTCATCGCCGCCAGTCGGTCTGCGTTATCCAGACTGCCCCGCGTGTTGCTTTGCAGAAGTTTGATCAGCTTTTGTTCGTTTGGCGGTTGATCACCGAATGACCAGCCCAAGCGGCTGATCAGCGATGCCGTGACCAGTTGCTGCACCGGCTTGCCTTTGAGCAGCTCGGTCAGTTGATCGTCAGGCATTGCCAGCAGATCAACCATCAACAATTTGAGCGAGGTGTAGCCCACCGCCGAACCGTGGAGGTTTTGCGTGGCGTAGAGTTCGACGGCGCTGTTCCAGTCACCCGCCGTGCGCGCCACCCGGGCCTCTTCGCCGAGGCTGGCGACACCCAGCTCCAGCGGGTCGCTGAAGCCGTCAATGCTCAGCTGACGGGTCTGCTCGAAGGCCTTTCGTGACTGCGCCAGCAGGTCAGGCGTTGCGTCCGTTTCGGCGTTCATGGCAAACAGCGCCCGGCCCAACGAGTAGGCCGCCCACGTGCTGCGCAACGGGCGTTGATCCGCCGGCAATGCCAGCACCTTCTGAAAGTACTCGGCGGCCAATCCATGATCACCGGCGCTGAACGCCACAGCGCCCGCCAGGTAGAGCATGTGCTCAGGCGGCAGGCTCGCGCCTTGAGCCTCGACTTGATGAGCATCGGTCAGCGTGCGCAACTGTTTGACCAAAGCTTGCTGTTCAACCGTCAACCCGGCTTGCTCGGCCTGGTCCCGTTGATCGGCGTAGTTGGGCTCATCGCCGTAGCCGGAGGACGGATTGTTGGTGGCGGCCGTGACATTCTTCAGCCCGGCGATCGCATGGCCGAGGCGATTGATCTCGAACTGGAAATTGCCTTCCGGCAGCTCCGCCAGCGACTGGGCGCGGTTGTCCAGCAAACGCATCGGGAAGTCCGGCCCACAGGCCAGCGCCGAACCCAGCGGCAGACTGAGGCTCAGGCAAAGCAAATGGCGGGGCCAGTTACGGGTGAACATTCGAACCTCCTTGATCAATGTGTGTGCAGCGTGCCCAACCGATGCCGCGTTGCCCGCCGGCCAGTAGCCGGCCCTCGCGCTGGCGGGTGAAGGTAAGCAGATCCGGGCTTTGTTGCAATGCATAACCGGCCAGCGCATCAGCGCCATCACAGCCCTGAACCGCCAGCGTCACGCGTTCGGGCCAGGCGCTGTCGAGGTTGCCTGGATTGCTGAGGCTGATGTCATAGAGGCCGTCCTGTGCGCTGAGTTTCAAACTCAAGCGACTGTCGAGCACATCGCCGCGCGCCACCGCACTGAGCGTGTTCAGGCTCCAGGCCCGGCGATCCCCCGCCAGCGGCAGGCGAAACCAGATCAGGCCGGCCAGGTGCGCGGGTGGATCGGCGCGCAACTCGGCCGCAAGCGTGCTCAGTTGCACGGGGTCCGCGAGCAACTCTCGGCGTTTACCGACTCGTTCGACCGGCACTTCACTTTCCACCACCGGCGCACCGCTGGCTCCGGGCAACAGCGCCACGCCATAGGCCGGTAGTGCCAGATAAAAGGGTTTCGTCGTGATGCGGCTCCAGGCGTTGGCCCACTTCCCGGCCTGTACCGCATCAAACAAGCCACGATGCGGATCGCTGACCGCATGCACCTGCAACACGCTGCTGTCGACGGTCGCCAGGAGTGTCGGCAACTCAGGGCTGTCGATCCATGCCGGCAGCGCAGTGATACTCAACGGTAAAGAGGCGGGTAAAACCGCGCGTAGATGCGTCAGAAATGCCCGATAAGCCGGTAGCCGAGCGCTGCCCGCATCGTGGTCGATTTCCACACCAGAGATGACCAGCCCCTGCCCTTGCCAATCGCCAAGCACTTGCTGGATTTGCGCTGTGACCTCGTCCTGGTCCAGCGCCTTGAGCTGGCCATCGAGACGAATCACCGCAATCAACGGTCGACCATCACGCTTGAGCAGCGCCGGATTGATCCGCGCCCTACTCCAACCGGCCCCAGGAAACGCCTGCAACGCCAACACCCGCAACGTCGAAAAATCCGCGCGGCTGTCCTTCAGTGCAGCGTCATGGGCCGGTGTCCATTGCCGTTGCCAGACATAGAGTTGCTGATCGAGCGGCGGTGCGATTTTTTGCTCGCAACCGTTGAGCAACATCAACGCGGCAAACACCACCGCCAAACGAATTAAACACATGAAATGCCGAGTCCCTGACAACGCAAAGTCGCAGGGTACACAAAACCTGTGGGGGCTAGGGCTTGCGGGCGATGATCACCTGACTTTTCGCCACGACCGCGTCCAGCGCCTGCTTGATCTGCGCGCCACGGGGCGACGCCAAAACGGCCTGCCAGGTGTCGGCCCAGTGGTTGAGCAACGGGTGATCGGCATTGCTGAAATCGACCTTGGCTTCCCAGAACAACAGCATCCACATCGACCAGTAAAAGCCGTACTGGCTATGGCTGAGCACTTCCAGGCCAGCGTCGCTGACCATTGCCTTGAACTGCTCTTCGCTGATGATGCGAATGTGGTTGGGCTTCTGGAAATACTCCGGGGCAGCGATGTCTTTTTGCAGGTCTTCGGAGCTTGGGTGCGGGACGCTGAGCAAGTACAACGCACCCGGTTTGCCAACGCGGACCAGTTCGGCGAGGAACTGCGCCGGATCGTCGACATGCTCGATGACCTCGGTGGACACCACGCGGGTGGCGGTCGCATCGGCAATCGGCAGCGGATTGCAGTCGGTGACATGGCATTCGATGTCACGCGCCGGCGTGTCGCTCAAACGCTGACGGGTGGCTTCAACCTTGGCCGCATCGATGTCGGCGATGATGATTTTGGCCCCGCGCATGCCGCAGAAATGCACGTTACCGCCGTCACCGCAGCCAACGTCCAGCAGCGTGTCCTCAGCCCTCACCGTGAACCCGGTGAACAGCTCGCCGGTTTGCTGATTGAACCAGCCGCTGAGCATCGCATCGTGCAGGCCGAGCATGTAAGGGTCGACCTTCTCGACCTTGTCCGCCACAGGCGCGGGAGCGGGCGTACCCGCCGTGAGTTTCTTCAAAAGGCTCAGCATGAGGTAGCTCCAGAGGTTTGGGCGGCTGTTCGGGACGTGCCCAGGCGTTTGACCAACGACGCGCCGCGGTTACGCATGGGCATTTCGATAAAGCGGTAGTTGAGTTCACTGAGCAAGGCGATCAGCCAGCCAGCCATCAGTAGCGTCAGGATCGGATGACCGCCCGGGCTGGGCAGACCGGCAGCCTGCAAGCGAAAGGTGAATTCTCGCACCAGCAAATACGCAGGAATGTGGATCAGGTAAATCCCGTAGGAGCGACTGCCCACCCACGTCATCACATTCTTGAACACACCGCGCGGCATCAAATAATCACGGTTGTAGGAAGCGATCCAGACCAACGCCGCGCACAGCACGGCAATCGCGCCGATGCGGTAATTAGTAAAGGTGAAACGGTCGGTCGCCATGAAACTGAGCGCCAACGACAACGCGATAAGCGCCGAAAGACCGGCCCAGGGGCGGCGTAAAAATGTGGGCTCCCAGCGCAGATATGAAGGTTGCGCACTCCACATCGCCAACAGTATTCCGAGTGCCAATGCGTCGGTGCGAATCACCATCAGGATCGGCGTGCGCAGCGTGAACAACTGCACCGCGACCAGCGCCAGCAAGGCCCAGACCAAATGCTTGCGGCACAGCAGAATCAGTAGCGGAAACAGCAGGTAGAACTGCTCCTCCAGCGACAGGCTCCAGTAGACGAAACTGGTGCCGTACTCATAGTGAAAGAAACTGTCGGCGAAGCGGAAGTTGGCGTACTGCGCGACCCCGGCCAGGGTCGCTTGCAGGTTGGCGTGCAACGTACCGAACGCCCCGGAGCGATTGAGAAAGAGGCAGGCCAGCAACATCAGCGCCAGCCACAACCAGGCCGACGGCAGCAGTCGAAACGCTCGGCGCAGCCAGAAATTACGTGTTTGCTGCCAGTATTCCTGGCGCGTGCTGCACCCTTGCAAAGCAGGGATCAAGCTGCGTGCGATGACGAACCCGGAGATGGCGAAAAACAGATCGACGCCCCACCACGGCTGGCCCAACGCGATGATCGCTTGCAACAGAGGCACCGGGGCGGCGAACAGGCTGTCTTGCAAGTGATGGAACAGCACGCCGAGCACTGCGATGCCGCGCAACAACTCGATGTCCATGATCCGTCTGTCGTTGCTCATGACCCCCTCCCGGCATCCAAAGGCTTGCGCGCAATGATCACCTGGCTCTTGGGCATGAACTGATCGAGCATCTGCTTGATCGCCAAACCGTTCGGTTGCGCCAGCAGGTCCTGCCAGGTTTTCGCCCAGCTCTCCATCAGCGGCGGATACGGCGCCTGGATCCGGTCACGCACCGCGCCACCCAGATCCCTTCCCGCAGCCCGTTCACTGGCCCAGAAGAAAATCATGCCCATCACCCAGAAAAACCCGGTGGCCTGGCGATGCTCGATCACCAGACCGGCGTCCTCGACCATTGCGGCAAAGCGTTCCGAGGTAAAGATCTGTACGTGATTGGGCGATTGAAAGTAGCTCGCGGGGGCGATGCCCTTCTGCAGATGCTCCCCCACCGGCGCTGGAACGCTGAGCAGATACAACGCCCCCGGACGGCCCATGCGCACCAGTTCGGCCATGAACGGCTCGGGGTGATCGATGTGCTCCAGCACTTCCATGCACACCACTTTGCTCGCGCAACCGTCGGCCAATGGCAGCGGCAAACTGTTGCTGACCAGACCGAGATTGGCCTTGTCCGACTGCGCATCCACTTGCAGGGCCAGGTCGCGGACCTTGTCGTGCTCGCTGTCGGTGAAAATCACCGACGCGCCCTGACGCACCGCAAACAAAGTCGCAACCCCTTCGCCGCAACCGACATCCAGCAGGGTGTCGTCCGCGGTGATGGCAAAACCCTTGAGCAATTCACCACTGTCGCCCAAGAACCAACCGTCGAGCACCGCGTCATGCAAACCCACGTCCCGTGGTGACACGCGGTTCTGCTCCACCAGCACCGGCACCGATTCCGGCTCAGGTTTCGCCGCTGGGAACAGACGTCTCACCAGAGCGCGGATCATGTCTGCGGGGTTTCCACGGCGCGGGTTTCGAACAGTCGGGCAAAAAAGCCTTTCAGACGTTGCTCGGCGGTCGCCTGGCTGCAGAATTTTTCGAGGCTGGCCACCGCATGCCCGGACATCTGTGCGTAGCGCCCGGCATCGTTTTTGGCGACGTCATAGCTCGCCCGATAAGCGCGGCACAATGACGTCCAGTCGGTGACGTAGCGCAGCGTACGGAACGCCCGGCGCGGATCGTGAGGCCAAGCCGTCAGTTCCTCGGTCGAGTCGATCAGGAAAGCATTGTCGGCGTCCAGGTAGTCGATCATCGCCGTAGTGCGGGGCGCCACCGCCGGTTTGCCACACGACATGAATTCCATCAACGGCAGGCATTGGCCTTCGCCGTAGGACGTGTTGACCACGTAGCTGGTCGCCTGCACCAGTTGCTCGTAGTCCGCATCCGCGAGGTAGCCGTGAATCAGCACGATGCGGCAGCGATAGGACTGGTTTTTGTACAAATGATGAAGGATGTCGGACAGCGCTTCTTCGGCATCATGGTGGGTCAGTTTGAGCACCAGCGTCGCATCCTCGACCTCACGGAAGGTCACGCAGAACGCGCTAAGCATGTCTTCCCAGTTCTTGCGCCCGTCACCCGGGTTGAACACCGAGGTGTAGATCACGCCGTCGAGCAGCAACGCTTGCTCACCCGGTGTCGCCGTGAAGTCGATCCCTTCGCCCTCACGCGACGCTTCTGGCCCAAAGGCCCGCAAATCGAGGGTGCGGCTGTCGGCCACCAGGCCTTTGATCGTCAATCGAACCTGATGCGCCGTTGGCTGGCGCTGCAACTGGGCGCCACGCGCCGAGAACCGGTCCCACACCGGCGCCGGAACCGCGATGATCGGATAGTCCGCGCCCATCGCCTCGTGCACGGCATTCACGGTGTAGCTGGAATGAGTGATCGCCGCGCCACACGCCTGCAACACCGTGCGCCAGTCATTGCGTGGCTCACCGGCAAAGGGCTCGTTGGGAATGGTGCTGAATTCCCACGCGAACACCGGCAAGGTCGGACAGGCGAGGTGCACGGGTGTGCGATGCGGTGGCGAGAACGACAGAAACACACAGTCTTCACCACGGGACAGCGCGTTGAGGTACAAGGCATCGACTTCGGTCTGCGGGTCACTGACTTCCACGACCCGCCCCAGCTGTTCCAGCACGGGCCGATATTCCTTGAGCACGAAGTAATAGCTGTACTCGGAACGGCCGAGGTTCTGGGCAATGGTGTGCTGGTTGGTTTCCGAATGAATGATGATCAGCATGAGGCGTTATCCGTCACGGTCGCTGTAGGCAGAGCCTGCGGCATCAGCCCGAAAAAATCCGCCAGGCGTTCCTGCACCGGGGCGAAGGCGCAGTAATCGCGCATGCGCTCGACCGCATCGCGAGACATCCGCTGGTATTCAAGCGGTTGCTCCTTGGCTATTCGGTAGCTGGTTTCATAAGCCGTTTTCAACGAGCCCCAATCCGGTCGATAACGCAGCGTGCGATAAATGATCCGGGTGTCCTGCGGCCAGATAGTCAGCTCCTCGCTGGACTTGACCACAAACGCCACGCGCTCATCGATGTAATCCTCCATGGCGGTGTGGTCCGGGGCGATCACCGGTTTGCCGCTGGCCATGAATTCCATCAGCGGCAGGCACAGGCCTTCGCAGCGGGACGCGTTGACGTAATAACTGGCGGCTTCATAGAGCCGGGCGTATTGCGGATCGTCCAGGTAACCGTGCATCACCACCACACGGCAAGCGAACGGCGAGAGTTGCGCGAGCAAGGTCATCAGCTCGTCGTAGTAGGACGAAAGGTCGCTTTGGGTAATCTTCAGCACCAGTGTGGCGTCGTCCGTTTCGCGGAAGGCCCAGCAGAAAGCGGTGATCAATTGATGCCAGTTTTTGCGTCCGTCACGAGGGTTGAACACGGTGGCGTAGACCACGCCATCAACCCGGGTTTCGACCTGGGAAGTCGTGTCCGGCCACTGGCGCGGTTGCGGCTCGTGCACTTCGATTGTCTGCGGGCCGGCGATGGCCGGCAGGTATTGGGCAACGCGCGCATGAGCGGCGTCCGACAGCAAGTCGCGAATACCCTCCCAATACCAATTGCTCAAAAACTGCGTGCGATGCACCGGGGTCGGCAGCGTTTTACCCTTGTCCAGGCGCCACATGTGCAAGTAGTGCCGGGCAATGACAAAACGGCGCTTGAGCGTCAGCGGTGGCGGCTTCAAAGCCTCAAGCGCCGCTATTTCCTCGGCGGTCGGGGGTGTGGGAATCAGCGGATCGGCAGACAGTCCGAGCGTGCGTGTGTCGAAAATGCAGCCCTTGATGTCCAGGGTCGAGCCGGCATTCACCGGATGACTGGTGTGACGACTACGAATGCCCGCAAAGTTTTCCCACAACGGGGTCGGCAAAACCAACACGGGGAAGTCGTCGCCCATGGCCCGACGAATCGCCCGGGCGGTGTGGCTGGAGAGCGTGATGACGCGCCCCTGGCGCGCCAGCATTTGCGTCCAGTCCTGGCGCGGGTCGTTGTCCCATTGCTCATCGGGAATCGAGTCAAACTCCCAGGCCACCACGCAGATCGTCGGGCACTCAAGGTCGTTCGGGGTTTTCTGCGGCGGGGTGAATGACAGGAACAGGCTGTCTTCGCCGGCGGCCAGCAATTGTCGATAGAGGGGATCGACCTCGGTGGTGGAGGACACCACATGCACCCGCCCAAGGCTTTCCAGCACAGGACGATAGGCCTTGAGCACGAAGTAGTAACTGTATTCGGGACGACCGAGGCTCTGGCTGATCGAGCTGTCGTTGACGTCCGAGTAAAGAATGAAATTCATGGCACCCCACGATGAAACCGCCATCCCGGCAGCCTCGCTCTATGACGGCAAAACCACGGATCGATCCGGTGTTTGCCGGTCGTCGTCCATCGTTTTCTTGCCCGTCTACGTTCTTGTTTTAATGGCCCGTTTCGCGGGGTTTGAAAACAACCCGACCGAACCCTGGCTAATCGTGACGAGGGGCATTCTAAACACATCCGTCGAGGATTCGTGAACCGCCCGGCGAGAAAAATCAGGCTACGCTAACGAGAACTGACCGGTCACGGTGGGACCTGTTGAAATTGCCGAGCAATTGGCACAGATTGGCTACCAAACAACTACAACAACATATTTCGCCTGTCTTTCGACCAAGCAATCCACCCGGTCTGTCAGACATCTCCATAGAGCCTGTGGGGAATGGACGAAGTTTTATGACCAAGGGGCGACTGTTTGAAAAAGCGTCTGTTCGTTACGGGTCTGACTGGATTCGTAGGACAACACCTCCAATCTCGCCTGAAGGCTGATGCCTCGGAATGGGAGCTTCTACCTGTCGCCTCCCGGTACGACCTGAGCCAGCCACAAAGCCTCGAAGGGCTGTGGCCCGAGTTGCCCGATGCCGTCATTCACCTGGCCGGCCAGACCTTTGTCCCCGAAGCCTTTCGTGATCCGGCACGCACACTGAACATCAACCTGCTCGGCACCTTGAACCTGCTACAAGCGCTCAAGGTGCGCGGCTTCAATGGCACCTTTCTCTATGTCAGCTCGGGCGATGTCTACGGTCAGGTTGCCGAATCAGAGCTGCCGATCACCGAGCGCCAGCCCCCCTGCCCGCGCAATCCGTATGCGGTGAGCAAACTGTCAGCCGAGTTCCTGAGCCTGCAATGGGGCTTGAGCGAAGGCTGGCCGGTACTGGTCGCCCGCCCGTTCAATCACATCGGCACCGGCCAGAAAGACAGCTTCGTGATTGCCAGCGCCGCGCGGCAAATCAGCCGCATCAAGCAAGGCCTGCAAGCACCGCAACTGGAAGTGGGCGACATCGATGTCACCCGCGATTTCCTCGATGTGGGCGACGTCATTTCGGCTTACCTGGCGCTGCTGGAAAAGGGCGTGACGGGACAGGTCTACAACATTTGCTCGGGGCGCGAGCAGAGCATTCGCAGTCTGATCGAACAATTAGGCGACCTCGCCCAGGTCGACATGCAACTGATTCAGGATCCTGCGCGTCTTCGACGCGCGGATCAGCGTCGCGTTTGTGGCAGCTCTGCCAAGCTGACCCAGACCACAGGATGGACGCCTGAAATCACAACACAACAATCCCTGCGGGCGATCCTGTCCGACTGGGAGAAGCGAGTACGACAAGAATGACTAAAAGTGCACTGATCACAGGGATCACCGGCCAAGACGGCGCCTATCTGGCCAAACTGCTGCTCGACAAGGGCTACAAAGTCCACGGTCTGGTCGCTCGTCGCAGCAGCGATGCGCGCTGGCGCTTGCGTGAAATGGGCGTCGAAGGCGACATCGTTTATCTGGACGGTGACATGGCCGACGCCTGCTCCGTGCAACGCGCGGTGATCAAATCCGCCCCGGACGAAATCTACAACCTGGCAGCGCAAAGCTTTGTCGCCGCCTCCTGGGATCAACCGGTCACCACCGGCATTGTCGACGGGCTGGGCGTGACCCACTTGCTCGAAGCCATCCGCCAGTTCAGCCCGCACACTCGTTTTTACCAAGCCTCGACCAGCGAAATGTTTGGCTTGATCCAGGCCGAACAACAAGACGAAAACACCCCGTTCTACCCGCGCAGCCCTTACGGCGTGGCCAAGTTGTATGGCCACTGGATCACCGTCAACTACCGCGAAAGCTTCAACCTCCACGCCAGCAGCGGGATCTTGTTCAACCATGAATCACCGCTGCGCGGCATCGAGTTCGTCACCCGCAAAGTGACCGACGCCGCAGCCCGCATCAAGCAGGGTAAACAGCAGGAACTGAGCCTGGGCAACATCGACGCCAAACGTGACTGGGGTTTTGCCGGCGACTACGTCGAAGCCATGTGGCTGATGCTGCAACAGGACAAGCCTGATGACTTCGTGGTCGCCACTGGCGTAACCACCACGGTGCGCGAAATGTGCCGCATTGCCTTCGACCACGTTGGCCTCAACTACCGCGACTTCGTGAAGATCGACCCGGCGTTCTTCCGACCGGCCGAGGTCGAAGTGCTGCTCGGCAACCCGGCCAAAGCCCAGCGCGTACTGGGCTGGAAGCCAAAAACAGATCTGGATACCTTGATCCGCATGATGATGGACGCGGACATGAAACGCGTCGCCAAGGAGTAGGCCATGCTGATTCCAGTGATCCTTTCCGGCGGTGCCGGGACTCGTTTGTGGCCGGTGTCCCGCGAAGGGCACCCCAAGCCGTTCATGATGTTGCCCGACGGCCAGTCGCTGCTGGGCAAGACGTATCGGCGTGCGGCCGGGCTGCTTGATGGCTGGGGCGATATCGTCACGGTGACGAATCGTGAGTACTACTTTCAGAGCAAGGATCACTATCAGGAGGCGCAGCTCAATCGTCATCGCGGACACTTTCTGCTTGAGCCGACCGGCCGCAACACGGCCCCGGCCATCGCGGCCGCCGCCCTGTCGCTGCAAGCCTTGCACGGCGACGAAGCGATCATGGTGGTCATGCCCGCCGACCATTTGATCCGCAATGAAGAGGCCTTGAAGTCAGCGGTCGAACACGCTGTGGCGCTGGCCAAGGATGGGTTCCTGGTGACGTTTGGCGTGGTACCGACTGCCCCGGAGACCGGTTTCGGCTACATCGAAACCGGCGCGGCACTGGACGAAAAAGGCGCGGCCAGGGTGCAACGCTTCGTCGAAAAACCTGACCTGCAAACCGCTACGCATTACCTGGAAAGCGGCAAATTCCTGTGGAACTCGGGCATGTTCTGCTTCTCGGTCGCCACCGTGCTGGCCGAGTTGCAACTCCACGCCCCCGAACTGCTTGAGCAGACGCGAACCTGCATGGCAGCCAGCGCCCCGGTGGAAACAGCCGGGTGTCTGCAGCAGGAATTATCCCCAGAGCTGTTCGCCGAGATCACCGACATTTCCATCGACTACGCCTTGATGGAATGCTCCGACAAGGTGGTCGTGGTGCCCGCCGGATTCGACTGGAGCGATATCGGCTCCTGGGGTGCGGTGGCCGCGCTGGTGCCGGCGGATGCGCAAAACAACCGCGCCAGCGGCGATGCGGTGTTCATCGACAGCCACAATAACTTTGTCCAGAGCGAAGACCGGCTGGTGGCGGCGGTGGGTGTGGATAACTTGATCATCATCGACACCGCCGACGCGGTGCTGGTCGCCCATGCCGATCGCGCGCAGGATGTGCGCCGAGTGGCCAAGCAGCTCAAGGACAAGAAACACGAGGCCTATCGCCTGCACCGCACGGTCAGTCGACCTTGGGGCACCTACACCGTGCTCGAGGAAGGCCCGCGCTTCAAGATCAAGCGCATCGTGGTCAAGCCCGGCGGCAAGCTGTCGCTGCAAATGCACCACCACCGCAATGAACACTGGGTAGTCGTCGAAGGCATGGCCAAGGTCACCAACAACGGCACCGGCACCCATCTGGTGGCCAAGAACGAATCAACGTTCATTGCCGCCGGTCACAAGCATCGCCTGGAAAACCCGGGCGTGATCGACCTGGTGATCATTGAAGTGCAAAGCGGCGAATACCTGGGAGAGGACGATATCGTTCGCTTCGAAGACCAATACGGCAGGACGGTTTGACCTTGGTGTTCCATGTGATCAACAACCGTCATGAAAACTTCGTCGGTTGCTCGTGGCTGGGGGCGAAAACCACCATCACCCACTCTGCCGAATCAATTGTTTCTGAGGGCAGGCCATGACGCGTCTTCTGGTGGAATGCACCCACGTATTCCAGCACCCCAAAGTCAATTCGGGCATTCAGCGAGTGGTGCGCAACGTCATCAATCAGCTGCCGGAGCGTGTCGACGGTGTGGAGTGCATCCCAGTGGTGATGCTCAACGGCAAACTCTATCGAGTGCTGAAACTGGGTGCGTTGAACATTCCGTTTTACGATGGGCTGATGACCTTTGGCGGGCGCCTCGGACGGCTCGCTCATCGTTTCTGGCAAATGCACCAACGCTTGCACAACCGCAGCAACTCGCGAGTAATCAAGCGCTTGCTGCACGTGGCCTACCGCGTCACGGCGGTCTCCTGTTTCAGCATTCCATTGCGTCTGATCGAGGGCATCAACCAATATCAACTGCCCAAACGCTGCTCGCCCTTGCAGCATCAGGCGGGCGACCAGTTGGTGTTGCTCGACTCCTCCTGGCACAGCGATTTCTTCCCGTTTGCCGAACAGCTCAAACGCGAAGGCGTGGGCATCGTTTCGGTGATCTACGACCTCATTCCGCTGACACATCCGCAGTTCTATGACACGCGGCTGGTGCAGGTTTTTACCGAGTGGTTCAACTGGATCACCCAAATCGCCGACGGCTATGTCGCGATCTCCGCCACGGTACGCGATCAGGTGCATGACGAAGTGCAGCGACGCCTTGGCCCGGACAAAACCGGCAGACTGTGGTTCGACTATTTTCACCTCGGCTCCGAACTGGACCTGAGCGAAGTCAGCGCCGCGGTCGAGCCACGCCTGGCCCGGCTGTTCAAAACGCAAGATCCAGTGTTTCTGATGGTCAGCACCATCGAACCGCGCAAAAACCACGATTACCTGCTCGACGCTTTTGAACGCGCCTGGGCATCAGGTTCCAGCGCCCGTTTGTGCATCGCCGGGCGTATTGGCTGGAAATGCGACGCCCTGCTCGCCCGTGTGCGCAATCACGCCGAGCTGAACAAACGCCTGTTCATGTTCAATGACCTGAGCGACACCAGTCTCGAACACGCCTACTCCCACGCCAGCGCGCTGGTGTTTCCGTCCTGGGTCGAAGGCTTCGGCCTGCCACTGGTCGAAGCGATGCAACGCGGTTTGCCGGCCATGGGCAGTGACATTCCGATCTTCCGTGAAATCGGTGGCGAGTTCATGGCGTACTTTGATCTGGAAGAGCCACAAAGCCTGGCGGACCTGGTCATGGAGTTCGAACGCACCGGGCAATTTCCGGCCGTGCGCAACGTCGCGGATTGGCAGTGGATCGGCTGGCGTGAAGCCAGTGCGCAATTGGCCGAACGCACCCTGCGCAATCTGCAAGAGCCGGCCGTGCCAGAGAGGCAACATGCGAATTGCCCTTAACGCCAGGATCCTCCAGGGGCCGCGCACCGGCATAGGCCATTACGTCGCTGAACTCGCTAGCGCCCTTGTCGCTGAACCCGATGTCGAACTGGCACTGTTCCACGGCTGGGGCTGGAGTTCTGTGCTGCCTGAGGCAGCCATGCCCGGTTATTCACGACTGACACCGTTGCTGCGCAAGATTCCCGGGGCCTATCAAGCACGCCGCTGGCTGGAGCAGAAACGCTTCGATCAGGGGCGCACGCACTCCATCGACCTCTACCACGAACCGAGTTTGTGGCCACTGTCGTTCGACGGCCCGACTGTCATTACCTTGCATGACCTGACCCACCTGCATTACCCCGAGACGCAACCGCCCGCGCGCTTGCGAGAGATCGAACGGCGACTCGCTGACGGCGTGCAACGGGCGAGCCTGATTCTCACCGACTCGCAGTACATCGCTGACGAAGCGCAACAGCATTTCGGCTTGCCAGCAGAACGGTTTGTTGTTGCGCCATTGGGCGTGGCGTCGCGTTTTCATCCCCGCGAGCCGGGGGCCATCGACGCGGTGCTCAAGGCTCATGGCGTCGAGGCGCGGGAGTACTTCCTCTGCGTCGGCACCCTGGAGCCACGCAAGAACCTGACACTGGCCCTGCGCGCTCATGCAAGGTTGCCCGAGGCAATCCGCCAGCGTTTTCCGCTGCTGATTGTCGGCATGGCAGGTTGGCAGCATGACCAGTTCAGCGAAGAACTGCAGCGGGCGCTCGCTACCGGGAATGTCTGCCTGCTGGGTTACCTGCCCGACGAGCAAGTCGCGCAGCTGTTGGCCGGTGCCCGGGCGCTGATTTTTCCGTCGCTTTACGAAGGCTTTGGCTTACCGGTTCTGGAAGCGATGGCCAGCGGCACGCCGGTAATCCTCACCCGGCGTTCGGCCATGCCGGAAGTGGCAGAGGCTGCGGGCAACTATATCGAACCTGACGATCCAGACGGCTTGCGCGAGGCAATGACCCATCTGATCGACGATCAAGCGCATTGGCAGGCATGTCGGGAAGCCGGATTGCAACAGGCAAGGCTTTTTACCTGGGAGCGCTGCGCCAGTATTACGGCCAGCGCCTATCGCCAGGCACTAGGAGGTTGAATGCGAGTACTCCATTTTTTCAAGACGTACCTGCCTGACTCCGTTGGCGGCATTGAGCAAGTCATCTTCCAGCTCTGCGAAAGCGGTGCCCAGCATGGCGTTGAAAGCCAGGTTTTGACACTCAGTGCCGATCCCACACCGCCGGTGGTTAGACTCGGGCAACACGAGGTTCACCGGGCCAAACTCGATATTCAGTTTGCTTCCACGGGGTTTTCCTGGAGCGTCTTCAAGCAGTTTCGCGAAATGGCCGCTGAAGCCGATGTGGTCAATTACCACTTCCCTTGGCCGTTCATGGACCTGGTGCACTTCGCCAGCGGTATCAAAAAACCGAGCGTGGTGACGTACCACTCGGACATCATTCGCCAGAAGCACCTGCTCAAGCTTTATCGACCTCTGATGAACCGGTTCCTGGCAAGCGCCGACCGGATCGTCGCCGCCTCGCCCAACTACTTGCACACCAGCGATGTTCTGCAACAGTTCCAGGCCAAGACCCGGGTTATCCCCTATGGCCTGAACAAGGTAGGTTATCCACAGCCCGACAGCGAGCGTATGGCTCACTGGCGGCAACAGGTTGGGGATAAGTTTTTCCTGTTTGTGGGTGTGATGCGCTACTACAAGGGTTTGCACATCCTGCTCGACGCGCTCAAGGACCTGGATTATCCAGTGGTCATCGTGGGAGCCGGCCCACTGGAATTGGAACTGCATGCACAGGCCGCGGCCTTGGGTTTGCGCAATATTCACTTCCTCGGGCGCCTGGGTGATGAGGACAAAGTGGCGCTGCTGCAACTGAGCTACGCCATCGTGTTTCCCTCGCATCTACGCTCCGAAGCGTTTGGCATCTCGCTGCTCGAAGGCGCGATGTACGGCAAACCGATGATATCCAGCGAAATCGGCACCGGCACCAGCTACATCAATATCCACAACGAAACCGGGCTGGTGGTCCCACCGAGTCAACCGCAGGCCTTCCGTGAAGCCATGCGCACGCTGTGGGAAAACCCGGCACGTGCGGCGCAAATGGGCGCAAAGGCTGAGGCGCGTTATCGGCAGTTGTTCACAGCCGATGAAATGGGCCGCAAGTGGACCGAGTTGTACGAGGAACTGCTGGAAGAAAAATCCCTGTCCTATGCGTGACTAATGTGGGAGCGGGCTTGCTCGCGAAGGCTGTTTAACATTCAACATTGAAGTTGGCTGACACTCCGCTATCGCGAGCCAACTCACTCCCACAGAGGATCAGCTGTGTGGCGTAGATTTTGGTACGGCCACGTTATCCAGCATCCGATTCACCGCCAGCTCAGCCAGCATGACAATTTGTTGAATCGCCATCGCCGTATGCCGATGCGGCCCTTCCAGATACCCCGCAAAATCACTCGCCATCACGCTGGCCTGGGCCAACGATTCACAGGTGTGGGCCAACAGGTCTTCGTCTTTGATATCCAGCGCAACCAGAAACATGGTGCTCGGTTTGCGGTTGGCCGGTGACTTGAGAGCTGCAGGGTTGAGGTAGTGATCCAGCGCGCGTTCGGCGGCGTCGTTGAATTTTTTGGAGTCGGCAGATTCGTAGGGGGAAACGTCGTCGGATTCGGGGGGATTGGGGGTTCTTTTATCATGGTGAAGCTCCATTCGAGGACTGGAGTTCGCCAACACTGCGACCAAGCAGAAGGGAGGCGAACCGTACGCGGGTTGGTCGACCAGGGAATGGAACCCGGCAGAGCCTAAGCCCTCCCACGCACAGCTCGCCATGAAGCAAGCACAAACGTGCGCCATTCTAAACCTGGGCGACCAAACCCGATCACTGAATTTGCAGTGAGCCGCGAAGCCTATCCTCCCGACTTCCGACACGACAACCGCCAGAACATGTCGGAATCATCCCCAGGAACGCTCAAGTTTGTAGGACGTTCGCAGTAAATTTCAGGCCAATATCGACCTCAATGTGGGAGCGAGCTTGCTCGCGAAGGCTGTTTAACATTCAACATTGAAGTTGGCTCACACACCGCTATCGCGAGCCAACTCACTCCCACAAGGGATCTCCTGTGCATTCCCGATAGGTCACAAATCCAACACCAACGGCTGCGAACCCTGCGCCGGCACCGCGCAACAAATCAGTACCTCTCCCGCCTCAGGCACTTCCGCCGGGGGCTGTGGATAATTCACTGCGCCGCTGATCAGCCGCGTTTTACAGGTGCCGCAAGATCCGCCGCGGCAGCTGAATTCCGGGCGCAATCCGCGGCTTTCCGCCAGCTCCAGCAAACTGCCGCCCTCGGGCTGCCAGCGTGCCTCTTTGGCCGAGCGCTGGAACACGACGGGGACCGAAACAGTGGCGGCCGGTGGTTGCTCGATGACAATGGCATCCGGGTCCGGCGTCCGACGCAATGTCGAGGGGCCAAAGGTTTCGGCATGAATCCTCGCGTCGCGGATGTCCAGACTGCGCAGGCTGTCGTACATCCCTTGGGTAAAACTGCCCGGCCCGCACAGGACAAAATCCACCTGATCGTAGTCGTCCACTTCGAGAACGGTCTTCATCAGGTCGGCGTCGATCCGCCCGGTCAGGTCGAAATCTTCACCCTCGCGGGCATCAGGTTCGGGCTGACTGAGCAATCGCATCACGTGTACCGAGTCGCCGAGGCCGTCGAGCAAGCGATCCAGCTCCGGGCGAAACGGCTGATCGGCCAAGGTTCGCGAGCTCTGGAAAAACCACGTCGGCCGAATGCGCCGGGTGCGCAAACCTTGATAAACCACCTCGCGCACCATCGACAGCAACGGCGTGATGCCAACACCGGCGGCCAGTAGCACCAGTGGCCGACGCTCATGCGGTGCCACGGTGAAATGCCCTTGAGGCGCGCGAGCTTCCAGCACATCGCCGACGCGAACGTGCTCATGCAGGTGCGAAGACACCAACCCGTCACGTTTCACACTGATGCGGAAAAAGTCATCGGAGGGGGCGCTCGACAGGCTGTACGTGCGGATATGCACATCGCCCCCAATGTTGAACCTCAACGGCAAATGCTGCCCAGCCTGAAACAGCGGCAACCCCGCGCCGTCGCTGGGCTCCAGATAGATCGAACGGATGGCGTGGCTTTCCTGCTCGATGCGCACCACTCGCAACGGCCGCCAGCTGTCGCCCAGGGCCTTGGCTTGCAGCCGCGCGTTCGCCTGCGCCCACGTGCCGGTCAGCAAACTGGTGGGCGACACGCCGTCAAAGCGCCAGCGCAAAGCCAGTGCGGCGGGCCGGCGCACCACGCGCTCCACCTCGAACGTCCACAACCGCTCGGCCCCTTGAAAGGCTTCGACTTGCGGGCCTTCGAGAATGACCTGCGCGCGACCGCTGAGCTGCAGCAAGTCGCCCGAATTGAAATCAATAAACAGCAAACCCGCACGCGGGTTGATCAGCAGGTTGCCCAAGGTATTGAAGAACAGGTTGCCGGCAAAATCCGGAATGGTCAGGCGATTGCCTTCTACCTGGACAAAACCGGCCTGGCCACCCCGGTGAGAAACATCCACCGAGCGTTGACCATCGACGTCCACGTAGCTGGCGACAAAGAAGGTATCGGCGCCGGCGATCATCGCGGTGGCCGCTTCATCCAGCGCATTGAGGTGCTGCGCGACACGGGTCGACGGGTCCGCCAAGGGCACCGAGCGGAACTGGCGCAGCTGAATGTACTGCGGGCAATTGCCGAACGATTGCTCGACTGCCACCCCGAAGCCACTTGCCGTCACAGCGCCAACCCGGCCATTGAGACGGTTGCGACGCCGAGTGTGCAGTTCGATGCCCAGCAGGCCAATCGCCGCGCCTTCTTGCAACTGCGCAGGATCGTCGCTGCCAGGCAGGCTGTCGAACTGCAACAACGCAGGCTGCGGGGAATGAGCAAAACCTGGCGGCCCTTCAAGAATACTGGCCCAAGGATTGCCATCGGCATCGACCGCGCCGTACAGCATGAACGGCAGTTGCTGATAGAACGTGCGGTGTTGATCCGGCATCTCGCTGCGAATCACCTTACGACCTACGACGTCCATTCGCTCGGCAACACCCACGTGAGCCTGCAATTGTTTCTCGCCAGTGTGCCAAGGTGAACGTTCCATAACGGTTTCTCCCCTGCGCTGATCGCGCAATGTGAGCAGCCCGACTGAGTCGGGCCGTGAGCATCAGGCAGTTTTTTGCAGGCCGGCGATGGTGCGCGGCATGCCGACAAATCCTGGCAACGCTTCAACTCGCGCCAGCCACGCCCGGATGTTGGCGTAGTCGTCCAGCGACACATTGCCTTCCGGCGCATGGGCGATATAACTGTAGGCCGAGACATCGGCGATGGTTGGCTCATTGCCGACGAGGTATTGCGTAGCGGCCAATTCCTGATCGATCACTTTGAGCACGGCGTGGGCGTTGGCGATGACTTCTTCAGCATTGTAGGACGCGCCGAACACCGTGATCAGTCGTGCTCGGGCAACGCTGTAGGCAATCGGCCCGGCGGTGATCGACAACCAGCGCTGAACGCTGGCCGCACCGACCGGATCGGTGGGCAACCACCGCCCGTTGCCGTATTTGAGTGCCAGGTAGACCAGGATCGCGTTGGAATCGGCCAGCACCACCCCTTGATCATCAATCGCCGGGACTTGACCGAACGGGTTGATCGCCAGGTAATCCGGCTGCTTGTGCGCGCCTTTGGGCAGATCGACAAAGATCAGCTCGGTTGGCAGCTGCAGTAGGGACAACATCAACTGCGCACGGTGAGCATGGCCGGAACGTGGGAAGTTGTAGAGTTTGATGGCTTGCATGGTCGGCTCCGCTGGTGGGTGGCGCCGTTTAGGTCGGCGCCAATTGGAGCTATCTTCCACCTACAACCGAAACAACAGAATAACCAGCAAACGCAATCAATTATTTCATCCAGCGCAATAACCCTTTAGCCCTGCAGCGCCGGGTGTTCGCGCAGCGCCTTCACCACGAAGTCGACAAAACTACGGACCCGCACGGGGGCCTTGCGTCCGCCCTGATAGACCACATGAATGGGCAATGGCGGCAGTTCGAAGTCAGCCAACACGATTTCCAGCTCACCCGCGGCAACCTTGCTCGCGACTTGATACGACAGCACTCGGGTCAGCCCAAGGCCCATGGCGGCGGCTGTGATAGCGGCCTGATTGGCGGTGACCACAAGACGCGGTTCTGAACGAACGCTGATCGGCTCCCCCGCCTCAAGGAACGGCCAGCTCCTGAGCTGCCCGATGGAGGAGGTAGCAATGATCGGCGCTGCGCTCAATTCGGCAGGATGCCGAGGCCGACCATGGGCTTTCAGGAATTGCGGAGAAGCGCAAATCACCCGCCGCACTTCGCCGACCCGGATTGCATGTTGATTGCTGTCCGGCAGCTCGCCGATGCGCACCGCCACATCGACGCCCTCCTCAACCATACTCACCACCCGGTCGACCAGCAGAGCGTTGATGCTGACGTCAGGAAATTGGGTCAGGTAACCGACCATGACTGGCGTGACGAACAAATCACCGAACAACACAGGCGCCGTAATAGTCAGTTGCCCACGGGGCTGGGCATGACTTCCGGCTGCCGAATCCTCAGCTTCCTGCACCTCGGAAAGAATTCTCCGACAATCCTCCAGAAAACGCTGACCCGCTTCGCTCAAATACACGCTGCGGGTGGTGCGCGTCAGTAACTGAGTGCCAATGCGCTTCTCCAGCGCCGCCACGGCCCGAGTGACACTCGCCGCCGACATCCCCAAAAGCCGCGCCGCCGCCGAGAAACCTTGCTCCTTGGCGACGGCGGCGAAGACTTGCATTTCCTGGAATCGGTCCATGGCGCTTGTCCTGTATTCAGATAAAAAAAATCGCAACCAGAGGCTGCGATTTTTAATGTTCGATCACCTGTGGATAACTTATTCCACAGTCACCGATTTCGCCAGGTTGCGCGGCTGGTCAACGTCTGTGCCTTTCAACACGGCGACGTAATACGACAGCAACTGCAGCGGGATGGTGTAGAGGATCGGCGACAGGATGTCGTGGATGTGCGGCATGTGCACAACGTGGGTGCCTTCGCCGTTGGTCATGCCTGCCTGCTCGTCTGCGAAGACGATCAGTTGGCCGCCACGGGCGCGGACTTCCTGGAGGTTGGACTTGAGCTTCTCCAGCAGTTCGTTGTTCGGCGCCACGGTGACCACTGGCATGTCGTTATCCACAAGTGCCAACGGGCCGTGCTTGAGTTCGCCCGCTGGGTAGGCTTCGGCGTGGATGTAGGAGATTTCCTTGAGTTTCAAGGCCCCTTCCATTGCCACCGGGAATTGCGCGCCACGGCCGAGGAACAGGGTGTGGTTCTTCTCGGCGAAAAGCTCGGCGATTTTCTCCACGGTGCCGTCCATGGCCAGAGCCTCGCCCAAGCGGGCTGGCAGACGACGCAGTTCTTCGACCAGGGTGGCTTCGACATCCTTGGACAATGTGCCGCGAACCTGACCCAGGGAAAGGGTCAGCAATAGCAGGCCGACCAGTTGAGTGGTGAAGGCTTTGGTCGAGGCCACGCCGATTTCGCGACCGGCTTGGGTCAGCAGGGTCAGGTCGGACTCACGCACCAGCGAGCTGATGCCCACGTTGCAGATCGCCAGGCTGGCGAGGAAGCCCAGCTCCTTGGCGTTGCGCAGCGCGGCCAGGGTGTCGGCGGTTTCGCCGGACTGGGAAATGGTGACGAACAGCGTGTCTGGCTGCACCACGACTTTGCGGTAGCGGAACTCACTGGCAACTTCGACCTGGCACGGGATACCGGCCAGTTCTTCGAGCCAGTAACGGGCAACCATACCGGCGTGGTAGCTGGTGCCACAGGCAACGATTTGCACGTTGCGCACTTTGGCGAACAGCTCGGCCGCCTGTGGGCCGAAAGCCTGTACCAGAACGCCGTTGGGGCTCAGACGACCTTCGAGGGTGCGTTGAACCACGGCTGGTTGCTCGTGGATTTCCTTGAGCATGAAGTGGCGGAACTCGCCCTTGTCGGCAGCTTCGGCGCCATCGCGATACTGAACGGTTTCTCGCTCGACGGCTTGGCCGTTAACGTCCCAGATGTGCACGCTATCGCGGCGAATTTCTGCGATATCGCCTTCTTCCAGGTACATGAAACGGTCAGTGACCTGACGCAGGGCCAGTTGGTCGGACGCCAGGAAGTTCTCACCCAGGCCGAGACCAATCACCAACGGGCTGCCGCTGCGGGCTGCGACCAGACGATCAGGTTGATGAGCACTGATCACGGCCAGGCCGTAAGCACCGTGCAGTTCTTTGACGGTGGCCTTGAGGGCCACAGTCAGGTCATGCAGGTCCTTGAGTTTGTGGTTCAGCAGGTGGGCGATCACTTCGGTGTCGGTGTCCGAGGTGAACACATAACCCAAGGCTTTCAGCTGTTCACGCAAGGCTTCGTGGTTTTCGATGATGCCGTTGTGCACCACCGCCAGATCGCCGGAGAAATGCGGGTGTGCGTTGCGCTCGCAGGGTGCGCCGTGAGTGGCCCAACGGGTATGGGCGATGCCGAGACGACCGACCAGCGGTTCGGCTTCGAGGGCAAGTTCCAGTTCGCTAACCTTGCCCGGACGACGCGTGCGTTCGAGCTTTTCATCGTTGGTGAAAACCGCCACACCGGCGCTGTCATAGCCACGGTATTCCAGTCGCTTGAGGCCTTCGAGCAGGATGGCGGTGATATTACGTTCTGCAACTGCGCCGACAATTCCACACATGCTATTTCTCCTGACTGACAGACGCGCAAATCAAATTGATGCCGCGGGCCTGAATCTGATCCCTTGCTTCTTGCGGCAAGCGATCATCGGTAATGAGGGTATGGACACTGCTCCAGGGCAGTTCCAGGTTGGGAATCTTGCGGCCGATCTTGTCGGCCTCCACCATAACGATCACTTCACGGGCCACATCGGCCATGACACGGCTCAGGCCCAGCAATTCGTTGAAGGTGGTGGTACCGCGGACCAGATCGATGCCATCAGCACCGATGAACAGCTGGTCAAAGTCGTAAGAGCGTAGTACTTGCTCGGCGACCTGCCCCTGAAAGGACTCGGAATGCGGGTCCCAGGTGCCGCCGGTCATCAACAGCACCGGTTCGTGTTCGAGTTCACTCAAGGCGTTGGCGACATGCAGGGAATTGGTCATCACTACCAGGCCCGGCTGCTGGCCGAGTTCCGGAATCATGGCGGCGGTGGTGCTGCCGCTATCGATGATGATTCGCGCATGCTCGCGAATCCGTTTGACGGCGGCGCGTGCGATGGCCTGTTTGTATTTGGAAACCGGCTGGCCGATGTCGGCGACCAGTTCCTGAGGCATGGTAATCGCACCGCCATAGCGGCGAAGCAATAGGCCGTTACTCTCAAGCGCAGCCAAATCCTTGCGAACCGTAACTTCCGAAGTTTCGAAGCGCTTGGCCAGCTCATCCACACTGACTTCGCCCTGCTCAGTGAGCAAGGCGAGAATATTGTGGCGACGTTGTGGTGTATTGCGCTTTGACATGAGCAAGTAAGTTTCGATTCGAAAGATAACGGAAGCAATCAAAACCTATTGCTGAAACTTCGTCAAGCGTGTGTAAGAAAAAATGTCTGTGGATAAATGCATCGCGGGCAAGGTCGCTCCTGAAAGGTCCCGTGAAACCTTGCAGGAGCGAGCTTGCCCGTGATGATGATCGATCAGGCTGTGAATAACTCAAACCTGAAATACGGTTGTGGATAACTCAGCTTTTCTTGATCTTCTCCGGCCGTTTCCAGCCATCGATGTTCTTCTGACGCGCCCGACCTACCGCCAACTGCGCGTTATCCACATTCTGGGTGATCGTCGAACCGGCCGCAGTCGTCGCACCGGAAGAGATATCCACAGGCGCCACCAACGAGTTGTTCGAGCCGATGAACACATCTTCACCCAGCACGGTTTTCCACTTGTTGGCGCCGTCGTAGTTGCAGGTGATGGTGCCTGCGCCAATATTGGTACGCGCGCCGACTTCGGCATCACCCAGGTATGTCAGGTGACCGGCTTTTGCGCCTTCGCCCAGATGCGCGTTTTTCAGTTCGACAAAGTTACCCACATGCGCGCGGGCTTCAAGCACCGTACCTGGACGCAAGCGCGCGAAAGGACCGGCATCGCTGCCCTCACCCAGAATCGCGCCTTCGATATGACTGTTGGCCTTGATCACCACGCCTTTACGCAGAGTGCTGTCCTTGATAACGCAGTTCGGACCGATCACCACGTCGTCTTCGATGACAACTTTGCCTTCGAGGATCACGTTGATGTCGATCAGCACATCGCGGCCCACGGTGATTTCACCGCGCACATCGAAACGTGCCGGATCACGCAGGGTCACGCCTTGAGCCATCAACCGGCGACCGGCACGCAACTGGTAGTGACGTTCGAGTTCAGAGAGTTGCTTGCGATCATTGGCGCCCTGCACTTCCATGGCGTCGTGTGGTTGCTCGGTGGCCACCACCAGACCATCGCTGACCGCCATTGCGATCACGTCGGTCAGGTAATACTCGCCTTGGGCGTTGTTATTGGAGAGACGGCTCATCCAGCCACCCAATTGCGCGAAAGGCAGGGCCAGAATCCCGGTGTTGCCTTCAGTGATTGCGCGTTCGGCTTCGTTGGCGTCTTTCTGCTCGACGATGGCGGTGACCTTGCCGTCGGCATCACGGACGATGCGGCCGTAACCCGTCGGGTCATCCAACTCGACGGTGAGCAAACCCAGTTGCTGGGGCGCAACTTTCTTGAGCAAACGCTGCAGGGTTTCGACTTCAATCAAAGGCACGTCACCGTACAAAATCAGCACGGTGTCGGACTCGATGAATGGCACGGCTTGCGCCACCGCATGACCGGTACCCAACTGTTTGTCTTGCAGGACGAAATTCAGATCGTCCGCCGCCAGGCGCTCACGCACGGCTTCGGCGCCATGACCGATCACCACGTGGATGCGCTGTGGATCAAGTTGCCGTGCGCTGTGGATAACATGGCCGAGCATCGAATTGCCGGCAATCGGGTGCAGAACTTTCGGCAACGCCGAACGCATGCGAGTGCCTTGGCCGGCAGCGAGAATAACGATTTCTAAAGACATGACTGGCTACCAATCCTGGGTGGTCAGCGGCTGCGACCAGGTTATGAAAGTCGAAAAAGAAAAAAGGGTAGCCGAGGCTACCCTTTTTAATCAATCGCGCAACAAGCGATGGCCTATTAGTGGCCAAACTTCTTGCGGATCTGCTGGACGGTGCGCAGCTGAGCTGCAGCCTCGGCCAGACGTGCGGATGCAGAACCGTAATCGAATTCCGCGCCCCGCTCATGCAAGGCCTTCTCGGCAGCCTTAACGGCTTCCAGAGCGGAGGCTTCATCCAGGTCGGCAGCACGTTGCACGGTATCGGCAAGAACCTTGACCATGTTCGGCTGAACCTCGAGGAAACCACCGGAGATGTAATACACCTCCTCTTCCCCGCCCTGCTTGACCAGGCGGATCGGGCCCGGCTTGAGATTAGTGATCAACGGCGCGTGACCCAGGGCGATACCAAGATCACCCAGTGCACCGTGCGCAATCACCATCTCGACCAGACCGGAAAAGATTTCTCCTTCCGCGCTGACGATATCGCAATGGACTGTCATAGCCATCTGATTGCCTCAACCTAAATTAGCGCCCGTTGCCAGGCGCCGGGATTACAGTTTCTTGGCTTTCTCGATCGCTTCTTCGATGCCGCCGACCATGTAGAACGCTTGTTCTGGCAGGTGGTCGTAGTCACCGTTGAGGATGCCTTTGAAGCCAGCAATGGTGTCTTTCAGGGAAACGTATTTACCCGAAGCACCGGTGAAGACTTCAGCCACGAAGAACGGCTGCGACAAGAAACGCTGGATCTTACGAGCACGGTTTACCAACTGCTTGTCGGCTTCCGACAGCTCGTCCATACCCAGGATCGCAATGATGTCCTTCAGTTCTTTGTAACGTTGCAGAACATACTGTACACCGCGAGCGGTGTCGTAGTGATCCTGGCCGATTACGTTCGGGTCCAGCTGGCGCGAAGTCGAGTCGAGTGGATCGACCGCTGGGTAGATACCCAGGGAAGCGATGTCACGGGACAGAACGACGGTGGCGTCCAAGTGGGCGAAAGTGGTCGCTGGCGACGGGTCAGTCAAGTCATCCGCAGGTACGTATACCGCTTGGATCGAGGTGATCGAACCGTTTTTGGTCGAAGTGATACGCTCTTGCAGAGTACCCATCTCTTCGGCCAGGGTCGGCTGGTAACCTACTGCGGAAGGCATACGGCCCAGCAGTGCGGATACTTCAGTACCGGCCAGGGTGTAACGATAGATGTTGTCGACGAACAGCAGAACGTCGTTACCTTCGTCACGGAACTTCTCGGCCATGGTCAGGCCGGTCAATGCTACGCGCAGACGGTTACCCGGCGGCTCGTTCATCTGACCGTAAACCAGTGCCACTTTGTCCAGAACGTTGGAATCCTTCATCTCGTGGTAGAAGTCGTTACCCTCACGAGTACGCTCACCCACACCGGCGAACACGGAATAACCGCTGTGCTCGATGGCGATGTTACGGATCAGTTCCATCATGTTTACGGTTTTGCCTACACCGGCACCACCGAACAGACCTACTTTACCGCCCTTGGCGAACGGGCAAACCAGGTCGATAACCTTGATGCCGGTTTCCAGCAGGTCGTTGCCGCCCGCTTGTTCAGCGAAGGTTGGCGCAGGACGGTGAATGCCCCAACGCTCTTCGGTGGCGATCGGGCCAGCTTCGTCGATCGGGTTGCCCAGAACGTCCATGATCCGGCCCAGAGTCGCTTTACCGACCGGTACGGAGATGGCTGCGCCAGAGTCAGTGACTTCCAGACCGCGCTTCAAGCCCTCGGTGGAACCCATCGCAATGGTACGAACCACGCCGTCGCCCAGCTGCTGCTGAACTTCCAGGGTGGTTTCAGCCGCGCTCACTACTTTCAGCGCGTTGTAGATGCTCGGTACGCTGTCGCGTGGAAATTCCACGTCGATAACGGCGCCGATGATTTGAACGATACGTCCGCTACTCATAGCTGGATCCTCTGAATATTTGAACCGTTAAACCGCGGCAGCGCCGCCGACGATTTCCGAGATCTCTTGGGTGATCGCAGCCTGACGCGCCTTGTTATAGACCAGCTGCAAATCGCTGATCAAATCACCGGCGTTGTCGGTAGCGTTTTTCATCGCGATCATCCGCGCAGCTTGTTCAGCCGCGTTGTTCTCGACCACCGCCTGGTAGACCTGCGACTCCACGTAACGGACCATCAAGCCGTCAAGCAGCTCTTTGGCATCCGGTTCGTACAGATAATCCCAGTGGTGCTTGAGTTCCTGATCCGGGGTTGCCACCAGTGGAATCAACTGCTCCACGGTTGGCTTTTGCGTCATGGTGTTGATGAACTTGTTGGACACCACGGACAGGCGGTCAATACGGCCGTCCAGGTAGGCATCCAGCATCACCTTGACGCTGCCGATCAGGTCATTGATCGACGGCTCTTCACCCAAGTGGCTGATAGCTGCAACGACGTTACCGCCGAAGTTGCGGAAGAAAGCCGCACCCTTGCTACCAACAACACACAGATCGATCTCGACGCCGTTTTCGCGGTTTACCGCCATGTCCTTGACCAGGGCCTTGAACAGGTTGGTGTTCAAGCCACCACACAGACCACGGTCACTGCTCACCACGACGTAACCGACGCGCTTTACTTCACGGTCGATCATGAAAGGGTGGCGATATTCCGGGTTGGCGTTGGCCAGATGGCCAATAACCTGGCGGATGCGCTCCGCATAAGGACGGCTAGCCGACATGCGCATTTGTGCCTTGCGCATTTTGCTGACCGCCACTTTTTCCATGGCGCTGGTAATCTTTTGCGTGCTTTTGATGCTCGCAATCTTACTGCGAATCTCTTTTGCGCCTGCCATGTAACACCTATCAGGTTAGCAAGCGGGAGCCTTGCGGCTCCCGCTGCGGCTTACCAGGTTTGGGTGGCCTTGAACTTCTCGATACCGGCTTTCATGCCAGCATCGATTTCGTCATTGAAGTCACCCTTCACGTTGATCTTCGCCATCAAATCGGCGTGATCGCGGTTGAAGTAAGAAATCAGCGCTTGTTCAAAGCTGCCGATCTTGGCGATTTCGACGTCAGTCAGGAACCCACGCTCAGCGGCATACAGCGACAGCGCCATGTCAGCGATCGACATTGGTGCGTATTGCTTCTGCTTCATCAGCTCGGTAACGCGCTGACCATGCTCAAGTTGCTTACGGGTCGCTTCGTCCAGGTCAGAAGCGAACTGGGCGAATGCCGCCAGTTCACGGTACTGAGCCAGAGCGGTACGGATACCACCGGAGAGCTTCTTGATGATCTTGGTCTGAGCGGCACCACCCACACGGGATACCGAAACACCGGCGTTCACAGCAGGACGGATCCCGGAGTTGAACATGGCCGATTCCAGGAAGATCTGACCGTCGGTGATGGAAATCACGTTGGTCGGAACGAACGCGGAAACGTCGCCAGCCTGGGTTTCGATGATCGGCAGTGCGGTCAGGGAACCGGTTTTGCCGGTCACTGCGCCGTTGGTGAACTTCTCTACGTATTCTTCCGAAACGCGCGATGCGCGCTCCAGCAGACGGGAGTGGAGATAGAACACGTCGCCTGGGTAAGCTTCACGGCCTGGTGGACGGCGCAGCAGCAGGGAAATCTGGCGGTAAGCCACTGCTTGCTTGGACAGATCGTCATAAACGATCAGCGCGTCTTCACCGCGGTCGCGGAAGAATTCACCCATGGTGCAACCGGAGTACGGTGCCAGGAATTGCAGTGCTGCAGACTCCGAAGCGCTCGCGGCCACGACGATGGTGTTAGCCAGTGCGCCGTTTTCTTCCAGCTTGCGAACCACGTTGGCGATGGTCGATTGTTTCTGACCAATGGCTACGTAGACGCAGAAAATACCGCTGTTCTTCTGGTTGATGATCGCGTCGATCGCCAGAGCGGTTTTACCGATCTGACGGTCACCGATGATCAGCTCACGCTGGCCACGGCCGACAGGGATCATGGCATCGACAGCCTTGTAGCCAGTCTGTACAGGCTGGTCTACCGACTTACGCCAGATCACGCCTGGAGCAACTTTCTCGACCGCATCGGTCTCGGTGTTGTTCAGCGGACCTTTGCCGTCAACTGGGTTACCCAATGCGTCGACTACGCGACCCAGCAGTTCCTTACCAACCGGAACTTCGAGGATGCGGCCGGTGCACTTGGCGCTCATGCCTTCAGCCAGAGACTGGTAGGAGCCCAATACAACGGCACCTACGGAGTCTTGCTCCAGGTTGAGAGCCATACCGAAGACGCCGCCCGGAAACTCGATCATCTCGCCGTACATTACGTCGGCCAGACCGTGAATCCGCACGATACCGTCAGATACGCTGACGACTGTGCCTTCGTTACGGGCTTGGGAGGTCACATCGAGCTTGTCGATGCGGCCCTTGATAATTTCACTTATTTCGGAAGGATTGAGTTGCTGCATTGCTCTGCTGCCCCTTCAAACTCAAGATTTCAATGCTTCGGCAAGGTTTGCGAGTTTCCCGCGAACCGAGCCATCGATAACCAGGTCGCCGGCGCGGATGACAATGCCCCCAATAAGGGATTTGTCTTCCTCGACTTGCAGGCGCACTTCCCGGTTGAGTCGTGCACTGAGAACCTTGGCGAGTTTGTCTTGCTGTTCTTGGTTCAATGCAAAAGCACTGGTCACTTCAACGTCTACCGACTTCTCTTGTTCAGCCTTGTACAGGTCGAACAGAGCGGATATCTCCGGCAAAAGCGGGAGACGGTCGTTTTCGGCAACGACGTTGATGAAGTTCTGTGCCTTCGCATCAAACTTGTCGCCGCACACGTCAATGAACGTGGCGGCCTTGTTTGCGCTCGTCAGTCGCGGGGCCTTGAGCACGCGCTGCATGGTGTCGTCTTGCGACACTGCTGCAGCCAGGCCGAGCATGGCTGACCAAGAGGCCAGTTGCTGGTGGGCCTGGGCGTGCTCGAAGGCTGCCTTAGCGTAAGGTCGGGCCAACGTGGTCAATTCTGCCATGATCGCCCTCGCTTAAATTTCAGCAGCCAGTTTATTTACCAGCTCCGCGTGCGCGTTTTGATCGATTGTGGAACCCAGGATCTTCTCGGCGCCGGAGACTGCCAGGCTACCCAATTGGGCACGCAGCGCGTCTTTGACACTGTTCAGTTCCTGCTCGATCTCGGCCTGAGCCTGAACCTTCACACGGTCAGCGTCGATACGGGCTTTTTCAACAGCCTCTTCGACGATCTGGTTACCGCGTTTCTTGGCTTGCTCAATGATTTCGGCTGCCTGAGCTTTTGCTTCGCGCAGTTGTTGACCCGCTTTATCTTGGGCCAATTCCAGGTCGCGAGCTGCTCGGGCGGCAGCGTCCAGTCCATCCGCGATCTTCTTCTGACGTTCGTGCAAAGCCGCGATGACCGGAGGCCACACGAACTTCATGCAAAACAGTACAAAAATGAAGAACGCAACGGACTGGCCAATCAGGGTTGCATTAATGTTCACGCCAACACCTCGCTCGTTCGTTGCACATCACACCAATTACTCGAAGGTTCGAGTAATTAGCCAGCGAGTTGACCAACGAATGGGTTCGCGAAAGTGAAGAACAGAGCGATACCAACACCGATCATGGTTACGGCGTCGAGCAGACCGGCAACGATGAACATTTTAACTTGCAGCATTGGAACCATCTCTGGCTGACGCGCTGCGCCTTCCAGGAACTTGCCACCCAACAGGCCGAAACCAATTGCGGTGCCCAGTGCGCCCAGGCCGATCAACAGTGCAACAGCGATAGCGGTTAGACCAACTACAGTTTCCATCTTTCCTCCCGACTTTTACGTCGTATGGTTTAGGTTTTTTAGATTTTAAAGCGGTAAAACAAATCGTTTCATAGCCCTGTTCGGGCCCCCACTCGTTTGACCGAGTGGGACATCAGACCAGTCGAGACTGGTCTTAATGGTTCTCTTCGTGCGCCATCGACAAGTAAACGATGGTCAGCATCATGAAGATAAACGCCTGCAGGGTGATGATCAGGATGTGGAACACAGCCCACGCCCACTGCAGAACTATGCCCAGGCCGCTAAGCCAGAGCAGACCGCTGCCGAACATCACAGCAATCAGAATGAAGACCAGCTCGCCGGCGTACATGTTGCCGAACAGACGCAGTGCCAGGGAGATTGGCTTGGCCACCAGCGTCACGAACTCCAGCAGGAAGTTCACCGGAATCAGCAGCGCTTGAACGAAGATGTTCTTGCTGCCAAACGGGTGCAGGGTCAGTTCGCCGATGAAGCCGCCGATGCCCTTGACCTTGATGCTGTAGAAAATGATCAGCGCGAACACCGACAGGGCCATGCCCAGGGTCGCGTTCGGGTCAGTGGTCGACACTGCACGGAACGGAATATGGTGGTCGCCTGTAATCAGGATGGCCAGCTGAGGAATCCAGTCGACCGGAATCAGGTCGACGGCGTTCATCAGGAAGACCCAGACGAAGATGGTCAGTGCCAGCGGTGCAATCACCGGGCTACGGCCATGGAAGCTGTCTTTCACGCTGCCATCGACGAATTCGACCAATACTTCAACGAAGTTCTGCAAAGCACCAGGCTGACCGGAAGTCGCTTTCTTTGCCGCCATGCGGAAAAGAAGAACGAAGATCAGACCCAACGCGACCGACCAGCCGAGAGTATCGACGTGGAAAGCCCAGAAGCCCATTTCTTTGGCTTCTGCTGCGGTGTGGGCAAAACCCCACCCGCCGGTTGGGTGCTGCCCGAAGGTCAGGTTCTGCAAGTGGTGCTGGATATAGCCCGAAGCGGTTGTTTCTGCCATGGTTGCCTCAAACGCCCTAAGGTCTCGAAAGTCTTGTTCTCATCAGCAGGGGCGCGAACCAGCTGACCAGTTGGGTCAACACGAAGACGCCGAATACAGCTAGCGGCGCCAATGGCTTCACACCTGCGAACGTCAATGCAAAGAGCACTGCCGTCAAAATCAGTTTGCCCGCCTCACCGGCATAAAAAGACCGGACGATGGCTTGAGCTGCTCGGGCGCCGGAAAACCGAAATGCCCTGTGAGCAAAATAAACATTGGGTAGCAAGGCTATCAGGCCTCCGCAGAGTCCTGAGTACCCGGCAACGACTCCGTGCCATTGCCAGAGCGCCAAAGCGGCTATCAGCAAAACGACAAATTGAGCCGCTAACACCGGAAAAACTGCCAGGCGATGGAACGGCAAGCGGTTTGGCGTGCGTGTTTCCATCACTATTGCTCTCCAATGGTCGGCTGCCAGAATTCAATAACTTGGCATAATTTGTGCCGACAAAATGCGCGCAGAGTATAGGGGCGGTTCAGCCCCTATTCAACTGTCAGGTAGTGATTTCCGCCTGCACGCTACATGAGGAAATGTTTCAACGAATATGTGCAAGCACACCTTGTAGCTCATCAAGGGAGTTATAACCAATTACCAACTGCCCTTTCCCCTTCTTACCGTGGCGGATCTGCACCGCAGAGCCTAGGCGCTCAGCCAGGCGCTGCTCGAGTCGCGCAATATCCGGGTCCGGCTTTACCGGTTCAGCAGGCTCCTGTTTGCCACTCAACCACTGGCGAACCAGTGCCTCGGTTTGGCGCACAGTCAGCCCCCGTGCGACAACATGTCGCGCCCCTTCAACCTGTTGATTCTCCGGTAAACCGAGCAAAGCACGGGCATGACCCATTTCCAGGTCACCGTGCGACAGCATGGTCTTGATAACTTCCGGCAACGCGATCAAGCGTAGCAGGTTGGCCACGGTCACGCGGGATTTGCCCACCGCTTCGGCCACTTGTTGCTGTGTCAGCTGAAATTCCTGCTGCAGACGCTGCAAGGCCACGGCTTCTTCAATCGGATTGAGGTCTTCGCGCTGGATGTTCTCGATCAGCGCCATGGCGATCGCCGTTTCATCCGGCACATCGCGGACCATCGCAGGGATGGTTTCCTTGCCGGCCTGCTGGCTGGCGCGCCAGCGGCGTTCACCGGCGATGATTTCGAAGCGACCGCTGCCGATTGGGCGAACCACGATCGGCTGCATCACGCCCTGGGCCTTGATCGACTGCGCCAGCTCTTCCAGCGCCTGAGGATCCATGTCCCGACGTGGCTGGTACTTACCGCGCTGGATCAGGTCCAGGGGCAGGTGCTGCAGCTCACGCTGGTCAGCTTGCACTGCTTGTTCTTCCAGCGAGCTGACAGTCGGACCACTCAGCAGTGCATCCAGTCCACGTCCGAGACCTCGTTTCTTGACGGCCATGGGGATTCCTTAAGTTGCCTGAGCGGCGGCAGTGCGTGAGTTTTTGCGTTGACGACGAACCAGCTCGCCGGCCAATGCCAGATAGGCGATAGCGCCACGCGATGCTTTGTCATAAGCCAGCGCCGGCATGCCGTAGCTGGGTGCTTCGGCCAGACGGATGTTTCGTGGAATGACGGTGTCGTACAGCTGCTCGCCGAAGTGTTCCTTGAGCTGCGCCGAAACATCGTTCATCAGGCTCAGGCGCGGGTCATACATGGTCCGCAGCAGGCCTTCGACTTTCAGGTTCGGGTTGAGCAATTCGGCGATTCGCTTGATGTTATCCACAAGGTCGCTCAAGCCTTCGAGCGCAAAATACTCGCACTGCATGGGGATAATGACCCCGTCAGCGGCGACCAGTGCGTTAAGCGTAAGCATCGACAGCGACGGCGGGCAGTCGATCAAAATGTAATCGTAGTTTTCACGGATCGGTGCCAGTGCGCTGCGCAGGCGACTTTCCTTCATCTGCATTTCCAGCAGAACCACTTCCGCCGCGGTCAGGTCACGGTTGGCCGGCAACAGCTGGTAACCACCATGCTCGGAGTAGTGCATGGCCTGAGCCAGATCGCATTCGCCGATCAGCAGGTCATAGACCGAGTTTTCCAGACCGTGTTTATCCACACCGCTACCCATGGTGGCGTTGCCTTGTGGATCGAGATCGATCAACAGCACCCGGCGCTTGGTAGCGACCAGGGAAGCTGCGAGGTTGATGCAGGTGGTGGTTTTGCCCACACCACCCTTTTGGTTCGCAATCGCGAATACCTTAGCCATTCTTGCTTGTGTTCCCAATCATGCCGTGCGGCGCAGTATCAGCAGATGGCGTTGGCCTTGGCAACCAGGTACGGCCAGGGCGTGTTCGCTATCGAGGTGGAAGTCTGCCGGCAATGCTACCAGCTCATCGGCCGGATGAACGCCCTTCATTGCCAGCCAGCGTGTATCGGCATCGCCAAGGTGGCGAGTCCAGTTGCTGAAGTTTTCCATGCTGCTGAAAGCCCGGGAAATAATCCCGTTGAAGGGCTGGGCAGGATGGAAGGCTTCGACGCGACTGTGGATAACTTGCAGGTTATCCAGTTTGAGTTCGAGTTTGACCTGGGTCAGGAAGCGCGTTTTCTTGCCGTTGCTGTCCAGGCAAGTCACTTGTGACTCTGGAAACAGGATGGCGAGCGGAATCCCCGGCATCCCACCGCCGCTGCCAACGTCCAGCCAGCGGCCGTTTTCGACAAACGACATCACGCTCAGACTGTCGAGCAGGTGACGGGAAACCATTTCGTCCGGATCACGCACGGCGGTGAGGTTGTAAGCCTTGTTCCATTTGATCAACAGGGCCAGATAACCCAGCAGCTGTGTGTGCTGGGTTTCTGTCAGTGTGACACCGAGCTGGCGAGCACCTGTGGATAACTCTTCGGCGTGTTGCGAGGTGACCAACGAACTCAAGCGCTTTGCTCCAACTGACGGCCCGCGCCGCGTTTTTTCAAATGAATCATCAACAGCGAAATCGCTGCCGGGGTAACGCCCGGGATACGTGACGCCTGGCCCAATGTCTCTGGACGGGTCGCACCGAGCTTGCTCTGGATCTCTTTGGAGAGACCGGAAATGTTCGTGTAATCGATATCCACAGGCAGCTTTGTGTCTTCGCTGGCTCGCAGGCGAGCGATTTCATCCTGTTGACGATCGATATAACCGGCGTACTTGGTCTTGATTTCGACCTGCTCGGCAACCTGTGGATCTTCTGCGCCACCACCGGTGACCGCGATCAGACCAGCGTAGTCGATTTCCGGACGGCTCAGCAGGTTGAGCAAATTGTATTCGTGGGTCAGCGGTGTACCGAACTTCTCGGAAATCGCATCGCCCTGCTCAGTCCCGGGGCGGACCCAGGTACTTTTCAGGCGTTGCTCTTCCAGATCGATACTTTCACGTTTCTTGCAGAACGCAGCCCAGCGCGCGTCATCGACCAAACCCAACTCGCGACCTTTTTCGGTCAAGCGCAGATCGGCGTTGTCTTCGCGCAGAATCAGGCGGTACTCGGCACGTGAAGTGAACATCCGGTACGGCTCTTGAGTGCCGAGGGTAATCAGATCGTCGACCAATACGCCGATGTACGCCTCGTCGCGACGCGGGCACCAGGCGTCTTTGCCCTGTGCACGCAGTGCAGCATTGGCTCCGGCCAGCAAACCTTGAGCACCTGCTTCTTCGTAACCAGTGGTGCCGTTGATTTGCCCGGCGAAAAACAGACCGCCAATGACTTTGGTTTCGAGGCTGTACTTCAGGTCACGCGGGTCGAAGTAGTCGTATTCGATGGCGTAGCCCGGACGCACGATGTGCGCGTTTTCCATGCCACGAATCGATTGCACAATCTGCAATTGCACGTCGAACGGCAAGGATGTGGATATCCCGTTCGGGTACAGCTCGTGGGTGGTCAAGCCTTCCGGTTCGATGAAGACCTGATGGCTTTCCTTGTCGGCAAAGCGATGGATCTTGTCTTCAATCGACGGGCAGTACCGTGGACCGATGCCTTCGATCTGCCCAGCATCGGAATACATCGGCGAACGATCAAGGTTAGCGGCAATGATTTCGTGGGTACGCGCGTTGGTGTGGGTAATCCAGCAGCTGACCTGTCTCGGATGCTGCTCTTTGGAGCCCATGAACGACATCACCGGGATCGGGGTATCACCTGCTTGCTCGGTCATTACCGAGAAATCCACAGAACGACCATCGATACGTGGCGGTGTACCTGTTTTCAGGCGACCAACGCGCAGCGGCAATTCACGCAGGCGGCGAGCCAGGGCAATCGATGGCGGATCGCCGGCGCGACCACCGGAATAATTCTGCATTCCGATGTGGATAAGTCCACCGAGGAAGGTGCCAGTGGTCAACACCACGGAATCTGCCAGGAAACGCAGGCCCATCTGGGTAACCACACCGCGTACTTGTTCCTGTTCGACGATCAGGTCATCAGCGGCTTGTTGAAATATCCACAGGTTGGGCTGGTTTTCCAACGTTTCGCGGACAGCGGCTTTGTACAGAATCCGGTCTGCCTGAGCGCGAGTTGCACGGACGGCCGGGCCTTTGCGGCTGTTCAACACGCGAAATTGAATACCGCCCTTATCGGTCGCCATGGCCATCGCGCCGCCGAGGGCATCGATTTCCTTGACCAAGTGGCTTTTACCGATCCCACCAATGGCGGGGTTGCAACTCATGGCGCCGAGGGTTTCCACGTTATGCGTCAGCAACAGGGTTTTTGCCCCCATGCGTGCTGACGCCAGTGCTGCCTCGGTACCGGCATGACCGCCGCCGATGACGATCACTTCAAAACGGGAAGGGAAATCCACCACGCACCTCGTGCCTGCTTCAGTCAGGTAATCAGGAATAGTTTGAGCTCAGGTTTCTATACCTGGTCGGCAAGTATAGGGACTTCGCCCTTCCTAAAGAACCCTTTGCACAAAATTTAACCAGCTGTGGAGAAGTCGGGGTTATAGAAATTAAAAAGAGAGAAATTTATTAAATCTTTATTTTTATGTTTATTTCTACTGAAGCACCTTTCTGTGGATAGATCTCTACAAGCCTTTATATTCAATATGTACAGAGATTCAAAACCCTGTGGTCATGTGCCAATGAGGCCCTTGGATAACCGGTTTAAGCCTGTGGATTAAAGGGGTGGTTATCCACAGGGGTGGTTATCTTCAGTTTTGAGGCCCTGTTATCAACTGCCCTTAGTGGCAGTTACACACAGGGCTTAATCCACAGAAAAGCGTTGATCGAGCGAATTGCAGGCACGGAAAATCCGCTCAAGCGGAAGAAATGTGCTCGGCACTGGATAAAAATTTACATAAGGGAGGGAACAGACAGGCTCGAATGGCCTGTCTGTGAATTACGAAGGGACTATTTACCGATGCAGAAGCTGGAGAAAATGCGTCCCAGCAGATCATCGGAGCTGAATGCACCGGTGATTTCCCCGAGTGAGTGTTGAGCCTGACGCAAATCTTCGGCAAGCAGTTCACCGGCCCCTGCCAGGGTCAACTGTGCACGACCATGCTCAAGGGACGCGCTGGCATGCCGCAGCGCTTCAAGGTGACGCCTGCGTGCACTGAAGCTGCTTTCCGAGGTCTGCTCGTAGCCCATGCACGCCTTGAGATGCTCGCGCAGCAATTCCAGACCCATGCCGGCGGATTTCGCACTGAGGCTGATCGTGACATGGCCATCGTCACTGACTTCCAGGGCAATTGCTTCCCCGGTCAGGTCCGCTTTATTGCGAATCAGCGTGACTTTGGATGGATCCGGGCGGATTTCGAGGAATTCCGGCCATAAAGCGAATGGATCAAGTGCCTCTGGAGCGGTTGCATCCACCACCAGCAGCACGCGATCAGCTTCGCCGATGGCTTTCAACGCCCGTTCGACCCCGATCTTTTCTACCTGGTCATCAGTATCACGCAGGCCTGCAGTGTCGACCACGTGCAGTGGCATGCCATCGATGTGGATATGTTCGCGAAGAATGTCCCGGGTGGTGCCGGCAATCTCGGTGACGATTGCAGCTTCTCGACCGGCCAATGCATTCAGCAGGCTCGATTTACCGGCATTCGGACGGCCGGCAATGACCACTGTCATCCCGTCACGCAGCAAGGCACCTTGCCCGGCTTCGCGAAGCACTGTGGATAATTCATCACGCACTTTATCGAGCATGGCCAATACGTGACCATCCGCAAGAAAATCGATTTCTTCTTCCGGAAAATCGATAGCCGCCTCGACGTAGATGCGCAGGCCAATCAGTTGTTCGGTGAGGTTATGCACACGTTGGGAAAAAGCCCCCTGCAACGAACGCAGCGCGTTGCGTGCGGCCTGTGCAGAACTTGCCTCGATCAAGTCAGCGATAGCTTCCGCCTGGGCCAGATCGAGTTTGTCATTGAGGAACGCACGCTCACTGAATTCACCCGGACGGGCCAGACGACAGCCCAGTTCCAGGCAACGCTTGAGCAACATGTCCAGCACGATCGGCCCGCCGTGCCCCTGCAGTTCAAGCACGTCTTCGCCGGTGAAGGAGTTCGGTCCCGGAAAATACAACGCGATGCCTTCGTCCAGCACCTCTTCGTTTTCACTGAGAAACGGGCCGTAGTGGGCAAATCGGGGTTTCAGTTCGCGACCGCTGATTGCCTTGGCCGCAACGCTCGCCAACGGCCCGGAAATACGGACGATGCCCACACCTGCGCGACCTTGAGCGGTGGCGACGGCTGCAATGGTTTCACGAGGAACGCTCATAAACCGGTATCCAGACAAAAGTGACAGATAGCAAAACGCCCCACTAGGGGGCGTTTTGAGTGGTTATCCACAGTGTAAATCAGGCAGCTGCTTTGGTAGCCGCTTCGATTTTACGAGTGATGTACCACTGTTGAGTGATGGACAGGCAGTTGTTCACTACCCAGTACAGCACCAGACCAGCCGGGAACCACAGGAAGAAGAAGGTGAAGATGATTGGCATCAGCTTCATCACCTTGGCCTGCATCGGATCCGGAGGTGTAGGGTTCAACTGCTGCTGGATGAACATGGTTGCGCCCATGATGATCGGCAGAATGAAGAACGGATCCTTGATCGACAGGTCAGTAATCCACAGCATGAACGGCGCTTGGCGCATTTCAACGCTTTCCAGCAGAACCCAGTACAACGAAAGGAAAACCGGCATCTGCACGAGGATTGGCAAGCAACCACCCAGCGGATTGATCTTCTCTTTCTTGTACAGCTCCATCATGGATTGCGACATTTTCTGCCGGTCGTCGCCATGTTGCTCTTTCAGCGCGGCCAGTTTCGGTGCCACTGCACGCATGCGGGCCATCGATTTGTAGCTGGCAGCTGACAGCGGGAAGAAAAGCCCTTTGATCAGCATGGTCAGGAAGATGATCGACCAGCCCCAGTTACCGACCAGCGCGTGGATGTGTTGCAGCAGCCAGAAAATTGGCTGGGCAATGAACCACAGAATGCCGTAGTCGACGGTCAGTTCCAGACCTGGGGACAACTGTTTCAGCACAGCCTGGCTTTTCGGACCTGCGTACAGAACTGCGCTGGTCTCGGCTTTCGCACCTGGCGCAACAGTCAATGCTGGCGCGGTGTAGCCGATGATGTAGTTGCCCTTGCCATCTTTACGAGCAACTACCGCATTGTTCTGGCCTGGCTGAGGAATCCACGCGGTTACAAAATAGTGCTGCAACCATGCAACCCAGCCGCCATTCACGTTATAGCTGATGGGTGGCTTGGTTTTGTCTTCGGTCACCTTGTCCATGTCCTTCATGGACACTTTCTTGTACGGCTCGTTACTTGTCCACAGGGCTGCGCCCAGGTAAGTCGCGGTACCGGTGGCAGTGCTGGACGATGGATCGGCACTGGCGTCACGCTTCAATTGAGCGAACATCGCACCGGACCAAGGCTTGGCGCTTTCGTTGTCGATCAAGTAGGTAACGGTTACGTCATACAGGCCACGTTTCACGGTGAAACGCTTGATGTAGTTGACGCCGTCCTTGCTGAACTTCAGGTCCACGACCAATTGGTCCTGACCGTCAGCCAGTTGGTAGATCTTCTTCTCCGAGGAGTAAACCGGACGACCGGCAGGACTTGCGTCCGGACCATCGGTACCGATCAAACCGCTCTGGGCCAGATAAGTCCGCTCGTTGCCGTTATCGAACAACTGGAATGGAATTTCCGGATGGTCCTGGCGACGTGGATACAGCGGCAGCGTCAGCTGGGCAACATCACCACCTTGTGGATCGATAGCCAGGTTGAGCACATCCGTTTTGATCTGGATGAGGTCTTTGCTTACAGCTACTGGCGTTTCAGCAGGTGCAGTGGCACTGGAATCGCTTGCGGCGCGTGGAATGTCGTCACTGACAGAAGCATTATTGCCAGTAGCCGTATCCGGTAAGCCCGGTGCGGTCGTACTGGAAGCAACATTCTGAGTCGGCAGGGCAGCCTGGCCATAGTCCTGGTTCCATTTAAGAACCATAACGTAGGACACGATTGCCAGGGCGACGATCAGGATCGTGCGTTTGATATCCATGATTACTCGGCCATCGAAGAAGAACGGGAGGTAGGGATAGGTGGAACCGGGTCATAACCACCGGGATTCCACGGATGACAGCGACCTAAACGACGAAAGGCCAGCCAGCCACCGCGCAGAAGACCATGATTTTCTATGGCCTCTAACGCGTAGCAGGAACAACTGGGGTAGAAGCGACAGTGGTTGGCCATCAGGGGACTAATGGCATAGCGATAAAACTGGATCGGAACGAGTGCCAGTTTACGCATCGGGACTGTCTACCCCTACAGTTTCGGTGTTGACTGCTGGTACCGGCTTGCTACGTGCCAGACGCTTCCAGAGCTTGCCGAAATGCTGAATCAATTCGGGGTTTTCTACGTCACCCAAACCTTTGCGCGCGACGATTACGATGTCCCAACCGACCAGCGAATCCTGGTTCAGGCGAAACGATTCGCGCATCAGACGTTTGAGGCGATTGCGCTCGACGGAGAGCTTTACGCTCTTCTTCCCGATTACCAGCCCGAGACGGGGGTGATCGAGATCGTTGTTGCGCGCAAGGAGCAGGAGATTTTTCCCCGGAACCTTGCCGGTAGGGGAGTCAAAGACTGCCTTGAAATGCCGGGGAGTAAGCAAACGCTTTTCCCGACTGAAGTCCTGACTCACCTCCAGTGCCGGATTATCAAACTGCCAGACGCGCACGACCTTTGGCGCGACGACGCGACAGGACGGCACGACCGTTCTTGGTAGCCATGCGAGCACGGAAACCGTGGGTACGAGCGCGTTTGATAGTGCTTGGTTGGAAAGTACGTTTCATTGTCGTGTTACCTGGTTCGTCCACAACGGGCCGGAATGGCCCCCGTTTTAAGAGACCGGGGATTCTAGAGAAAGCAAGCCTCTAGGTCAATTTCCAACCAACGTTTCCTTATAAATAGATCTCCAGGCGTTTTTTCGTACGCGCAGCCTTCGCTAGATATAGAAATAAAGAAGGAAGTTATTTAAAGCTTTTTTGTAAAGCTTATAAAAGCTAGGGACGCCATCCTCTGTGGATAAGTGGCTTCAGCCCTTATACTGTGCACTGTACAGAGAATGACAACTACAGTGGAAAACGGTGGTCAGCCTGTGCTGCGCTATCGGATAAGCTGTGTGTGGAACGGCTAGTTATCCACAGGCAGGTTATCCACCGAGTTTCGCCCCCACTTGTCCAGTGCCCTCATGGTCGGTTATCCACAGAGCTTATGCACATACCATTGGTCGTCTTTATGAGGGGTAACGCGTTGATAATTCATGGCCTGTGCGCAACCTGCATGTGGATAAGTGGACGTCTGGCCGCTACAATGGCCGCTTGTTTTTGCCTCACCGGCTTTCAACTTAGGGGATATCCGTGTCAGTGGAACTTTGGCAGCAGTGCGTGGAGCTTTTGCGCGATGAGCTGCCTGCCCAACAATTCAACACTTGGATCCGTCCACTACAGGTCGAAGCCGAAGGCGACGAGTTGCGTGTCTACGCACCGAATCGTTTTGTTCTCGACTGGGTCAACGAAAAATACCTGGGCCGTGTCCTCGAACTGCTGGATGAGCATGGCAATGGCATGGCGCCTGCGCTTTCCTTATTAATAGGCAGCAAACGCAGTTCGGCACCGCGTGCGGCCCCCAATGCGCCGTTGGCCGCTGCAGCGTCCCAAGCCCAGGCGGCCCAAGCGCCAGTGAGCGCTCCGGTACCCGCCCCGGCGAGCACACCGACCAAGCGTGCGACGCAAAAAGTTGCCGAGGTCAGTGAAGAGCCGTCTCGTGACAGCTTCGACCCGATGGCCGGAGCCAGTTCGCAACAGGCGCCGGTTCGCTCCGAGCAGCGCACCGTGCAGGTCGAAGGCGCGCTCAAGCACACCAGTTACCTGAACCGCACCTTCACCTTCGAAAACTTCGTCGAAGGTAAGTCCAACCAGTTGGCCCGGGCCGCGGCCTGGCAAGTGGCGGACAACCCAAAGCATGGTTACAACCCGCTCTTCCTTTATGGCGGCGTCGGCTTGGGTAAAACTCACTTGATGCACGCTGTGGGTAACCACCTATTAAAGAAGAACCCGAATGCCAAGGTTGTTTACCTGCATTCGGAGCGGTTCGTGGCCGACATGGTCAAGGCGCTGCAACTGAACGCAATCAACGAGTTCAAGCGCTTCTACCGTTCGGTGGATGCGTTGCTGATCGATGACATTCAGTTCTTTGCCCGCAAAGAGCGTTCCCAGGAAGAGTTTTTCCACACCTTCAATGCCCTGCTTGAAGGTGGCCAGCAGGTCATTCTCACCAGTGACCGCTATCCTAAAGAAATCGAAGGCCTTGAAGAGCGGCTGAAATCCCGCTTCGGCTGGGGCCTGACCGTAGCGGTCGAGCCGCCAGAGCTGGAAACCCGCGTGGCGATCCTGATGAAAAAGGCCGATCAGGCCAAAGTCGATCTGCCACACGATGCGGCGTTCTTTATCGCACAACGTATTCGCTCCAACGTCCGTGAACTGGAAGGCGCGCTGAAACGCGTGATCGCCCACTCGCACTTCATGGGTCGCGACATCACCATCGAGTTGATTCGTGAATCCCTGAAGGACTTGTTGGCGCTGCAAGACAAACTGGTCTCTGTGGATAACATTCAGCGCACGGTCGCCGAGTACTACAAGATCAAGATCTCCGACCTGCTGTCCAAGCGTCGTTCACGCTCGGTCGCACGTCCGCGTCAGGTTGCAATGGCGTTGTCCAAGGAGTTGACTAACCACAGCCTGCCGGAAATCGGCGATGTGTTTGGCGGCCGGGACCACACCACCGTGTTGCACGCTTGCCGCAAGATCAACGAACTTAAGGAATCCGACGCGGACATCCGCGAGGACTACAAGAACCTGCTGCGTACACTGACCACTTGATGAACACCAGCGCAGCTTATTAAGGCAAGGGACTAGACCATGCATTTCACCATTCAACGCGAAGCCCTGTTGAAACCCCTGCAACTGGTCGCAGGCGTCGTCGAGCGCCGCCAGACCTTGCCGGTGCTCTCCAACGTGCTGCTGGTTGTCGAAGGCCAGCAATTGTCGCTGACCGGTACCGACCTGGAAGTCGAGCTGGTCGGTCGTGTGCAACTCGAAGAGCCTGCGGACCCGGGCTCCATTACTGTGCCTGCGCGCAAGTTGATGGACATCTGCAAGAGTCTGCCGAACGACGCGCTGATCGACATCAAGGTCGACGAGCAGAAGCTGGTGGTGAAAGCAGGCCGTAGCCGCTTCACCCTGTCGACCCTGCCAGCCAACGATTTCCCGACCGTCGAAGAAGGTCCGGGCTCGCTGACCTGCAGCCTGGAGCAAAGCAAACTGCGTCGTCTGATTGAACGCACCAGCTTCGCCATGGCCCAGCAGGACGTGCGTTATTACCTCAACGGCATGCTGCTGGAAGTCTCTGCCGGGATCATCCGTGCCGTGGCCACTGACGGGCACCGTCTGGCCATGTGCTCGATGCAGGCCGATATCGGTCAGCCGGATCGCCACCAAGTTATTGTTCCGCGCAAAGGTATCCTCGAACTCGCACGCCTGCTGACTGAGCCGGACGGCATCGTCAGCATCGTGCTGGGTCAGCATCATATCCGCGCGACCACCGGCGAATTCACCTTCACCTCTAAGCTGGTCGACGGCAAATTCCCTGACTACGAGCGCGTTCTACCTAAAGGCGGCGACAAACTGGTACTGGGTGATCGTCAGGCATTACGTGAAGCGTTCAGCCGTACCGCGATTCTCTCTAACGAGAAATACCGTGGTATTCGTCTGCAATTGGCCAATGGTCAGTTGAAGATCCAGGCGAACAACCCGGAGCAGGAAGAAGCTGAAGAAGAAGTTGGCGTCGAGTACAACGGCGGCAATCTGGAAATCGGCTTCAACGTCAGCTATCTGCTCGACGTGCTGGGTGTGATGACCACAGAGCAGGTTCGTTTGATCCTGTCCGACTCCAACAGCAGCGCGCTGGTGCAAGAGTCCGACAACGACGATTCGGCCTACGTTGTCATGCCGATGCGTCTGTAATCATGCTCAGCAGAAGCTAGATGTCCTTAAGTCGCGTCTCGGTCACCGCGGTGCGCAATCTGCACCCGGTGACCTTCTCCCCCTCCCCCCGAATCAACATTCTTTACGGCGCCAACGGCAGCGGCAAAACCAGTGTTCTGGAAGCCATTCATCTGCTGGGGCTTGCCCGTTCGTTTCGTAGCACCCGTCTTTTACCGGTGATCCAGTACGAGCAGTTGGCGTGTACGGTGTTCGGACAGGTGGAGTTGGCGGAAGGTGGGCATAGCGCTCTGGGAATCTCCCGCGACCGTCAGGGCGAGTTTCAAATCCGTATCGATGGGCAGAACGCCCGGAGTGCGGCGCAGCTGGCAGAAATCCTGCCGCTTCAGCTGATTAACCCTGACAGCTTTCGCTTGCTGGAGGGTGCACCCAAGATTCGCCGGCAGTTTCTCGACTGGGGCGTGTTCCACGTGGAACCGCGGTTCATGTCCACTTGGCAGCGCTTGCAGAAGGCCCTGCGCCAGAGAAACTCTTGGCTGCGGCATGGTACACTTGACGCCGTTTCGCAAGCGGTTTGGGACAGGGAACTGTGCCAGGCCAGCGCTGAAATAGATGAATACCGCCGCGCTTACATCAAAGCCTTGAAACCAGTCTTTGAACAGACCTTGAGCGAACTGGTTGAGCTTGAAGGTTTGACGCTCAGTTATTACCGAGGTTGGGACAAGGACCGCGAATTGAGTGCAGTGCTCGCCGGTTCCCTTCAGCGGGATCAGCAAATGGGTCACACCCAGGCCGGACCACAACGTGCTGATTTGCGTCTCAGACTGGGCGCACATAATGCCGCAGACATCTTGTCCCGCGGCCAGCAGAAGTTAGTGGTTTGTGCGTTGCGGATAGCCCAAGGGCACCTGGTGAGCCAGGCCCGGCGTGGCCAGTGTATTTATCTGGTGGATGACTTGCCGTCCGAACTGGACGAGCACCACCGTCGCGCGCTCTGCCGCTTGCTGGAAGACTTACGCTGCCAGGTGTTTATCACCTGTGTAGATCACGAATTATTGAGGGAAGGCTGGCAGACGGAAACGCCAGTCGCTCTGTTCCACGTGGAACAGGGCCGTATCACCCAGACCCACGACCATCGGGAGTGAAGGCATTGAGCGAAGAAAATACGAATACCTACGACTCAACGAGCATTAAAGTGCTGAAAGGCCTGGATGCCGTACGCAAACGTCCCGGTATGTACATTGGTGACACCGACGATGGTAGCGGTCTGCACCACATGGTCTTCGAGGTAGTCGACAACTCCATCGATGAAGCGCTCGCTGGCCACTGCGACGACATCAGCATCATTATCCACCCGGACGAATCCATCACCGTTCGCGACAACGGTCGTGGCATCCCGGTAGACGTGCACAAAGAAGAAGGCGTCTCGGCAGCTGAGGTCATCATGACCGTACTGCACGCCGGCGGTAAGTTCGACGATAACTCGTACAAGGTTTCTGGCGGTCTGCACGGTGTAGGTGTTTCGGTTGTTAACGCCCTGTCCGAAGAGCTGGTCCTGACCGTTCGCCGCAGTGGAAAGATCTGGGAACAGACCTACATCCACGGTGTTCCGAAAGAGCCAATGAAGATCGTCGGCGAGAGCGAAACCACCGGTACCCAGATTCACTTCAAACCATCCGACCTGACCTTCAAGAATATCCATTTCAGCTGGGACATCCTGGCCAAGCGGATCCGCGAACTGTCCTTCCTCAACTCCGGTGTCGGCATCGTCCTCAAGGACGAGCGCAGCGGCAAGGAAGAGCTGTTCAAATACGAAGGCGGTCTGCGTGCGTTCGTTGAATACCTGAACACCAACAAGACTCCGGTCAACCAGGTGTTCCACTTCAACATTCAGCGTGAAGACGGCATCGGCGTGGAAATCGCTCTGCAGTGGAACGACAGCTTCAACGAGAACCTGTTGTGCTTCACCAACAACATTCCACAGCGCGATGGCGGTACTCACTTGGTGGGTTTCCGTTCCGCACTGACGCGTAACCTGAACACCTACATCGAAGCGGAAGGTCTGGCGAAGAAGCACAAGGTCGCCACCACCGGTGACGATGCCCGCGAAGGCTTGACCGCGATCATTTCGGTGAAAGTCCCGGATCCGAAGTTCAGCTCCCAGACCAAAGACAAGCTGGTTTCTTCCGAAGTGAAGACCGCCGTCGAACAGGAAATGGGCAAGTACTTCTCCGACTTCCTGCTGGAAAACCCGAACGAAGCCAAGCTCGTCGTCGGCAAGATGATCGATGCTGCTCGTGCGCGGGAAGCGGCGCGTAAAGCCCGTGAGATGACCCGTCGTAAAGGCGCGCTGGATATTGCCGGCCTGCCGGGCAAACTGGCTGACTGCCAGGAAAAGGACCCTGCCCTCTCCGAACTGTACCTCGTGGAAGGTGACTCTGCTGGCGGCTCCGCCAAGCAGGGTCGTAACCGTAAAACCCAGGCCATCCTGCCGCTCAAAGGCAAGATCCTGAACGTTGAAAAGGCGCGATTCGACAAGATGATCTCTTCGCAAGAAGTGGGCACCTTGATCACCGCGCTCGGCTGTGGCATTGGTCGCGACGAGTACAACATTGCGAAGCTGCGTTATCACAACATCATCATCATGACCGATGCTGACGTCGACGGTTCGCACATCCGTACCCTGCTGCTGACCTTCTTCTTCCGTCAGTTGCCTGAGCTGATCGAGCGTGGCTACATCTACATCGCCCAGCCACCGCTGTACAAGGTTAAGAAGGGCAAGCAAGAGCAATACATCAAAGACGACGATGCCATGGAAGAGTACATGACGCAGTCGGCCCTGGAAGACGCGAGCCTGCACCTGAACGAGGAAGCACCGGGCATTTCCGGCCCTGCCCTCGAGCGCCTGGTGAATGACTTCCGTCTGGTGATGAAGACCCTCAAGCGTCTTTCGCGCCTGTACCCACAGGAACTGACCGAACACTTCATCTACCTGCCTGCAGTGAGCATGGAGCAACTGTCCGATCACGCAGCGATGCAGGATTGGCTGGCTCAGTACGAAGTTCGTCTGCGAACTGTTGAGAAGTCCGGCCTGGTGTACAAAGCCAGTCTGCGTGAAGACCGTGAACGTAACGTCTGGCTGCCAGAGGTCGAGTTGATCTCGCATGGCCTGTCGAACTACGTCACCTTCAACCGCGACTTCTTCGGCAGCAATGACTACAAAACCGTGGTATCGCTCGGCGCTCAATTGAGCACCTTGCTGGACGACGGCGCGTACATCCAGCGTGGCGAGCGCAAGAAGCCGGTCACCGAGTTCAAGGAAGCCCTTGAATGGCTGATGGCTGAAAGCACCAAGCGTCACACCATCCAGCGATACAAAGGTCTGGGCGAGATGAACCCGGATCAGCTGTGGGAAACCACCATGGACCCTAGCCAGCGCCGGATGCTCAAAGTGACCATCGAAGATGCCATTGGCGCAGACCAGATCTTCAACACCCTGATGGGTGATGCGGTCGAACCTCGTCGTGACTTCATCGAAAGCAACGCCTTGGCGGTTTCCAACCTGGACTTCTGATTCAGCAGAAATCCTGCCAAACCCAAAAGGCCAACGCTCAGCGTTGGCCTTTTTTATTGGATCTTGGCCACCCCCGTTAACAGCCTGACACAGCCATTGTTCAGGCACTGAAACACAGTAATTTCGAGCATAAAAAAACCGGCTATATCAGCCGGTTTTTTTGCGCCCGAAAAAAACTTATGCACCTTTTTCGGAATTTTATCAGTTTAAGAAATATACATATAAATCATATGCTTACGATATAAATAAGCCGCTTCTTGGAAAAACGGTACACAGGTTATCCACAGAATCTCAGACGGCGACCTGATCGTTGGCAGAGGGCGCTGCCGGGGCTGCTGGTAGCGAACCCATCTCCCGTTGCATCTGTTCGTTCCAGTGCTGCACACGGTCGTTCAGATCGGCAATGGCGCGCGGCCCGCTACCCTCGGCATACATCGGTGCGCCAATGATCACGGTGATCACGCCTTGCTTCTTTGCCCAACCGGTTTTCGGCCAGAATTTGCCGGCATTGTGTGCAATCGGCAGCACTGGAAGTGCCGCGTTGACCGCCAACGCGGTGCCTCCGCGAGAGAACTTGCCGATGGTGCCAAAGGGAACGCGCGTCCCTTCCGGGAAAATCAGCACCCAAACGCCATCCTTGAGCAATTCGTCGCCCCTCTTCGCCACATGCTTGAGCGCCGCTTTTGGATTGTCGCGATCGATGGCAATAGGACGCAGCATGGCCATGGCCCAACCGAAGAACGGAACATAGAGCAGTTCACGCTTCAGCACCTGGCTCAACGGCTCGAAGTAGGCCGATAGGAAGAACGTCTCCCAGGTGCTCTGGTGGTTCGACTGAATCACGCAGGGCTGGTCTGGCACGTTCTCGGCGCCCTTCACTTCGTAGCTGATGCCCAGAAAGACTTTGCTCAGCCATAAGGCGCAACGGCACCAATAAACATTGATAAAGCGATAACGCGCCTTGAACGGCAGAAAGGGCGCGATAAAAAAGCTCAGGCTGCACCAAAGCAAGGAGCTGGTGCCCAGCAGCAGGTAAAAGAGGAAGGTTCTGATGGCCTGCAGTATCGACATGGCGACATTTACCGTGCGGGCTCTGCCCGTCTATATAAAGTGCACTCCCGATCAATCCCTGGTCAGGAAATTCGAAAGCACTCTAATTGTGGATAAGTTCTGCGGCAATCGCCGCAAGATCGTCAAAAATCAAGGTGCCCACCGGCAGGGTCTTGCCCAAAGTCTTTTCGCCTTTCCCGGTCTTTACTAAAACTGGTTGAGAATCGACGGCTTTGGCGGCTTCCAGGTCACCGAGCGTGTCGCCAACGAACCATAGATTTGTCAGCGAAACGTTGTAATGCGTGGCGATGGTTTTCAACATCCCCGGTTTTGGCTTGCGGCAATCGCAGCCGTCGTCCGGCCCGTGCGGGCAATAGACGATCAGCCCGACTTCACCGCCCTGCTCCGCCACCAGCGAGCGAAGGCGCTCGTGCATGGCGTCCAGGGTGGCGATGTCGTAATAACCGCGCGCAATGCCCGACTGGTTGGTAGCCACCGCCACCGTCCAGCCGGCCTTGCTCAACTGCGCAATCGCCTCGATCGAGCCCGGGAGCGGAATCCACTCCTCCACCGACTTGATGTAAGCGTCGGAGTCGTAATTGATCACCCCGTCCCGATCGAGAATCAGCAGTTTCAACAGCAATTCCTCAGCCCAGCATCGAAATGTCGGCGACGCCGAGGAACAGCCCACGCAGACGCGCCAGCAATGCATAGCGGTTGGCGCGGACCTTGGCATCTTCAGCGTTGACCATCACGGCCTCGAAGAACGCATCCACCGGCTCGCGCAAGGCAGCCAGACGCGCCAGCGATTCACGGTACTGACGCGCAGCGGCCATCGGCTGTACAGCCTGGTCAGCCTGCTGGATCGCCGAGTACAGGGAGAACTCGTTGGCATTGTCGAAGTACTTGGCTTCCACGACCGACGGAACAGAGCCTTCGACCTTGCTCAGCAAGTTCGATACGCGCTTGTTCACCGCGGCCAGGGCAGCGGCTTCCGGCAATTTGCGGAACGCTTCTACCGCTTGTACGCGTTGGTCGAAGTCCAGCGCCGAACCCGGTTTCAGGGCACGTACCGACAGGTAAGTGCCGACGTCCACGCCTTCGTCTTCATAACGGGCACGTAGACGATCGAAGATGAACTCCAGCACCGCGTCATTCAGACCGGCAGCCTTCACCTTGGTACCGAACGCATTCACGGCAAACGCCACGGCATCGTTGAGGTCGAGGTCGAGCTTCTTGTCGATCAGGATGCGCAACACGCCGAGCGCGGCACGGCGCAAGGCATACGGGTCTTTGCTGCCGGTTGGCAACATGCCGATGCCGAAAATCCCGACCAGGGTGTCGAGCTTGTCGGCGATGGCCACGGCCGCCCCGGTCAGGGTGGTCGGCAGTTCAGCGCCGGCACCACGCGGCATGTACTGCTCGTTCAGTGCCAGGGCGACATCTTCCGGCTCGCCGTCGTTGAGGGCGTAGTAGTAACCGGCGACGCCTTGCATCTCCGGGAACTCACCGACCATCTCGGTGGCCAGGTCGCACTTGGACAGCAGGCCGGCACGGGAAGCCCAGGCTGCGTTGCCGCCAATGCGTTGCGCGATGAACGCGGCCAGTTTGGAAACACGCTCGGCCTTGTCATAGACGCTGCCGAGTTTTTCCTGGAACACCACGTTCTGCAGGCGCAGGTTGAAGTCTTCGAGTTTCTGCTTCTTGTCTTGCTTGAAGAAGAACTCGGCGTCGGTCAGGCGCGGACGAACCACTTTCTCGTTACCGGCGATGATCTGCTGCGGGTCTTTGCTTTCGATGTTGGCCACGGTAATGAAACGTGGCAGCAACTTGCCGTCGGCATCCAGCAGGCAGAAATACTTCTGGTTGTCCTGCATGGTGGTGATCAGGGCTTCTTGCGGCACGTCGAGGAAACGCTCCTCGAACGAGCACACCAGCGGCACCGGCCACTCAACCAGCGCAGTCACTTCGTCAAGCAAGGCTGGTGGCACGATTGCAGTACCTTCCTGCATCGTCGCCAGCTCTTCGGTGCGCTTGCTGATCAGCGCGCGACGCTCGTTGGCATCGGCCAGCACGTAAGCGCCGCGCAGATCGGCCAGGTAGTTGGCCGGCGAAGTGATGCGCACACTTTCCGGGTGATGGAAGCGGTGACCACGGGAATCACGGCCAGCCTTTTGCGCGAGGATGGTGCAGTCGATGACCTGGTCACCGAGCAACATCACCAGCCATTGGGTTGGGCGAACGAACTCTTCCTTGCGAGCACCCCAGCGCATGCGCTTGGGAATCGGCAGGTCGTTCAGGGAATCTTCGACGATGGTCGGCAGCAAGCTCGCGGTCGGCTTGCCGGCGATGCTTTGGCTGTAGCGCAGTTTCGGGCCGCTCTGATCGATTTCGCTCAGGTCGACGCCGCACTTCTTGGCAAAACCCAGTGCCGCTTGAGTCGGGTTGCCTTCGGCGTCGAACGCGGCCTGACGTGGCGGGCCGTCGAGGTTGATGCTGCGATCCGGCTGATGGGTGGCCAGAGAAGTGATCAGCACAGCCAGACGACGGGGCGCGGCGTAGACGGTTTTGGTCTCGTAGTTCAGGCCGGCGGCCTGCAAGCCTTTGTCGATACCGGCCAGGAACGCGTCGGCCAGGGTGTTCAGGGCTTTGGGTGGCAGTTCTTCGGTGCCCAGTTCAACCAGAAAATCTAGAGCACTCATTGTGCAGCCTCCAGCTTGGCCAGTACTTCATCACGCAGGTCCGGGGTCGCCATCGGGAAGCCCAGCTTGGCGCGAGCCAGCAGGTAGGCTTGCGCAACGGAACGCGCCAGGGTGCGCACTCGCAGGATGTATTGCTGACGCGCGGTCACCGAGATCGCCCGGCGCGCATCCAGCAGGTTGAAGGTATGGGACGCCTTCAACACCATTTCGTAGCTCGGCAATGGCAGCGGCTGGTCGAGTTCGATCAGGCGCTTGGCTTCGCTTTCGTAGAAATCGAACAGTTCGAACAGCTTCTCGACGTTGGCGTGTTCGAAGTTGTAGGTCGACTGCTCCACTTCGTTCTGGTGGAACACGTCGCCGTAGGTCACTTTGCCGAACGGACCGTCCGCCCAGACCAGGTCGTAGACCGAGTCCACGCCTTGCAGGTACATCGCCAGACGTTCCAGGCCGTAAGTGATCTCGCCGGTCACCGGGTAGCACTCGATGCCGCCCGCTTGCTGGAAGTAAGTGAACTGCGTCACTTCCATGCCGTTGAGCCAGACTTCCCAGCCCAGACCCCAGGCGCCCAGTGTCGGCGATTCCCAGTTGTCTTCAACGAAGCGAATGTCGTGGACCAACGGGTCCAGGCCAACGTGCTTGAGGGAGCCCAGGTACAGTTCCTGGAAATTGTCCGGGTTCGGCTTCAGGACAACCTGAAACTGGTAGTAATGCTGCAGACGGTTCGGGTTTTCGCCGTAGCGGCCGTCAGTCGGGCGACGACTGGGCTGCACATAAGCGGCGTTCCAGGTTTCCGGGCCGATGGCGCGCAGAAACGTGGCAGTGTGGAAAGTACCGGCGCCTACTTCCATATCGTAGGGCTGAAGTACCACGCAACCTTGCTCGGCCCAGTATTGCTGGAGGGCGAGGATCAAGTCTTGGAAGGTACGCACGGCTGGCGTAGGCTGGCTCACGAAATTCACCTGTTTCTTGGGCTGCGATTTAAAGAGCGGGAGTATACCCGATTCATTGCTGCGCACGCCCCCTGGAGCCTTATGCCACGCTGCTTTTGGTGTTCCGAAGATCCGCTGTACATGGCTTATCACGACCAGGAGTGGGGCGCGCCGCTACGCGATGCGCAGGGATTGTTCGAGTTGCTTTTGCTCGAAGGGTTCCAGGCAGGCCTCTCATGGATCACCGTGCTGCGTAAACGTGAGCGTTATCGCGAGGTGTTGTTCGGCTTCGACGTCCAGCGTGTGGCGCAGATGAGTGATGCGGAAATCGATGAATTGATGCTCGATCCAGGCATCATCCGCAATCGCCTGAAACTCAACGCCGCACGGCGCAACGCCCAGGCCTGGCTGACGCTGGAAGACCCGGTGGAGTTTCTCTGGTCTTTCGTTGGCGGCACGCCTGTGATCAATCATTTCAAGGATCGCACCGAAGTGCCGGCGATCACGCCAGTCGCCGTGGAGATGAGCAAAGGTTTGAAAAAGGCCGGCTTCACCTTCGTCGGCCCGACGATTTGCTACGCGCTGATGCAAGCCTCGGGCATGGTCATGGATCACACGCAAGACTGCGACCGCTACGCTCAGCTCGCCAACGGCGGTTAGAATAGCCGCCTCGCGCACAGCACAAGATCAGGAGTGACCTGTGGATAAGTTTAAAGGCGCCTTGCTGGTAGGCGCTCTGCGGCTGTTTGCCCTGCTTCCCTGGCGGGCAGTGCAAGCCGTGGGCTCGGCCATTGGCTGGGTCATGTGGAAAACCCCCAACCGTTCCCGCGACGTGGTGCGGATCAACCTTTCCAAGTGCTTTCCCGAGATGGACCCGGCCGAGCGTGAGCGTCTGGTGGGCCAAAGCCTGAAAGACATTGGCAAGTCGTTGACCGAAAGCGCCTGTGCGTGGATCTGGCCGGCCCAGCGCTCCATCGACCTGGTGCGCGAAGTCGAAGGCCTCGACGTTTTGAAAGACGCGCTTGCCTCTGGCAAAGGTGTCGTCGGCATCACCAGCCACCTGGGCAACTGGGAAGTGTTGAACCACTTCTATTGCAGCCAGTGCAAACCGATCATCTTCTATCGTCCGCCCAAGCTTAAGGCGGTGGATGATTTGCTGCGCAAGCAGCGCGTCCAGTTGGGCAACCGGGTGGCCGCTTCGACCAAGGAAGGCATCCTCAGTGTTATCAAGGAAGTGCGCAAAGGTGGTGCAGTCGGGATTCCGGCTGACCCGGAACCGGCTGAATCCGCCGGGATCTTTGTACCGTTCTTCGCCACACAGGCGCTGACCAGTAAATTCGTGCCGAACATGCTCGCTGGTGGTAAAGCCGTCGGTGTGTTCCTGCATGCGTTGCGGTTGCCGGACGGTTCCGGTTACAAAGTGATCCTCGAAGCCGCCCCAGAAGCCATGTACAGCACGGATACCGAGACCTCCTGCGCCGCCATGAGCCAGGTCGTGGAGCGTTATGTACGGGCTTATCCAAGCCAATACATGTGGAGCATGAAGCGCTTCAAGAAACGTCCGCCAGGCGAAGAGCGCTGGTATTGACTCGATTGGCATGATCTGTGGATAACCTTGGGGCCAAGGTTATCCACAACCGTTCATTCAAGGGCGCAAAAGATGTCCGAACTTCGCAAATCGTTTCGCATCAAGATCACTCACGAAAGTTTTGGCGAATGCCTTGGCCAGACCCGCAATCTTTCGGATACAGGCGTCTACGTCAAGCATCCGCGCTTGTCGTCGTTGTCCCGAGGCGCAGTGGTTTATGGTCAAGTGCAGGACTTACCCACAGGTGCTCCGCGGGTGCGCATGGAAGTGGTGCTGGTCGATGCCGATGGCATAGGTTTGCGCTATCTCTGATCAGTGCGACTGGCGTTCAAGCTTTTTCAGAAATACCGTCATCTCTTTCTCTGCTTGCTTGTCGCCATGGGCACGGGCAGCTTCCAGACCTCGTTCCCATGCCTGACGCGCGGCCGCAACGTCCGCGAGTGCCAGATGAGCCTTGCCCAATAGTTTCCAGGCCGCCGAATACTTCGGATCGAATTCGACGCAACGCTGGAAATGCTCGGCCGCCTTGGCGTTTTCCCCCAGATCCAGGTAGCCCTTGCCCAAGCCGAAGCGCAGCAATGAGTTATCCACACCCTTGGCGAGCATTTTTTCCAGGGATTCGAGCATTGGGTGGACTCCTTCTAGAGGTTGGTCAGCTTCAAGATAGCCATCGCGAGCAGGCTCACTCCCACAGTGGATTTTTGCCGGACACAAGATCTGTATTCACTGAAGAAATACTGTGGGAGTGAGCCTGCTCGCGATGAGGCCAGACCGGCCGCCGCAGCTTCTGGATCAGAAGAAGCTCAGCCCCACATGGAACAGCTTTTCCACATCCCGAATATGCTTTTTATCCACAAGGAACAGAATCACATGGTCGCCCGTTTCGATCACTGTGTCGTCGTGGGCAATGATCACTTCTTCATCACGAATGATCGCGCCAATCGTTGTACCCGGCGGCAAGCCGATGTTCTCGATGGCCTTGCCAATCACCTTGCTCGACTTCGCGTCACCATGGGCAATCGCCTCGATGGCCTCCGCCGCGCCGCGGCGCAGTGAGTGCACGCTGACGATATCGCCGCGGCGCACGTGGGCCAGCAAAGTGCCGATGGTCGCCAGTTGCGGGCTGATGGCAATATCGATGTCGCCGCCCTGAATCAAATCAACGTACGCCGGGTTGTTGATGATCGTCATCACCTTCTTCGCGCCGAGGCGCTTGGCCAGCAGCGAAGACATGATGTTGGCTTCGTCATCGTTGGTCAGGGCCAGGAAGATGTCCGCGTCGGCAATGTTCTCCTCCATCAGCAAGTCGCGGTCGGAGGCACTGCCCTGCAACACCACGGTGCTGTCGAGGGTGTCCGAGAGATGGCGGCAGCGCGCCGGGTTCATCTCGATAATCTTGACCTGGTAGCGACTTTCGATCGCCTCGGCCAGACGCTCACCGATCTGCCCGCCGCCGGCAATGACGATACGCTTGTACGTTTCATCCAGACGGCGCATTTCGCTCATCACCGCGCGAATATTCGCTTTGGCGGCGATGAAAAACACCTCGTCGTCGGCCTCGATGACGGTATCGCCCTGAGGCAAAATCGGCCGATCACGACGAAAAATGGCCGCAACACGGGTTTCAACGTTTGGCATGTGCTCGCGTAACTGACGCAGTTGCTGACCCACCAGCGGGCCGCCGTAGTAAGCCTTCACGGCCACCAATTGCGCTTTGCCTTCGGCGAAGTCAATCACCTGCAAGGCGCCTGGATGCTGTATCAAGCGCTTGATGTAGTTGGTGACCACTTGCTCCGGGCTGATCAGCACGTCCACCGGAATCGCGTCGTTATCGAACAACTCGGATCGCGTGAGGTACGCCGCTTCGCGGACCCGGGCAATTTTGGTCGGAGTGTGGAACAGGGTGTGGGCGACCTGACAGGCGACCATATTGGTTTCGTCGCTGTTGGTCACCGCCACCAGCATGTCAGCGTCGTCCGCGCCGGCCTGGCGCAGCACCGTCGGCAATGAGCCGCGGCCCTGCACAGTGCGAATGTCCAGCCGATCGCCGAGGTCACGCAGGCGTTCGCCATCGGTGTCTACCACCGTGATGTCGTTGGCCTCGCTGGCCAAGTGTTCCGCCAGCGAACCGCCGACCTGCCCTGCGCCGAGGATGATGATTTTCATCCAGTCACTCCCTTGAAATCCGGTTAACCGCGCGCGGCGGCGATCTTGATCAGCTTGGCGTAGTAGAAACCGTCGTGACCACCTTCCTGGGCAAGCAACTGTCGACCGTGCGGCTGCTTGATGCCGGCCGTCGTGGCGAGGTCCAGCTCACGGGCACCCGGGGTGCGAGCGAGGAACGCTTCGATGACCTCGGTGTTCTCGGTCGGCAGCGTGGAGCAGGTGGCGTAAAGAAGAATCCCACCGACTTCCAGCGTTATCCACAGGGCATCGAGCAACTCGCCTTGCAGCACTGCCAATGCGGCGATGTCGTCGGGTTGGCGTGTCAGCTTGATGTCCGGGTGACGACGGATCACGCCGGTGGCCGAGCACGGCGCGTCCAGCAAGATGCGTTGAAACGGTTTGCCGTCCCACCAGGTGGCGGTATCGCGGCCATCGGCGGCGATCAGGTCGGCGCTCAGGCCAAGGCGCGCAAGGTTTTCGCGCACTCGCACCAGACGCTTGGCTTCCAGGTCCACCGCCACGACGCCAGCCAGTTTTGGCTCGGCTTCAAGAATGTGGCAGGTTTTGCCGCCCGGCGCGCAGCAGGCGTCCAGCACCCGTTGGCCTGGCGCCAGGTCGAGCAGGTCTGCGGCCAGTTGTGCCGCTTCGTCCTGCACACTGATCCAGCCTTCGGCGAAGCCGGGCAAGCTGCGCACGTCGGCCGCTGCTTCGAGGATGATGCCGTCCTGGCTGTAAATGCACGGCGTGGCGGCGATACCGGCTTGCGCGAGCAAGCCGAGATAAGCATCGCGAGAATGATGGCGACGGTTGACCCGCAGAATCATCGGCGGATGCGCATTGTTCGCCGCGCAAATGGCTTCCCACTGCTCAGGCCAGAACGCCTTCAGGGATTTCTGCAGCCAGCGCGGATGAGCGGTGCGCACCACCGGATCATGTTCCAGTTCGGCCAGCAGCGCTTCGCTTTCACGCTGGGCGCGGCGCAGCACGGCATTGAGCAACGCCTTGGCCCACGGTTTTTTCAGCTTGTCGGCGCAGCCCACGGTTTCGCCGATGGCGGCGTGGGCCGGAACGCGGGTGTAGAGCAATTGGTAGAGACCGACCAGCAGCAACGCCTCGACATCAGCGTCCGCCGCCTTGAACGGCTTCTGCAGCAACTTGGCCGCCAGCGCCGACAAACGCGGTTGCCAGCGCGCGGTGCCGAATGCCAGGTCCTGGGTGAAGCCGCGATCACGGTCTTCAACCTTGTCCATTTGTGTGGGCAGCGAACTGTTGAGGGATGCCTTACCGTTGAGAACAGCAGCCAGTGCCTTGGCGGCGGCCAGACGCGGATTCATTGAGCGTCCGCCACTTGGCCGAGCTGGGTGCCGACGGCGAATTTCTCACGACGGCTGTTGAATACGTCGCTGAAGTTCAGCGCCTTGCCGCCAGGCAATTGCAAACGGGTCAGGCACAAGGCGTGCTCGCCGCAGGCGACGATCAAGCCGTCCTTGCTGGCGCTGAGGATTTCCCCCGGTGCGCCCTGCCCTTCGGCCACGCTCGCGGCCAGCACTTTCAGGGCTTCGCCATTGAGCGTGCTGTGAGTGATCGGCCATGGGTTGAAGGCACGGACCAGACGCTCCAGCTCAACCGCCGGGCGGCTCCAATCGATGCGTGCTTCGTCCTTGTTCAATTTGTGCGCGTAGGTGGCAAGACTGTCGTCCTGCACTTCGCCTTTCAGGGTGCCGGCGGCGAGCCCGGCAATCGCCTGAATCACCGCCGGTGGGCCCATTTCGGCCAGACGGTCGTGGAGGCTGCCGCCGGTGTCTTCAGCGGTGATCGGCGTGGTGACTTTGAGCAGCATCGGCCCGGTGTCCAGGCCCAGTTCCATGCGCATCACGGTCACGCCGCTTTCGCTATCGCCCGCTTCGACGGCGCGCTGGATCGGCGCCGCACCGCGCCAGCGTGGCAGCAACGAGGCATGGCTGTTGATGCAACCCAGGCGTGGAATATCCAGCACCGCTTGCGGCAGGATCAGGCCGTAGGCGACCACCACCAGCAAGTCCGGCTTGAGCGCAGCCAGTTCGGCCTGGGCGTCTTCGTTGCGCAGGGTGGGCGGTTGCAACACCGGGATGTTGTTTTCCAGCGCGAGTTGCTTGACCGGGCTTGGCATCAGTTTTTGCCCGCGACCTGCCGGACGATCCGGCTGGGTGTAGACCGCGACGATCTCGTAAGGGCTGTCGAGCAGGGCCTTGAGGTGTTCGGCGGCGAATTCCGGGGTGCCGGCAAAGACGATGCGCAGTGGCTCAGTCATGGGAGCAATCTCTGAAAAGAAAAAGGCTTGCCGCGGCAAGCCTTTGAAAGAAGGGCATCAAGCGTTCTGGCGATGGAGCTTTTCCAGTTTCTTCTTGATTCGGTCGCGTTTGAGGTTGGACAGGTAGTCGACGAACAATTTGCCATTCAGGTGGTCGCATTCATGCTGGATGCACACCGCGAGCAGGCCTTCGGCGATCATTTCGTAAGGCTGGCCGTCGCGATCCAGGGCCTTGACCTTGACCTTCTGCGGACGGTCGACGTTTTCGTAGAAACCCGGCACCGAGAGGCAGCCTTCCTGGTATTGCTCCATCTCGTCGGTCAGCGCTTCGAACTCGGGGTTGATGAACACCCGCGGTTCGCTGCGGTCTTCGGAGAGGTCCATCACGACGATACGTTTGTGCACGTTGACCTGGGTCGCGGCGAGGCCGATGCCTGGCGCTTCATACATTGTTTCAAACATATCATCGACCAACTGACGCACTTCGTCGTCCACTACGGTCACCGGTTTGGCGATCGTGCGCAGGCGCGAGTCGGGGAATTCGAGGATGTCTAAAATGGCCATAAGCTTAATTGCTGCACGTGTGAGGTAAAGTCGGGCGATGGCCTGGCGGGTCCGAAGATGCCGGCTACCGTTGTGAAGCGTAGCTCCCTGTTCTTTTCAGAATAGATGAGCGAGCCACGAGGGCTCTGGCGTTTCACGCGAACGCACATAATAAAGGGATTCACCGCATGAGGAAATCACTACTCGCCTTGCTCCTTCTGGCCTCGGCCGGTTTGGCGCACGGGCAGGTGCAACTCAAGGAAGGTTTTCCAGCGCAATACACGGTGGTCGCGGGAGACACACTCTGGGACATTTCAGGCAAATTTCTGCGCGAGCCATGGAAATGGCCGGAGCTGTGGCAGGCCAACCCGCAGATCGAAAACCCCAATCTCATCTATCCCGGCGATTCGTTGTCGCTGGTCTACGTCAATGGCCAGCCGCGCCTGACCCTCAATCGTGGCGCCTCTCGGGGCACCATCAAGCTCTCGCCTCGGGTGCGCAGTGCGCCGGTGGCTGACGCGATCCCGAGCATTCCGTTGAAATCGATCAACAGTTTCTTGTTGAGCAACCGCATCGTCGACAAGGTCGAGGACTTCGACAAGGCGCCCTACATTGTTGCCGGAGATGCCGAACGCGTGCTCAGCGGCACCGGCGATCGCATCTTCGCCCGCGGCCATTTCGACCCGAACCAGCCGGTCTACGGCATCTTCCGTCAGGGCAAGGTCTATACCGATCCCGACAGCAAAGAGTTTCTGGGGATCAACGCCGACGACATCGGGGGCGGTGAGATTGTCGCCACCGAAGGTGATGTCGCCACCCTGGCGCTGCAACGCACGACTCAGGAGGTTCGACTGGGTGACCGTTTGTTCAGTGGTGAAGAGCGATCCATCAACTCGACCTTCATGCCCAGTGCGCCCAAGACACCGGTCAACGGGTTGATTATCGATGTGCCGCGCGGGGTCACCCAGATTGGTGCCCTGGATGTTGTCACGTTGAACAAAGGCCAGCGCGATGGTCTGGTCGAAGGCAACGTGCTGGTGGTGATGAAAACCGGTGAAACCGTGCGTGACCGGATCACCGGTCAACCGTTGAAAATTCCTGATGAGCGTGCGGGATTGCTGATGGTTTTCCGCACCTACGACAAGCTTAGTTACGGTTTGGTGCTCAACGCGTCGCGCTCCTTGGCCGTCATGGACAAGGTGCGAAATCCGTAGGCCTGCTCCACAAGTTACCAACAGAGTTATCCACAGCTTATTCCCGTTTGAACGGGGCTCATAACGATCAAGGATGATCCATGTCGCTGTCTGCCGTCACACCGGTTTCCCCTTCGGAACTGGAAGCTCGTTTACGCCTGCATCGCTTGCCGGAAATCGGTCCTGCGCGCTTTCGCAAATTGCTCGAAGCGTTTGGATCGGCCTCCAAAGCCATCAGCGCACCAGCCAGCGCCTGGCGCTCGTTGGGCTTGCCGCTGGCCTGCGCCGATGCGCGACGAGCCCAGGAAGTACGCGATGGCGCGAGCCACGCATTGGCCTGGCTAGAGCGTTCGGGCCAGCATTTACTGATGTGGGACCAGCCTGACTACCCGGCGCTGCTGGCACAGATCAGCGATGCTCCGCCGCTGTTGTTTGTGGCGGGCGATCCGGGGATTCTGGAAATTCCACAGCTGGCGATGGTCGGCAGTCGTCGCGCATCACGACCGGGCATGGACACTGCCACGGCGTTTTCGCGCAGTCTGGCCAGTGCCGGTTTCGTCATTACCAGTGGTCTGGCGCTGGGCATCGATGCCGCCGCGCATCAGGCCGCTTTGGACGTGGGCGGGCGAACGGTCGGTGTACTTGGCACGGGACTTGAAAAGTTTTATCCACAGCGCAATCGACGGCTGGCGGACGCCATGATTGCATCGGGTAGCGCGGTGCTTTCCGAGTTCCCGCTGGACGCCGGCCCTAGCGCCAGCAACTTCCCTCGGCGCAACCGGATCATCAGCGGTTTATCCCTGGGTGTGCTGGTGGTCGAGGCCAGTATTGCGAGCGGTTCGTTGATTACCGCGAGACTGGCGGCGGAACAGGGTCGCGAGGTCTACGCGATTCCGGGATCGATCCATCATCCTGGCGCCAAGGGCTGTCATCAATTGATCCGCGACGGCGCGGTGTTGGTGGAAGCTATTGAACATATCCTTGAAGCGCTACGCGGCTGGCAACGGTTGCCGTTATCCACAGACACTCCGGCGGTGGCGCACCCGTTGCTCAAGTTGCTCCACGCCGCGCCCCACACCAGTGAAGCATTGTCTGTCAGCAGCGGTTGGGCCTTGTCCAAAGTGCTGGCGGCGTTGACGGAGCTGGAAATGGACGGCCGGGCAGTCTGTGAAAGCGGGCGTTGGTTTGCACGGGTGAGCTAGGTTTTATAAGGAAGATCGGTAAACTGCGCAGAGCCTTATTCCGGAGAGTTTTTCATGGTCAACAGTTGGCGTGTGCAACAAGCCGCACGAGCCATTCGCGCAGGGGCGGTGATTGCCTATCCAACCGAAGCCGTCTGGGGCCTGGGTTGCGACCCGTGGGACGAAGAGGCGGTCTATCGTCTGCTGGCGATCAAGGGTCGGTCAGTGGAAAAAGGGTTGATTCTGGTGGCTGACAACATTCGCCAGTTCGACTTCCTTTTCGAAGACTTTCCTGAATTGTGGATGGATCGCATGGCCAGCACCTGGCCTGGGCCGAACACCTGGCTGGTGCCGCATCAGAATATGTTGCCGCAGTGGATTACCGGCGTGCATGAAACGGTGGCGCTGCGGGTCAGCGATCATCCGTTGGTGAGGGATTTGTGTGCAGTGGTCGGGCCGTTGGTTTCAACGTCGGCCAACCCACAGGGCCAGCCCGCGGCGCGCACGCGAATTCGCGTCGAGCAGTATTTCCGTGGGCAAGTGGATTACGTGTTGGGTGGGAATCTGGGCGGGCGCAAGAATCCGAGCGTGATTCGAGACCTGGCGACCGGTAACGTCATCCGCCCGGATTAAGACCGCGGCGCTGCCAATCGCGAGCAGGCTCGCTCCCACAGTGGATCATTGCCGAACACCCAATCTGTGTTCGCTGAAGATCTCATGTGGGAGCGAGCCTGCTCGCGATGGCGTCCTTCAGGGCAACAAAACCGTCGAGCCAGTCGTACGCCGCGCCGACAACTCAGCCTGCGCTTTCGCCGCTTCAGCCAGCGGATACTTCTGGCTGATGTCCACCTTCAACTTCCCACTGATGATCATCTCGAACAGCTCATCCGCCATGCGCTGCAGGTTCTCTGCATTGTTGGCGTAAGTCGCCAGCGTCGGCCGGGTGACGTACAACGATCCTTTCGCCGCCAAAATCCCCAGGTTCACCCCGTCGACCGCTCCCGACGCATTGCCGAAACTCACCACCAGGCCGCGCGGAGCAACGCTGTCCAGTGACGTCAGCCACGTGTCCTTGCCTACGCCGTCGTACACCACGGGGACTTTTTTCCCGTCAGTCAATTCCAGTACGCGTTGTGCGACATTTTCATGGCTGTAATCGATGGTTGCCCAGGCACCGTTGGCCTTTGCCAGCGCCGCTTTCTGCGCCGAGCTGACCGTTCCGATCAGCTTCACGCCCAGAGCCTTGGCCCATTGGCACGCCAGCGAACCGACACCGCCGGCCGCTGCGTGAAACAGAATGGTTTCACCGCCCTTGAGTTCATAGGTCTGACGCAACAGGTATTGCACGGTCAGGCCTTTGAGCATCACCCCGGCAGCCTGTTCGAAACTGATGGCATCCGGCAGGTGCACCAGATTGGCCTCGGGCAATACATGAACGTCGCTATAAGCGCCCAATGGGCCGCTGCCGTACGCCACACGATCACCGATCTTGAAGCGGGTGACTTCGCTGCCCACTGCCTCGACCACGCCCGCGCCTTCCGCACCCAGGCCCGATGGCAGGGCGGGTGGCGAATAGAGACCACTGCGGTAGTAGGTATCGATGAAGTTCAGGCCGATGGCCTTGTTGGCCACGCGAACCTGCTGCGGGCCGGGCTCGGCGGGTTGATAGTCGACATACTCGAGCACTTCGGGGCCGCCATGGGCGCGAAACTGGATACGCTTTGCCATCAGAACTCTCCTTAGGTCATTTGCGAAGCTCCCTATCGGACTCCTAAGCTTGACCTTCGTCAACTGCGGCAGGCCCATCTGCGATGTTATGCTACGCGCCCATTTGCGCCGGCCCCCGTTCCGATGGAGCGCCGCGTAGCTTTGCCCGATTCAAGGTGATGACATGACGACCCGCACCGAGGCCGTAAAAGCCTACCTGCTCGACCTGCAAGACCGCATTTGCGCAGCCCTGGAAGCCGAAGACGGCGGCACGCACTTCGTCGAAGACGCCTGGGCCCGGCCTGCTGGTGGCGGTGGTCGCACGCGAGTGATCGAAAACGGCGCAGTGATCGAAAAGGGCGGCGTCAACTTTTCCCACGTCTTTGGCAGCGGTCTTCCACCGTCCGCCAGCGCTCATCGGCCAGAACTGGCCGGGCGTGGCTTCGAAGCCCTGGGCGTGTCGTTGGTGATTCACCCGCACAACCCACACGTGCCGACTTCCCACGCCAATGTGCGCTTTTTCATCGCGGAAAAAGAAGGTGAAGAGCCGGTCTGGTGGTTCGGCGGCGGCTTCGACCTGACCCCTTATTACGGCAATATCGATGACTGCGTACACTGGCACCGAGTCGCCGAGCAGGCATGTGCGCCCTTCGGTCCGGACGTCTACCCACGCTACAAAGCCTGGTGTGACAGCTACTTCCACATCAAGCACCGTCACGAGCCGCGCGGCATCGGCGGTCTGTTCTTCGATGACTTGAACGAGTGGGACTTCGACACCAGTTTCGCCTTCATGCGCGCCATCGGTGACGCCTACATCGACGCCTACCTGCCGATCATGCAGCGCCGCAAAAAGGATCCCTTCACTGCCAAGCAGCGTGAATTCCAGGAATTCCGTCGCGGGCGCTACGTCGAGTTCAACCTGGTTTACGACCGTGGCACGCTGTTCGGCCTGCAATCAGGCGGGCGCACCGAGTCGATTCTCATGTCGCTGCCGCCGCAAGTGCGCTGGAGCTACGACTGGAAAGCCGAGCCCGGTAGCGAAGAAGCACGCCTGACCGACTACTTCCTGCAAGATCGCGATTGGTTGGCCGAAGCCTGAACGAGGAGTTCTGATGGACCGTTACGTCGTATTCGGTAACCCGATTGCCCACAGCAAGTCGCCGCTGATTCACCGTTTGTTTGCCGAGCAAACCGCTCAGGAACTGGACTACAGCACCTCGCTGGCGCCGCTCGACGATTTTTCCGGTTTCGCCCGGGCATTTTTCCTCGAAGGTCGTGGGGCGAATGTCACGGTGCCGTTCAAGGAAGATGCCTTTCGCCTGGCCGATAGCCTGACGCAACGGGCACAGCGGGCTGGCGCGGTAAACACCTTGAGCAAACTCGACGATGGCACGCTGCTCGGTGACAACACTGACGGCGCCGGGCTGGTGCGCGACTTGACCGTCAACGCCGGTTTCAGCCTCAAGGGTAAACGCATCCTGTTGCTCGGTGCTGGCGGCGCGGTGCGTGGTGCGTTGGAACCGCTGCTGGCGGAGCAGCCGGCGTCGGTAATCATCGCCAACCGCACGGTGGAAAAAGCCGAGCTGCTGGCGGAGCTGTTCTGCGACTTGGGGCCGGTGTCGGCCAGTGGCTTTGACTGGTTGCGCGAGCCGGTGGACCTGATCATCAATGCGACATCGGCGAGTTTGTCGGGTGATGTGCCGCCGATTGCCAGCAGCCTGATCGAAGCGGGCAAAACGGTGTGCTACGACATGATGTACGGCAAAGAGCCGACTTCGTTCTGTCGTTGGGCCAGTGAACACGGCGCGGCAGTGTCGATGGACGGCTTGGGCATGCTGGCTGAACAAGCGGCGGAAGCCTTCTTCCTGTGGCGCGGCGTGCGCCCGGACACGGCGCCGGTGCTGGCCGAACTTCGCCGGCAACTCGCCCTGTAACTACTGTAGGAGCTAGCTTGCTCGCGATGACAACGGTACATCCAACATTGATGTATCAGAACGACCGCCATCGCGAGCAAGCTCGCTCCCACAGGGGATTTGCGCCATGACGGATCAATCCTCAAACCGGATCGGGCATTTCTCCGCGCCTTCGAGCTTTCTCAGTTCTTCTATCACCGGTGGCCGAGCGCCACGCAGGGTCAGGCTGCGATCCTGGCGTAGAAGCCGTCGCGCTTCCTGGTGCAGCATTTCCACCCCCGAATAGTCGATAAAGTTGATCTGCTGCGCCTCGATCACGACCCGCGCGCCGTGCATGCGTTGCAGACGTACTTGCAGGTAATGGCTGGCGCCGAAAAAGATCGACCCGCCGACCTGCAGAATATCTTCATCGCCTTCGCGCCAATGCTGCACGCGCGGCTGCGAAGTGCGTTTGAGATAGAAGAACAAGGACGCCAGCACCCCGGCGTAAATCGCCGTCTGCAACTCCAGCAGCAGCGTGGCGACACAGGTCAGCGCCATCACCAGGAACTCGGCGCGACTGACCCGCAACAATGCGCGAATGCCGCGATGATCCACCAGGCCCCAGGCGATCAGCAAAATACTGCCTGCCATTGCCGGGATCGGAATGTGTGCGATCAGCACCGCGCCGAAGATCGCGAACAGCGCCACCCACATGGCCGAAAAGACACCAGCCAACGGTGAGCACGCACCCGCTTCGTAGCTCAGGCCCGAACGGGTGAAGGAGCCGGCCGACAGTGATCCGGAAAAGAACGCACCGACAATGTTCGATAATCCCTGGGCGCGGACTTCCTGATTGGCGTCGAGCAATTGCTGAGAGCGCGCCGACAAGGAACGGGCAATCGACAGGCTCGTCACCAACCCGAGCATTCCGACGGCCACGGCGCTGGGCAGCAGGCGCAGGATAAGATCCAGGTCCAGCGGCAGCGGGCTGAACGGCGGCAGTCGCCCGACAAACGCGCTGACCAATTTCACATGACCGAACATCGATGGCCAAACCCACACCAGCAGTCCGCTCAACACCAAGGTGATCAGCAGTGTCGGCCAGCGTGGCAGCAGCATTTTCAGGATCACGCCCACCACGACCGTCGCCACGCCCAGTACCAGTGAAGGCTTGTCCATCGCGCCGAGATGACTCAACAGCATCGTCAGGCTATTTAACGCCGTGGCTTGATTGGGCAGGTCCAGCCCCAGCAGGTTCGGCAGTTGGCCGATGGCAATCACCACCGCCGCGCCGAGGGTGAAACCCAGCACCACCGAGTGCGAGACGAAATTCACCAGCGCGCCAAACCGCAGCAAACCCAGGAGCCACTGGAAAATGCCGGCCAGAAAGGTCAGCAACAGGATCAACGTCACGTAATCCTGTGTCGCTGGAACCGCCAGTGGGCTGACGCTCGCGTACAGGACAATGGAAATGGCCGCCGTCGGACCGCAGATCAAATGCCACGACGAACCCCACAGGCAGGCGATCAACACCGGGATGATCGCAGCATAGAGGCCGTATTCGGGCGGGAGACCGGCGATCAGTGCGTAGGCAATGGATTGCGGCAACGCGAGAATGGCGCCACTGAGGCCGACAATCAGATCACGGCCGACACTGGCGCGGGTTTGCCGGGGCAACCAGGGAAGGAAGGGAAAGAGTGAATGGCGGCTGGGGAAGGCCATGGATCCTCTCGGTGAGTGACTGTATGGCGTCAGGGTGGTGTGTCAGTTGCGTAGGCGCAAGGTTATAAATCGATTCGCGAGCAGGCTCGCTCCCACATATTCACGGTGTTTCTGTGGGAGCGAGCCTGCTCGCGATAGCGTCTGCAAACCTTAAAGTTTGGCTTTTACTGCCGTCAACGCATCCTTCCCATCCACGGTCTTCACGCCGTCAAGCCACTTGTCGAGCACGGCCGGGTTCGCCTTGATCCACGCTTTGGCCGCATCGGCATTGCTGACTTTTTTGTTCACCACCTCGGCCATGATGCTGTTTTCCATCTCCTGAGTGAAACTCAGGTTGGTCAGCAACTTGCCAACGTTCGGACAGGCCTGTGCATAACCTTTGCGCGTCAGCGTGTGGACGCTGCCAGTGTCGCCGAAATACTTCTCGCCGCCCTTCAGGTAATGCATTTTCAACTGCACGTTCATCGGGTGCGGAGTCCAGCCGAGGAAGGTCACGAATTTCTGTTTCTTCACCGCGCGAGACACTTCGGCGAGCATCGCCTGCTCGCTGGATTCGACCAGTTTCCATTGACCCATGTCGAAATCATTCTTCTTGATGATCTCTTGCAGCGAAATGTTCGCCGGGGCGCCGGAGCCGATGCCGTAGATCTTCTTGTCGAACTTGTCGGCAAACTTGTTCAGGTCGGAAAAGTTATGCACACCCGCGTCCCAGACATAGTCCGGAACCGCGAGGGTGAACTCGGTGCCGTCGAGGTTCTTGGCGAGTTGCGTGACATCGCCGGTGGCCACGAACTTGTCGTAGAACCCCTGCTGCGCCGGCATCCAGTTACCCAGGAACACATCCACCTGGCCATCCTTCAACCCGCCAAAGGTGATCGGCACCGCAAGGGTATCGACCTTGGCCTTGTAGCCCATGCCGTCCAGCAGAAACCCGGTGATGGCGTTGGTCGCGGCGATGTCGCTCCAGCCAGGGTCGGCCATTTTCACCGTGTCGCAGCTTTGATCGGCATAAACCGATGCGCTGCCCAGAGCCAAAAGCCCGACCGTCAGTACTGTGGATAACTTTTGCATGGACTTCCCCTTAACATTATTGGTTTTGGCAGGGTTGTGGATAACGTGCTTTGCGCTCCAGGTCATCGAGGTCGATGTGGTTGCGCATGTACTGCTGACTGGCGTCCACCAGCGGCTGGTGATCCCAGCTCTTCAGCTTGCCGATGGTCAACGCATCGGCGACGAAACGCCGGCGTCGCTGGCTGGCGAGCACCTGTTGGTGAATAGCCGGGATGTCCCATTTGGCGCGCGCCTCGGCGAGAAAATCCTCGAACAGCTGCCGATGCTGCGGCGATTGGCTGAGTTCTTCTTGCTCGCGCGGGTCATTGTGTACGTCGAAGAGTAGGCAAGGGTCGTCTTCGCTGTAGATGAATTTGTAGGCACCGCGACGAATCATCATCAAAGGACTGATGGTGCCCTCGGCCATGTATTCGCCGAACACTTCGTCGTGACCGCCCTGCCCTTGCAGATGCGGCACCAGCGAGCGGCCGTCCAGCGGCAGGCCTGGCTCCAGCGAACCGCCGGCCAGTTCCACGAAGGTGGGCAGCAGGTCAGCGGTGGAAACGGACGCGCTGACCCGGCCAGCCCCGAATTGCCCCGGCGCACTGATCAGCAAAGGCACTCGCGCGGCCATTTCGAACCAATGCATTTTGTACCAGAGGCCGCGCTCGCCAAGCATGTCGCCGTGATCGCCAGAGAAGACAATGATCGTGTCATCAATCAACCCCGTTTCTTCGAGCGTTTGCAGGAGTTTGCCGACGTTGCTGTCAATATAGCTGCAAGCACCGAAGTAAGCGCGGCGCGCGTCGCGAATCTTATCCACAGGCAGCGGCTTGTCCCACAGGTCGTAAACCTTGAGCAAGCGCTGAGAGTGCGGGTCGAGCTCGGCCTGCGCGGGAGTTTCTGGTAATGGGATGTCGGCATCGTCGTACAGGTCCCAGAAAGCCTTGGGAATGGTGTACGGGTCGTGTGGGTGTGTCATCGACACGGTCAGGCAAAACGGCTGGTCGCCATCCTCACGGATGTGATCGAACAGGTATTGCTGGGCCTTGAACACTACCTCTTCATCGAAATCCAGCTGATTGGTGCGCACGCACGGCCCGGCTTGCAGCACCGACGACATGTTGTGATACCAGGTCGGACGGACGTCCGGTTCATCCCAATTCACGGCCCAACCGTAGTCGGCCGGGTAAATGTCGCTGGTCAAACGTTCTTCATAACCGTGGAGTTGGTCCGGGCCGCAAAAGTGCATCTTGCCCGAGAGCGCGGTGCGGTAGCCGAGTCGACGCAGGTAGTGGGCATAGGTCGGTACATCGGCGGGAAAATCAGCCGCGTTGTCGTAAGCGCCGATCTTGCTCGGCAATTGACCGCTGACCAGCGTGAAGCGCGATGGCGCGCACAGCGGGCTGTTGCAATAGGCAGCGTCGAACACCACGCCTTCGGCGGCGAGGCGGCTCAAATTAGGCAGTTTGATGGGCGAAGGGCCGTAGAACGGCAACATTGGCGCGGCCATCTGATCGGCCATGATGAAAAGAATATTCTTGCGCTTCATGTGATCGCGGCATTCCATAGTGAATATTTATGCGAGAGTGCTGCAATCGAGCATGGAGTCCATGCTTGTTGTGGTAAAGCCCATGCACGGCAATGACTAGGATAAGCACAGCTTATGTATGACGCCCTTGGTGATTTGTCGCTGGATTTGCTTCGCGCTTTTGAATCCGCCGCCCGTCAGCGAAGTTTCACCGCGGCCGCCGTGGAGCTTGGCACCACGCAACCGGCCATCAGCCAGCAGATCAAGCGGTTGGAAGAACAACTCGGCACACGGCTGTTCGACCGTATCTATCGCGGTATTGAACTTACGGAAGCCGGGGCCATTCTTTTCGAGCAGGTTCAGCTCGGTTTGCAGAATATCGACGCAGGATTGAGCGCGATAACCGCACAACAGCAACACGAGGTTTTGCAGGTCGCCACCGACTTCGCTTTTGCCGCGTATTGGTTGATGCCGCGATTACACCGCTTTCATGCCGCCAATCCTCAAGTGGATGTGAGCCTAGTCACCAGCGAGCGCAACCACAACATGCTGCGCACCGATATCGACGTGGCGGTGCTGTTCGGCGACGGGCGCTTCAAACAGGGCGAAAGCCATTGGTTGTTCAGCGAAGAAGTGTTTCCGGTGTGCAGCCCGCTGTTGTTGAAGGATCGTCCCCTGCCCTTGCCCGCTCAATCATTGCTGGAATTTCCGCTGCTGCATTTGCGCGGAGAAAACAGCAGTAACTGGTTCGATTGGAGCGGCGTGTTTCGCGAGCTGGGCATCACTTCAGCGCCTGCGCCGGGGCAATTGCGTTTCGATAATTACACGCTGTTGATTCAGGCCGCGATTGGCGGCCAAGGCGTGGCGATCGGCTGGCGTCACCTTGTGGATAACTTGCTGGCACAAGGTTTGTTGTGCCGGCCGATTGCAGACACGGTGATTTCCAGGCTCGGCTATTACGTGGTGTTGCCTCAACGCAAACGGCGGGGGGCGTTGATCCAACAATTTGTCGATTGGTTGATGGCGGAGCAAGCCAGCAGTGCGCAATCGCTTACCGGCCTGGCGTTGCCGTCTATCGCTGTTTAGCGTCCACCGCGACGAAATTGACGTGCTCGCGAACGTGCAGGTTCAGCTGAAGCTCATCGGCAATGCCGACGGCGACGCGGTTCAACCGTTCAAGCGGTTCGGCCAGGCCCGGTTCCAGGCTGCTGCTGACGTGGCTGAAATGTTCGATGGTCAGTCCGGGCACCCCACGCGGCGCGTTCACCAGCGTCCAGTGCAATGCACTGCTTTGCAGTGCTTCGCGGATCTCTTCGGCGGCATGGCGTTGCAGGCGATCTTCAGTCTCAAGATCGTCCAGTACTTCGAAATCTCCCACCAGAAACAGCCGGGAAATACTCGCAGCCTGCATACCGTCGATCAGCGCATCCACGGCCAGCACTTGCTCGACTGGGCCCGGGACGATGGTCTTTTCCACACTGTCGCTGTTGAACGGCAGCCCTGGCGCGTCGAGCAAACAGATAACCGCTGAACTGCCTGCAACGCTTTGCTTCACCCGTTCAGCCTCAAACAGGTCACCGGTCTTGGTGCGCAAACCCGGGCGAGGCGCGAGCGCCGTCAGGTCGTCCAGAATCGCGATGACTTCATGCTGGCGTCGCAGCATTTCAGCCATCAGCGCACTGCCCAGGCTACTCATGGCACCATAGAGCACCACTTTCACTACGGGGGTTTCGGCATTTTTCATGGCTGATTCCTTGTTTTCTACGTATATGGCGTGTGACCTGTGGGGAACGGTGAGGGTTCGAAAGGGTTTCAGAGGGATTGAGATGCAGCAGATCAAGGGTTATCACGCCCATGTCTATTTTGACGCCGACAGCATCGAGCGGGCGCGGGATGTCTGTGAGCGAGCGGCGCAACTGTTCCCGTTGAAGATGGGGCGCGTGCATGAGCGCCCCGTCGGTCCGCACCCGGACTGGAGCTGCCAGCTGGCGTTTGGCCCGGAATTGCTCGGCGACGTGCTGCCCTGGCTGGCGCTCAATCGCCAGGGGTTGGTGGTGTTCCTGCACCCTGACACGGGTGACGACTTGCTGGACCATACCGAGCACGCGATCTGGATGGGCGCGGTCCGTCCGCTGGACCTGTCCGTTTTTTGATCAGAGGCTTTCTTGCGCTTCGCCGGGCAAGTGTTCGTCCAGGTGCAGCCAGGGCAATTGGCTGTCCGTCCAGATGTGCCGCTCGGCCGGTGCTTGCTCCGGGTGGTCGAAGGTGGCGATGGTCACGTCGATAGTTTCCGGGCTGAGGCGTGATACCAGTGCCAGTTGCGCCCCACACGTTGGGCAGAAATAGCGTACGCAGCTGGTCGAGGACGCGTACTGCGCCGGCGTCCCTTTCATCCATTGGAACGCCGATGCGGGCACGGTGATCCAGGTGGTCACGATCCCGCCGCTGACCCGCCGGCAAATTGAACAATGGCAGTGGGCGATGTCGTGCAGCGGCCCGTTGAATTGATAGCGCAGATGTCCGCAGTGACAGCCGCCCGAATGAATGTCATCCATTTTTCTCCTCCTGTCCCGTATTCCGGGACATAAGCCCTGTCCGACGACCGGTTGCGCATCCGGTCAATGCTTTCGTCGGCGAAAGCTGGCTGAAAGCTTCCCCGATTAGGATCGCCCCCACTGCCGGCAACAGACCGGTTGGCCAACGCGCGTGTTTGATTGCTCGCACGGTCCATTTAACAACAACAATGGTGATCCTGATGTCCTTTGCTACCCGCCGCTTCGCTGTCACTCCGTCCATACGCCTCGCGCTTCCCGTTCTGCGCTGACCCCACCCGGTTCGCCCATTCCCTAGCCGCGCTATGCCTGGAGTACTCCTATGCTGACTTTCCTTGGCTTTGCCATGGTCATCACGTTCATGTTCCTGATCATGACCAAGCGCCTGTCCGCGCTGATCGCCCTGATCATCATCCCGATCGTTTTCGCGCTGTTCGGTGGTTTTGCGCCGAAGATCGGCCCGATGATGCTCGAAGGCATCACCAAACTCGCGCCGACCGGCGTGATGCTGATGTTCGCCATTCTGTATTTCGCCCTGATGATCGACTCCGGCCTGTTCGACCCGGCTGTGCGCAAGATCCTCAAACTGGTCAAGGGCGACCCGTTGAAAGTTTCGGTCGGCACCGCCGTACTGGCGCTCGTCGTCTCCCTCGATGGTGACGGCGCGACCACTTACATGATCTGCGTGGCCGCCATGCTGCCGCTCTATAGCCGCATCGGCATGAGCCCGCGAATCATGGCCGGTCTGATCATCCTCGCCGGTGGAGTGATGAATATGACCCCATGGGGCGGCCCGACGGCCCGTGCGGCCAGTGCGCTGCATGTGGACCCTTCCGCGATCTTTGTACCGATGATTCCGGCAATGGCCGCCGGCGTGGTGGCCATCCTCCTGATCGCCTACTTCTATGGCAAACGTGAACGTGCGCGTCTGGGTGAATTGCACCTGGTGGGCGAAGAAGTCGACCACAGTGAAATCAGCGTTTCGCAGTTCCCGGATGCCCGTCGTCCAAAGCTGATCTGGTTCAACGGTGCCCTGACGTTCGCATTGATGTGCACCCTGATTGCCGGCCTGTTGCCGCTGCCCGTGCTGTTCATGGTGGCGTTCAGTATCGCGATGATCGTCAACTATCCATGCCTGCAGCAGCAGAAAGACCGCGTCGCGGCCCATGCCGGTAGCGTGCTGGCGGTAGTCGGCTTGATCTTCGCTGCCGGTATCTTCACCGGTATCCTGTCAGGCACTGGCATGGTCGACGCCATGTCGAAAAGCCTGCTGGCGGTTATCCCGGATTTCCTCGGCCCGTACCTGGCCGTGATCACCGCGCTGGTGAGCATGCCGTTTACGTTTTTCATGTCGAACGACGCATTTTATTACGGTGTGTTACCAGTACTTGCCGAAGCAGCCAGTCACTACGGTATAACCGCGGTTGAAATGGCACGTGCCTCGATTGTTGGTCAGCCCGTCCACTTGTTGAGCCCGCTGGTACCGTCGACCTATCTGTTGGTGGCCCTGGCCGGTATCGATTTTGGTGACCATCAGCGCTTCACCCTGAAATGGGCGGTGCTGGTCTGCATGTGCATACTGGTTGCAGCATTGCTGATGGGGATCTTTCCGCTGTTCAGCACTCTATAAGCCCAAGACTCACCGTATCGGGTCCAGGCTTTGCGGTTTGAAGCCCGGGCCCTTTATGGTTTAACACTCGCTCAAAGGAATACACATGGAATGGCTGACCAACCCTGAAATCTGGGTTGCCTTCTTTACCCTGACCGCCCTGGAAATCGTCCTGGGTATCGATAACATCATCATGATTTCGATCCTGGTCAGCCGCATGCCCAAACACATGCAACAGCGCACGCGGATTTTCGGCCTGGCGCTGGCCATGGTCACGCGGATCCTGTTGCTGCTGTCGATCACCTGGGTCATGCGCCTGACCGCCGACCTGTTCGAAGTGTTTGGCCAAGGTATTTCCGGGCGTGACCTGATCCTGTTCTTCGGTGGCCTGTTCCTGTTGTGGAAGAGCTCGCAAGAGATGTACCACGCGCTCGAAGGCGAAGACGAAAGCAATGAGGAGCCGGGCGGCAAGGGCGGCAACTTCTTCTACACCATCATTCAGATCGCGATCATCGACATCGTGTTCTCGCTGGACTCGGTGATCACCGCGGTCGGCATGGTCTCCTACGTTCCGGTCATGGTCGCGGCGATCATCGTTGCCGTGCTGGTGATGATGTGGGCGTCCGGCACCATCAGCGCGTTCATCGACAAACACCCGTCGTTGAAGATGCTGGCGCTGTCGTTCCTGTTGATCGTCGGTACGGTGCTGATTGCCGAGTCGTTCGACGTGCACGTGCCAAAAGGCTACGTCTACTTCGCCATGGCGTTCTCGCTGGCGGTGGAAGCGATCAACATCAAGATGCGCACCGCGATGGCGAAGAAAAAGCAGCAGGAGCCGGTGAAACTGCGCAAGGACATTCCGGGGCAATAATCCGAACCCGTGCACTGGCTGGTGTCAGTCAGTGCACAAAACCTGTGGGAGCGAGCTTGCTCGCGATAGGGCCATTACATTCAACATTGATGTTGACTGAGAGGCCGCTATCGCGAGCAAGCTCGCTCCCACATTTTTTTTGCGCTGGGATTGCCCTGGCGGATTCAGTTTATCCAGCACTCGATTGCGAATTCTTCACGACGATTGTTCAACGGTTGACTCACCGAGCTATGGTGGTTAGCGTCCCTCGCTCGCTTCAAACGACAATGACAAGGAATGCATATGTCAGGAAAACCGGCTGCACGTCTCACCGACCCCACCACCTGCCCCCTCCCCGGCCACGGCACCAACCCGATTGCCAGCGGTTCTCCCGATGTCTTTTTCAACGGTCTTGCGGCCGCTCGGGTCAGCGACAAATGCACCTGCGGCCAGACTTTGAACGGCGGATTTTCTTCGACGGTGTTCATCAACGGCCTGAACGCCATGACCCTCGACAGCACCACGAGCCATGGTGGCGTAGTGATCGGCGGTTCCGGCAACGTTATCATTGGCAGCTCTCACACCCCCGCGCCCTTCATTCCGCCCCTGCCGATCATTGGCCAACCCCTGGTCGAATTCAAAGCCGTCAGTGCTGGCAATGGCGAACCGATTGCCCAACAAGACTACGAAATCGAAACCGCCGAAGGCCGCATCGTCAAAGGCCAGACCAACGCTGAGGGCATGACCCAAAGCGTCGTCACGCTACAACCCGACCTCGCCGTCGTTCGCTGGACCGTCTGATCCTCAAGGAAGAATGAAATGACTGGACAGTGCATGGCCCCAGACGATCTGGACATGAAGAAACTATGGGACAGCACCTGCGAACTCCCCGTCTGCAAGCGCGAAACCACCAAGGGTGGCCCCAACCCGAAAACCCGTGTCGAAGTGCCATTGCTGACCTGTAACTGTCTGTGGCGCAGGTTTCAGAAAGAAGCCGAAGAATGGGTCGCACCGGGCGGCGTGTTGATTGCCGACCCGCAAGCTCGCAACCGCAAGATCAACGCGGCCTACGCGCAGTTGTGGTTGGCGGATAACCGGTTTCAGTGGGCGGGGTTGGCGGCGTTTGCTTCGAAGCAGGTGGGGTGTGGGTTGATTCATGCCACTAAATTGCAAACGGCTATTGCGGCGCAGAAGGCTGCGCAGGAGAAGTTGCGGACAGGTAAATCGGAAACCATTTTTGAAGGTTTCGGGTTCAAGCTCAGTAAGACTGATCCTGAAATCGAGAAAGAATTAGCGAACGCCAAAGCGGCCAATCCTCTTCCCACTGAGGATATTACCTTCGGCGACAACTCCCGTTCCGCTGTTCAGCAGCAGTTGGACTACGTGTATGAAATGCTGGCCCTTGGTAACACCTCGCTATTTCTGGATGTTTATCCGTTGCATCGGTTTTTTATGGTGCGGGGCTATAAGGAAATGGAGAAGTGCTTGAAGAGCCGTCGTGGCATTGTGAAAGACGTGATGTGGCCGATTGCAGGGAAGGTGGAGTTTGGTGCGGACAGCCCGGAGATCTACGCAACGTTCAAAGCCATCGACGAAGGAAAGATCAAGGATAGCGTCGAGCGGATGGCGACTCATGAACAAGTAAATATCCTTCAACCAGCAATGTACGACGAAAATCACTTCGCGATGCTCATGCGGGGCACTCATGGAGGCGATGTCATTTCAGTCGTAACAGGTTTGTTGCCTGGGGCAGCTGAGGAAATCCAGCTTACCCTAGCTAGTCAATGCAAAGCGCCTGACAACAGGAAGGTTGCTTTCGGTAGTAATCCGCTTGCCAACCTCGCCGACAAGAACCAAAGGATGGAGTTTGTCCTGCGTGCCGCCACTCAGTTTGACATGTTGCTTAATGAGCCAGCCTCTCGAGCAAAGTTAAAACAGTCCATTGCTGACATTGCACGCGGCGGGGGCATCAAGTGATGCGGAAGCGAAATATCTACTTATTTTCTACCGCTGTTGCGTTGGTGACGGTAACTGCAGCTTTTTATTTCAGCCGTGGTCCGGAACAAATTTCCTTCCACATTGGTAAAAGTTACGACGATGTGGTGCGCGATTCGACATTTCCTGTAAAGAACGAAACCGCTGTCTATCCCAGCGACCCACCCCATCCAAGCTCGACCTGGATCAGCAAGCCAGTAATTATCACGTTTGATGATAATCAACATGGATTCACATTGCCTGCGACAAAGTTTGGTGCGATTGGGTGGTCCGAATTCAAAGCGATAACCCTATCCACTTCTCCGATGCTGGAAACTTTGCCTTTTGGGCAAGCTGTAGAGCTTTTTCAAAACCTGCAAAATATGTTTAGACAGGCCGGTTGGAGTCCGGAGGCGGTGGAAGGCAACGATTGGCTGAGAACAGAAAGCGCAGAAGACAAACAGCGACTTCAGGCCAAACTTTTTGATCAACCGGATGGCCTCATTCTGTTAATTCCGCACAAGTACAGCTTGATCCTTCACATTAAATGCTATGCCCGCTGCGACGAAAGAAACCCCGAGACAGCCAGGTATCTGATCGATGTGGGGCTAGGAGAAGATCACTTCAGCGATTGAACACTCTTTCAATGTTAAGACTGCTGCGCAGCCACGCGGGAGCATGTTCTCTCATCACAGGCCTGGCATTGAAGCACCTATGCATATGATGGCTGAAACCTCCGGCCCCTTCTTCACATCAGCATCAACCTGTTTTCATGACAGTTTTGTTTCAATCGCTTCTTTAGCTGTGCGATGCTGGCGCGCAGACCGTTAGCCAACTACAGCTTAAGTACAGAACGTAGAACGTCGCGCGGCACCGTCAACTTGCCCCTCTGGGGCGCTACCACCACAGGGGGCCCTTATGCTCACCCTGCTCAATTTGTTATCCGCCGTGGCCTTGTTGATCTGGGGCACGCACATCGTCCGAACCGGCATCTTGCGGGTCTACGGCTCCAATCTGCGCCATGTCATCGGCCAGAACATGTCCAAACGCTGGCTGGCATTCATCTCCGGGATCGTCGTGACCGCGATGGTCCAGAGCAGTAACGCCACCGCCATGCTCGTCACTTCCTTTGTCGGCCAAGGCCTGATGGCGCTGACGCCGGCCCTGGCGACCATGCTCGGCGCCGACGTCGGCACGGCACTGATGGCGCGGGTGCTGACGTTCGACTTGTCGTGGCTGTCGCCGTTGCTGATCTTCCTCGGGGTGATTTTCTTTCTGTCACGCAAACAGACGCGGCTGGGGCAGATGGGCCGCGTTGGTATTGGCCTGGGCCTGATCATTCTGGCGCTGCAATTGATTGTCGAATCTGCCGCGCCCATCACCCATGCGCAGGGCGTGAAGGTGATTTTCGCCTCGCTGACTGGCGACATTCTGCTCGATGCCCTGGTCGGCGCGATGTTCGCGATGATTTCCTACTCCAGCCTGGCCGCCGTCCTGCTGACGGCAACGCTGGCCGGCGCTGGGGTGATCAGTCTGCCAGTAGCCATTGGCCTGGTGATTGGCGCCAATATCGGCAGCGGGATCCTGGCGTTCCTCAGCACCAGCATGCAAAACGCCGCCGGCCGTCAGGTGGCGCTGGGCAGCCTGTTGTACAAGCTGATCGGCCTGCTGCTGATTATTCCGGTACTCGATCCGCTGGTGCACTGGATCGACAGCCTGGATTTCAGCCCTCAGGAAATGGTCATTGGCTTCCACCTGCTCTACAACACCGCGCGATGCCTGATCCTGTTGCCCAGCGTCGGCCCGATGGCCAGGCTTTGTGCGTGGCTGCTGCCGGAGCGCCCGGAACTCAACGGCACGGCCAAACCGCGGCACCTTGATCTCACGGCCCTGGTCACGCCGAGCCTGGCACTGGCCAACGCCGCCCGGGAAACCCTGCGCATTGGCGATCTGATCGACAACATGCTTGAAGCCATGCTCGACGTGCTGCGCGGTAAACAGAGCGCTATCACCCAGGAAATGCGACGGCTGACCGATGATGTCGAAGCGCTCTACAGTGCGATCAAGCTCTATCTGGCGCAGATGCCTCGTGAGGACCTCAGCGATCAAGACAGTCGGCGCTGGGCAGAAATCATCGAACTGGCGATCAACCTCAAACTTGCCAGCGATCTGATCGAGCGCATGTTGCGCAAGGTCCAGCAGCAGAAAACCTCGCAGCGCCGGTCTTTTTCCGAGGTCGGCCTGGAAGAGCTTGCGGGATTGCACACTCAGCTAATCTCTAACCTGCGCTTGGGGTTGTCGGTGTTCCTCAGTGCCGACAAGGAAAGTGCCCGCCAGTTACTGCGTGAGAAACGTCGCTTTCGCGCACAGGAACGCCGCCTGGCCCATGCGCATGTCAGCCGGTTGCAACGTAAGATCGTACAAAGTATCGAGACCAGTTCGTTACACCTGGAACTGATTTCCGACATGAAGCGCTTGAATTCGTTGTTCTGCAGCAGCGCTTATGTGGTGCTGGAAACGTCTGACACTGGCGCGCTCGTCGTCGACGATTTGGCTGACATTACGCATTCGCCTTGAACGTCTGGCAGTGTGGTCAGTCAGTTACAGTGGTTCAGCCTCAAGGCCGTCTTCGTGGGCAACCCGCGATAGCGGCCTGAAGGACGACACGGATCTCCGATTGGTTGCCTGGAAGCCTTTTATGCGTTGTCTGTTGTTCGCCTTTCTTTTGCTGGGTTCATTGCCGTCGTTTGCCCTGGATCGCTTTCAGGTCGAAGGCTATACGCTGCCCAACGGCCTGCAATTGCTGCTCAAGCCCGGCACCGAGCGCGGGCATGTGGCTATACGTCTGGTGGTCGGCGTTGGCCTGGATGATTTCAGCTGCGCCGACAAGGAGCTGCCGCATCTGCTTGAGCATTTGCTGTTCAGCGGCATCGATGCCACCGGCGAAGGCGGTCTGGAAGAACGCATGCAGGCATTGGGCGGTGAGTGGAACGCTTTCACCAGCAACGCCGACACCACGTTCACCATCGAAGCCCCGGCGAAAAATCAGCGCAAGGTCCTAGACCTGCTGCTGGCGCTCCTGACTCAGACCCGAATCGATGACAACGCCATCAACGCGGCCAAACTGGTGGTCGAACGCGAAGACGGCGGCCATTACTCGCACCTGCAACGTTGGCTGGATCGTCAGGACCTGGGCCACACGGCGAGTAATCAACTGGCGGTGGAACTGGGCCTCAAATGCCCGGAGCGGGCCCAAGTCGATCACCTGACCCGTGAACAGTTGGAGAAAGTGCGCAAGGCCTGGTATGCGCCCAACAACATGACGCTGATCGTCGTTGGCGAACTCGACCGCCTGTTGCCAGCCTATCTGGAGCGCTCGTATGGCGAACTTGCGGCTGTCGACCCGACCGATCACTTGGCCCTGCCGCAAATCCAGGCCAGTGCTGCCCACGAGCGAACGCTGAACAATGGATTCGTCGGGGGGGGCGCCAAGCTGCACTGGCTGGTTCCGGAGCCGGTGCTGGAGGACCTGCATGACGAAACCTTCGATTTGCTCAAGGAGTATCTGGACTGGGCGCTCTATCGCAAATTGCGCCTGGGCCACAGTTTGTCCTATGGCCCTTCCGCTGAGCGCGAGCTGTTTGGCGGGGTGGGTTTCATGAGCCTGAACGCAGACCTGGAACGCGACGACGTGCCTGAAGCCAAACAAGTGCTGGAAGACTTGAAGGCCGGAATGCTCAGGGACGGCCTGAACGCCAACACGTTCAATCGGCTTAAACAGGCCGCGATTGCCCGCCAGGCCTGGGCCGTTCAAGGAAACAGCGCACTGGCCGATTACTATTGGAGTGCGCTGGGAGACTACGAGGACGGACGTTTCGCTGACCCGGCCAAGGAGCTGCAAGGCGTGACGCTGGAAGAAGCGAACAAAGCGATGCGTGAGTTGCTGATGCAGCCGGGCTACTTGCGGATCGAGAAGCCACTGATGAGCTATGACCAGTTGATGTGGGCGATTGCCGGCGTGTTTGGCCTTATCGTGTTGATGGTGCTGGGCTGGCGCATGCACCGAAGGGCTCCACCAACCGAATAACCGCTGCCTTCGGCGGTGGCGACAAGGGGGCGGGTCTGGATTGCGAACCTCGCCACACCGCCCCGCGGGCGGTAGTCTGTCGAGGATTTTTCCCACGACTATTGTGAATCGCCGAATGCCGACTCTGACCCTATTCGTACAGCGCATCCTGGAATTGATGAAGCGCTATCCAGGCGTCATTGCGCTCGGCGGTTTTATCTCCGGGGTCGGCAGTTTCATTCTGGTGGATCGCCAACAGAGCCTGGCGACGTGGATCACCATCATCATGGTGCTCAGCTGGATCTGGCTGATGTTGGAAAACAGCCTGACCCAGCTCTTCACCAGAATCTTCAAACGCGAAATCCCCCAGCCTTTGCTGCGCTACGCGACGCAGATGATCCACCAGGAAAGTCTGTTCTTCGTCCTGCCATTCTTTTTCATCACCACCACCTGGAACAGCGGTCAGTTGTTTTTTACCGGGATGCTGGGGATTGCGGCGCTGATTTCCATCATCGACCCGCTCTACTACAAATGGCTGGCGCCCCGACGCTGGGCGTTCCTGGCGCTGCACACCCTGACGCTGTTTGCTGCGCTGCTCACCGCCCTGCCCGTCATCATGCACCTGACCACCTCCCAGAGTTTCAAACTGGCGCTGGGTATCTCCGTCGTGCTGTCGTTCCCGAGCCTGGCGTCGATTTTCCCGATACGGACCGTGCGCAACGCGTTGGCGATTCTGAGCATTACCGTGGGCATCGGTGGCGTTGGCTGGGTGCTGCGTTCGTGGGTGCCGCCGGCGACGCTGTGGATGACCGACGTGGCGATCAGCACGCAGCTGCAAGACCGCACGCCAGGCAAGAGCCTTGATGAGGTCAGCGCCGAGCAGACCCGCGGAGATGGCCTGTACGCCTACACCGCGATCAACGCTCCACGCGGTCTGGATGAACGGATTTATCACGTGTGGATGTTCAACGGCAAAGAGGTCGACCGCATCGCCCTGGACATCCACGGCGGGCGAAAGGAAGGCTATCGGGCCTGGACCCACAAGCAGAACTTCCCTGGCAACCCGGCGGGTAAATGGCAGGTTCGGGTGCTGACCGAAGACGGCCAGTTGATCGGGGTGCTGCGCTTCGAGATCACGGACAGCACACCGATCAAAGAAAACTAATCCGGTTCGTGCTATTACGTAGACCTGCGTATCAGCCGAACAAGCACGGAGCTTATGACCAGTAGCACAGTGGCCGGCAATGCCCGACTAGACGCCTCTCACACCCCTGCTCAACTGCGGGTTACGGGTGACTGGACGCTCGCCCATTACGCCGATCTCAAGCAACTGAGCGAAAAGCTCCGTGGCCAGTACGACGACAGCACGCACATCGACCTCAACGGCCTCGGCGCCCTCGACACTGCCGGGGCATCGCTGCTGGTGGAATTACTCGGCTCCGAGCGCCTGGGCCGGTCCGCCGAGCATCCCGATTGCACGCTTTCCTCTGCCGACCGTGCCTTGTTGCAGACGGTTTATTGCTCGCTCACCGATTTCTGCGTGCCGCTCAAGGAACCGGAAATCAGCGTCGGCATTCAACTGCTGACACGCATTGGTCGCGCCGTCGATGCGGTCTGGCAGGACACCCTGCAACTGCTGGGTTTCGTCGGCCTGATTCTTGAAACCATCGCGCGCAATCTGTTTCGCCCCGCGCGCTGGCGTATCACGCCGATGGTCGCGCACATCGAACAGACCGGCCTCGACGCCGCGCCCATCGTTGCCCTGTTGACCTTTCTGGTCGGCGCCGTGGTGGCGTTTCTTGGGGCTACGGTGTTGGCCAGTTTCGGCGCCAGCATTTTCACCGTGGACCTCGTGGCCTTCTCCTTCCTGCGCGAATTCGGTGTATTGCTGACCGCGATCCTGATGGCCGGGCGCACCGCCAGTGCGTTCACTGCGCAGATCGGCTCGATGAAAGCCAATGAAGAAATCGACGCCATCCGCACGCTGGGTCTCGACCCAGTGGAGTTGCTGGTGGTGCCGCGCGTATTGGCCTTGCTGTTTTCGCTACCGATGCTGACTTTTCTGGCGATGCTCTCAGGCATTGTCGGTGGCGGTGTGGTGTGCGCCGTGTCGCTGGATATCTCGCCGGCGATGTTCCTTTCGCTGCTGCAATCGGACATTGGCGTTCAGCACTTTCTGGTGGGGATCGTCAAAGCGCCGATCTTCGCCTTCCTGATTGCCTCGATTGGTTGTCTTGAAGGCTTCAAAGTCAGCGGCAGTGCTGAATCTGTCGGTGCGCACACCACGTCGAGCGTGGTGCAGTCGATTTTCGTGGTGATCGTGCTCGACGCCGTGGCCGCATTGTTTTTCATGGAGATGGGCTGGTGAGTCGACAACCGCGCGCGCCTTCCGAGGCGGTGATCGAAGTCCGTGGCCTGTGCAATCGCTTTGGCAGCCAGAGCGTGCACGAAAACCTTGACCTCGATTTGTACAAGGGTGAAATCCTCGCCGTGGTCGGCGGTTCCGGCAGCGGCAAATCGGTGTTGCTGCGCAGTATCGTCGGCTTGCGTCAGCCCAGTGAGGGGGTGGTGAAAGTCTTTGGCAAGAACCTGCCAACCCTGTCCGAACACGAGCGCTCACTGGTCGAACGGCGTTTCGGCGTATTGTTCCAGAAAGGCGCCCTGTTCTCTTCGCTGACCGTGACCGAAAACGTCGCCCTGCCCTTGATCGAACACGCCGGTCTGAGCCGTGAAGACGCCGAGCATTTGGCGGCGGTCAAGCTCGCATTGGCCGGTCTGCCGCTGTCGGCGGCCGACAAGTACCCTGCTTCGCTGTCCGGCGGCATGATCAAGCGTGCGGCGCTGGCCCGGGCGCTGGCGCTGGACCCGGACATCCTGTTTCTCGACGAGCCTACCGCCGGCCTCGACCCGATTGGCGCTGCGGCGTTCGATCAATTGATCCTGACCCTGCGTGATGCCTTGGGATTGAGCGTGTTTCTGGTCACCCACGACCTCGACACGCTCTACACCATCACCGACCGTGTGGCGGTGCTGGCGCAGAAAAAAGTGCTGGTGGCGGACGCCATCGACAAGGTGTCGGAAACCGACGACGCGTGGATTCACGAATACTTCCATGGCCCTCGCGGCCGCGCGGCGCTGACGGCCGCTCAACAGTTGAAAGAGGTCTGACATGGAAACCCGAGCCCATCATGTATTGATCGGCCTGTTCACCGTGCTGGTGGTGGCAGGCGCCCTGCTCTTCGGTCTGTGGCTGGCCAAGTCCAGCGTCGATACCGAGTTCAAGGATTACGAGATCGTCTTCAACGAGGCGGTCAGCGGCCTGTCCAAGGGCAGTGCGGTGCAGTACAGCGGGATCAAGGTTGGCGACGTGGTCACGTTGCGCCTGGACCCGAAAGACCCGCGTCGGGTGCTGGCGCGGATTCGCCTGGGGGGTGATACGCCGATCAAGGAGGACACCCAGGCCAAGTTGGCGCTGACCGGGATCACGGGGACGTCGATCATCCAGCTCAGCGGTGGCACGCCGCAAAGCCCGACGCTGAGGGGCAAGGACGGTCATTTGCCAACGATTGTGGCGTCGCCCTCGCCCATCGCGCGCTTGATGAACGACAGCAATGACTTGATGGCAGGCGTGAGCGCGCTGATGCATAACGCCAATCAGATGTTTTCTCCTGACAACGTCGAGCGTGTCAGCAAGACGCTTGAGCATCTGGAGCAAACCACCGGCACCATCGCCGATCAACGCGGTGATATTCGTCAGGCGATGCAGCAACTGGCGTCGGTCGGCAAGCAAGCCGGTGGCATGCTCGAACAGACGTCAGCGCTGATGCGCAACGCCAATGGCCTGCTCAATGATCAAGGCAAGCAGATGTTCGGCAGCGCCGAGCAGGCGATGAAATCGCTGGAGCAAAGCAGCGCGACCATCAACACCCTCCTCACGACCAATCAGGATTCGCTCAACAGCGGGATGCAGGGCCTCAATGGCCTGGCGCCAGCGGTGCGTGAACTGCGCGATACCCTGACGGCATTGCGGGCCATCTCCCAACGCCTGCAAGCCAACCCTAGCGGTTATCTGCTGGGTGATGACAAGAACAAGGAATTCACGCCATGAAGTTTGCGCACCTCGCCCTCCTCGCCAGCTTCACCTGGGTCAGCTCCTGTTCGATCCTGCCAAAGTCCGAGCCGTCCGATGTCTATCGCTTGCCCGCGTCCCAGGGCAGCGCAGCGGCCAGCCACGGCGCGCCGCTACGCTGGTCGCTGCGCCTGGCCAAGCCACAGGCCAGCCAGGCCTTGAACAGCCCGAACATCGCGGTTATCCCTCAGGGCGACCTGCTCAGCAGCTACAAGGCGTCACGCTGGAGCGATCCGGCGCCGGTCCTGTTGCGCAATCGCCTGCTCGATGGTTTCCAGCGTGATGGTCGGGTGCCGTTGTTGAGCACCGATGACAGCAACTTCCAGGCTGATCTGGAATTGGGCGGCAATCTGCAGGCCTTCCAGACGGAGTATCAAGGCACGGCGGCCAGTGTGGTCGTGCGTCTGGATGCGTTGCTGGTGCGCGGGTATGACCAGCGGATCCTCGCCAGCCGTCGCTTCGAAGTGCGCCAACCGTTGAGCGATGTGCAGGTACCGGCGGTGGTGGCGGGATTTGGCCAGGCCAGTGATCAGCTGACGGCGCAGGTGGTGAGTTGGGCGGTTGAGCAAGGCCAGAAAGTCGCGCCGCCGCCAAAGCCCTGAATCCACCACAGAACCCCATGTGGGAGCGGGCTTGCCCGCAATAGCGGACTATCAGTCGACATCATCGTCGCCTGATACGACGCCATCGCGGGCAAGCCCGCTCCCACTGGGAATTTCGGTTAACCGAAGAACCAGTAGCAAACGCCGATAGCACCCAGTACGCCGGCAAGCTCCGCCAGCAGCGCACACCCGACCGCGTGCCGCGCGCGCTGAATTCCCACCGCGCCAAAGTACACCGCCAGGACATAGAACGTCGTTTCCGTACTGCCCTGCACTGTCGCCGCGACCAACGCAGGGAAGCTGTCTACACCCGATGTCTTCATGGTTTCGATCAGCATTGCCCGAGCGGCGCTGCCGGAGAACGGTTTGACCATCGCCGTTGGCAGTGCGTCGACGAAGCGCGTGTCCCAACCAGCCCATGCCACCAGATGACGGATACCGTCCAGGCCAAAGTCCAGCGCCCCGGAGGCTCGCAGCACGCCGACCGCGCACAGCATCGCCACCAGGTACGGCAATAGATTCTTGGCCACGTCGAAGCCTTCTTTTGCCCCTTCGACGAACGCTTCGTACACCTTCACCTTGCGCAGCGCGCCGATCACCAGGAACAGCATGATCAAGCCAAACAGCGTCAGGTTGCCGAGGATGGATGACAATCCCGCCAGAGCGCTCGCCGAGAGGGTCGCCAGCAGCGCCATGAAGGCACCAAGGGCCAAGGCACCCGGAATCAGATAGGCGAGCACCACCGGGTCCCAGATGCGCAGGCGTTGCATGAACGCTACCGACAAAAAGCCCACGATGGTCGAGCAACTGGTGGCCAGCAGGATGGGCAGAAACACCAGCGTCGGATCGGGCGCGCCTTGCTGGGCGCGATACATGAAGATCGTCACTGGCAGCAGGGTCAGCGAAGAGGCGTTGAGCACCAAAAAGAGGATCTGAGCGTTGCTCGCAATCGTGTCGCTGGGATTGAGCTCTTGCAGCGCTTTCATGGCTTTTAGGCCAATCGGTGTGGCGGCGTTGTCCAGGCCCAGGCCGTTGGCGGCAAAGTTCAGCGTGATCAGGCCGATGGCTGGGTGACCGGGCGGGACCTCCGGCATCAGACGCAGGAACAATGGGCCGAGCGCTTTGGCCAGCCATTCGACGATGCCGGCCTTTTCGGCAATTCGCAGAAAGCCTAGCCAGAGCGTCAGTGTGCCGAACAGCAGGACCATGACTTCGACAGACAACTTGGCCATGGCGAAGATGCTTTCCACCATCGCCGCGAAGATCCCGGCGTTTCCGCCAATCAGCCATTGCGCCAGCGCCGAAATGGCAGCCACGATGAAGAAGCCAAGCCAAAGGCCATTAAGCATCAGTCAAATCCCCCGGAAGATGCGGCGAATGATAGCGGGGTGTGCAGAAACGACAAACCCCGGATTTCTCCGGGGTTTGTTTGGTACCGCATTGGACCTTGTTGCACCCAATGCTATGGGCTGGCCTCAATTCACTGTGGGAGCGAGCTTGCTCGCGATGACTGACTCACAGGCAACATTAATGTCGACTGATCCACCGCTATCGCGAGCAAGCTCGCTCCCACAGAAAAGCCCATCTGCGCAGGTTATGCGTTAGTTGCTGGACGCTTCGCCTGCCGGCAGCTTTTCCTTGCTGCGCCAGTGCGGCAGGGAGTTCCAGTAGCGCTGGCCCTTGGCATCGTCGTACATGCCTTCCCAACGGGAGATGACCAGCACGGCCAAGGCGTTGCCGATCACGTTCAGTGCGGTACGGGCCATGTCCATGATGCGGTCGACACCGGCGATGAACGCCAGGCCTTCGAGCGGGATGCCGACGCTGCCCAAGGTGGCCAGCAACACCACGAAGGATACGCCCGGTACACCGGCGATGCCTTTGGAGGTGACCATCAGGGTCAGCACCAGCAGCAGTTGCTGGCTGATCGATAGATCGATGCCGTAGAGCTGAGCAATGAAGATGGCCGCGATGCTCTGGTACAGGGTCGAACCGTCAAGGTTGAACGAGTAACCGGTTGGCACCACGAAGCTGCAAATGGCTTTCGGTGCGCCGTAGGCTTCCATTTTCTCGATCACGCGCGGCAGCACGGTTTCGGAACTGGCGGTGGAGTAAGCCAGCACCAGCTCATCCTTGAAGATGCGCATCAGCTTGAGCACCGAGAAGCCGAAAACCTTGGCGATCAGGCCCAGCACCACGAAGGCGAAGAAGGCGATGGCGACGTAAACCAGGATCACCAGTTTGGCGAGCGGCAGCAGGGAGGCGAAACCGAAGTTGGCCACGGTCACCGCGATCAGTGCGAAAACGCCGATCGGGGCGTAGTTCATGATCATGTGGGTGACTTTGAACATGCTTTCCGAGACGCCCTGGAACATCTTCACCAGCGGTTCACGCAGGTCCGACTGCAGGCTCGACAAGCCGAGACCGAACAATACGGAGAAGAAGATGATCGGCAGCATCTCGCCGCGGGACATGGCCGCGAAGATGTTCGACGGGATCAGATTGAGGATGGTTTCGACGAACGCGTGTTCGTGCTGAACCTCGGCAGCAGTTGCCTGGTACTTGGAAATATCCACCGTACCCAAAGTGCTCATGTCGATGCCGGTGCCCGGATGGAACACGTTGGCCAGCACCAGACCGACCACGATGGCGATGGTGGTGACGATTTCGAAGTAAACGATGGTCTTCAGACCGATACGTCCAAGCTTCTTCGCGTCACCAACGCCTGCGATGCCGACGATCAGCGAGGAAATGACGATCGGGATAACGATCATCTTGATCAGACGGATAAAGATATCGCCTGCCGGTTGCAGGACGTTGCTGATCCACCAGGCTTTTTCGGCACTGAAATGGTTGAGCAGCGCACCGATTGCAATCCCCAATACCAGACCGATGAGGATCTGCCAGGCGAGGCTAAGCTTTGCCTTCTTCATATCTTTACCCTTACTTGCGTTTGACTCAGGCAGATGCAGGAACTGGAACGCTTGTGGCGAAAAAGTCGTATGCCTCTGCCCCCGTATAAGGTGCCCCGGAGCGAGTTGTATGGCTCTCTGGCAGGCGAAAAAAGGCGCAACTATTCCGATGCAAGGCTGCGACGTCTAATGCCGTAAACGCCTACCCTATGCCGAATCGGCATGAGCTTTTTCAATTGAAACTCGCGTCCCAACCGGTTCGAATACGACATTTCGGCAGGCATAAGTGCCGTGAACCGGCCATTACAGGGGAGGTTGGTCATTTTTTGAGCGGGGGGGAATAGGGCAAAACTTAGGAAAAAGCCTACGTTTCAAAGCGAAAACACTTCGTTCGCAAAGCAGATCTTTCTCGATATACGGTCACGAAAGAAACACCGCGCAACGGTTTTGCGAAGAGTCGAATTCGTTAAGCGCCGGGAATGAGCAGAACGCTCTAGGACGATACTTTTCATGCAAAAGCTCTACGCAAGCTCGTCAAATCACACTGGATCGGCGAACTTGCGTCGCAGCTATTCCTGACCCGGCCCTTGCGCAGACACTCCGTGTGCCCGTAGGTCACTCCGACCCTGTAACAGTCAGAACGTCCCGACCCCTTGGTCATGCGACTACCTTCCTCGGGTAGCGCATAGGGAAGAAGCGGTGCCGCCTCTCCCGTGTTTCGAACTCAGTACCAGTTTGGATCTTTCTTGAGCTGTTCCATCAACAAATCCTGCATACCTTGATCGGGTTTGCCGAGGAAGCGGTAGTCGGCATGTCGCGTTGGCGACTTGTCGGCTGGCAGCCCTGCGGGCACTTCGATCAGCATGGCGTAGGCGTCCTTTTTGTCGAAACTGAATGCCACGATCAGGCGTTTAGTCCGGCACGTCGACTTTGTTTCGCACAGTGGCCCGACCAGATACTTGTCGTGATCTTCTTCAACAGCATTCATTTGCTCGGCATCGCCAGACAGGTTCATCACCCATTCCGGCAGTCGTTGTTCCTTTTTAACGACTTTTGTCCAGGTTTCACGGTACTGCGGGTCTGCGCTCAGCAACTCGTTGACCCGCGACTGCCCATCATTGGCAGCGATTGCCATGGCACTACCGCCCAGAAGCAGGGCGGCTGCCAATGTCTTAAACGTGACGCTCATCTTCAACCTCGACCGCGACGGCCAAAGAAGAACGAAGCAATAAACATCACCAGGAACACGACAAAGAGAATCTTGGCGATACCCGTGGCGGTGCCCGCGATACCACCGAAGCCCAGTACCGCAGCAATGATGGCAATGATCAAGAATGTAATTGCCCAGCTCAACATGGTGATTCTCCTTACGCTTCTATATTAGAGGTAGTGCGTGTGGTGCTTTTCCCGGCGCATCGATCACGCCAAGTTCGTTTGCCTAGAACACCCAATGTTCCTGACGTGGCATCTGATCCGCAGGCTGAGCCTGGTCGACGTCCATCATTCGCATTGGAGCGAGGTCAGCCTGGTTACTGCTGACGGCTCTGAAATGAGTCTGGGTTGCCGGGTGAATCGATGCGTGCGGCGCCTCTGGCTGCTGGCTCTGTTCCCAAAGAAGGAACTGTTGGCCTGCGATCAGCGTGATCAACAGGGCCAGAAGGGCAAACAGGCCTTGCTGGATATGCAATGGCGAGATACGCAATTGGGCGGCACGTTGACGATTCATCCTGAAGCTCCTCCCACTCTGGTGGTGATCTGCTAGTGGGCGTCGATTATTTATGCCCTGCTTACCCTATCTATTGCAGCCTGCATGCCAGCTTTTTCGTAGAATTAAATCGTTTAAAATCAAGTAGTTAGGTTGTTAGTGAAAAGCACGCAGGACGCATCCTGCACGATGTCCTGCGCAAGGTCGTGCGTATTGCACGATCGCATCGAGGGAACTTTGAGAATTTTTGAATTGCGAGGAGGGCGCAGATGTCAGAAAAGGACGTGGGTAATCGCCTTAAAAGCGATATTTGAGTAAAAAACCAGATAAATCAGACCATTAGCTAACAGATTGGTAGAGAGCTACCCTGCCAGGGTTGGAATGGATCAGAATAAACCATGCAACTTGCCCGATTTTTCCGGGACTAACCAAGATCATTCATTAAATGGAGCGCAGGAACATGGAATCAGCCACTGAGCATCAAGGCCGCATTCTGCTGGTGGATGATGAATCCGCCATTCTGCGAACCTTCCGTTATTGCCTCGAAGATGAAGGCTATAGCGTCGCCACCGCGAACAGCGCAGCACAGGCCGACGCCTTGTTGCAGCGCCAGGTGTTCGATCTGTGCTTTCTCGATCTGCGCCTGGGCGAAGACAATGGCCTGGATGTTCTGGCCCAGATGCGTATCCAGGCACCCTGGATGCGAGTCGTCATCGTCACCGCTCACTCCGCCGTAGACACTGCAGTCGATGCTATTCAGGCTGGTGCCGCCGACTACCTCGTCAAACCCTGCAGCCCCGACCAATTGCGCCTGGCCACGGCCAAGCAGCTGGAAGTGCGCCAACTCTCCGCGCGCCTTGAAGCCCTTGAAGGCGAAGTGCGTAAATCCAAGGACGGCTTGGATTCACACAGCCCGGCCATGAAAGTCGTGCTCGAGACCGCACGCCAGGTGGCCGGCACTGACGCCAACATCCTGATCCTTGGCGAGTCCGGCACCGGTAAAGGTGAGCTGTCGCAAGCCATTCACGGTTGGAGCAAGCGCCAGAAGAAGTCTTGCGTGACTATCAACTGCCCGTCGCTGACGGCGGAATTGATGGAAAGCGAACTCTTCGGCCACAGCCGTGGCGCGTTTACGGGTGCCAGTGAAAGCACCTTGGGACGAGTCAATCAAGCGGATGGAGGCACGCTGTTTCTCGACGAAATCGGCGATTTTCCTCTAACGTTGCAACCAAAATTGCTCCGTTTCATCCAGGATAAAGAATACGAGCGTGTGGGCGACCCAGTGACGCGCCGCGCCGATGTGCGAATTCTTGCGGCGACCAACCTGAACCTGGAAGACATGGTGCGCGACGGTCGTTTTCGTGAAGACCTGCTCTATCGCCTGAACGTCATTACCCTGCACCTGCCGCCGCTGCGTGAGCGCAGGGAAGACATTCTGAACCTGGCTGACCGCTTTCTTGCGCGCTTCGTCAAGGAGTATGCCCGACCGGCGAGAGGCTTCAGCGATGAAGCCCGTGAGGCACTGCTGGGTTACCGCTGGCCCGGCAACATTCGCGAGCTGCGTAACGTGGTGGAGCGGGCGAGCATCATTTGTCCACAGGAGCGGGTCGAGATCAGTCACTTGGGCATGGCCGAGACTCCGATCAACAATGCGCCGCGCATCGGTGCTGCGTTGAGTCTGGATGAGCTGGAGAAAGCCCACATCGGTGCCGTGCTGGCCACGGCCGACACGCTGGATCAGGCGGCCAAAACCCTTGGCATCGACGCTTCGACCCTGTATCGCAAGCGCAAGCAGTACAACCTGTGAGCGCTGTCCGATGAAACTGGCGATGAAGCTGCGAACCCGGCTGTTCCTGAGTATTTCGGCGCTGATCACGGTGGCGTTGCTCGGGCTCTTGCTCGGGCTGGTGAGCGTGATGCAGATGGCCGCGACTCAGGAAGCAATGGTTCGCGAAAACTTTGTCACGCTGGATCTGGGGCTGAAATTGCGTCAGACCCTGGGCGATCAGCTCATGGTCATGGTCAATGAAACGCCCAACCCTGAAGCGTTTGAGTCGACCCGCCAGCATTACCTCCAGTTGTTGGACGAAGGCATCGCCCATGAACAAGAGGGCAACAACGACTTGTACGGATTCAAGCAGGCCAAGGCTGATTACCTCGACTTTCTTCAGGCCTACAGCCAGGCACGTGAACCGACACAGGTATTAAGTGGCAAAGAAGCGCTCACTGAAAAATTCAACGCACTGCGCAACGGCCTGATCACCGAACACAAGCGCGCGCTGGATAACATCAATGACACCGAACGCAAGGCCCGTGAGCGGGCGCTGCTGATCGCCGGTTTGCTGGGATTGGTGGGATTGGCGGTCTTGATCATCGGGTTCGTTACCGCCCATGCCATCGCCAGGCGTTTTGGCGCTCCGATCGAAGCTTTGGTGCAGGCTGCGGATAACATCGGCCAAGGCAATTTCGAAGTGACCCTGCCGGTGTCCTCCGCCGTGGAGATGAACCAGCTGACCAAGCGTTTCGGCATCATGGCCGAGGCGTTGCGCGAGCACCAGGCGATGAATGTCGACGAGCTGCTTGCCGGTCAGCAACGATTGCAGGCCGTACTCGACAGCATTGACGACGGATTGCTGATGATCGATCGCGATGGTCATCTCGAGCACCTCAACCCAGTGGCGCAACGCCAGTTGGGCTGGGACACCGATCGTCTCGGCCAAGGGCTGGGGGCGGCACTTGAACGGCCCGAACTCGATGAACAACTGCAGCTGGTGCTACGCGGCGGGACGCTCGAGCGGGCACCGGAAGACCTGAGCGTTGAGGTGGATGGCGAATCGAGGTTGCTGACCTATAGCCTGACGCCGGTCAGTCATACACAGGGTCACATTCTTGGCGCTGTAATGGTGTTGCATGACGTCACCGAGCAGCGCGCATTCGAACGGGTGCGCAGTGAGTTTGTCCTGCGGGCCTCCCATGAGCTGCGCACCCCGGTGACCGGCATGCACATGGCGTTCGGCTTGTTCCGCGAACGGGCGAAGTTTCCTGAGGATTCGCGCGAAGCTGATCTGCTGGACACCGTGAACGAAGAAATGCAGCGTTTGATGCAGCTGATCAACGACCTGCTGAATTTCTCACGTTACCAGAACGGATTGCAGAAGCTCACGCTGGCACCTTGTGCCATCGAGGATTTGCTTGAGCAGGCCCGGGGCCGTTTTACCGGGGCTGCGGCGTTCAAGGGCATTGAATTGCTGGTGGAGGTTCAGGGGCCGCTACCCAGGTTGCAGGCCGACCAGGGGCAACTGGACCGGGTTCTTGATAACCTCATTGATAACGCCTTGCGCCACACCGCCGAGGGTGGGTTGATACGTTTGCAGGCCCGACGTCATGGGGAACGGGTGATTATCAGCGTAGAAGATAACGGTGAAGGCATAGCGTACGGCCAGCAGGGGCGCATTTTCGAGCCCTTTGTTCAGGTCGGCCGCAAGAAGGGTGGCGCGGGGCTTGGCTTGGCCCTCTGCAAGGAAATCGTGCAGTTGCATGGCGGCCGAATGGGTGTCTATTCGCGGCCGGGGCAGGGGACCCAGTTCTACATGGCGCTGGCGGTATAAGCCGCAGCCATCTCTTCAGGCTTCATCATCCAGACGCCGGGCGCTCAGCCGGCGACCGCGGGTAATCAGTTCAATGAACTGTACGGCGCTCAGCGCATGGGCGAAAAGCCAACCCTGACCATACCTCACACCTTCACTGCTCAAAAACTTCGCTTGGGCTTCATGCTCGATTCCCTCAGCGATCACCTTGAGTTGCAGGGCTTGCGCCATATGGATGATGTGCGGTGCTACACCGCTGCTGGCGGCGTCATGGCCCAGTGCATCGATAAACGCCTTGTCGATTTTCAGGCAGTCCACCGGCAGGGTTTGCAGGTAGGCGAGGCTGCAATAACCCGTGCCAAAGTCATCGATCAGCACCTGATGCCCGACATCGCGCAGCGCTTGCAGGTTTTCCCTGGCCACCACCACATCGATCAAGCCGCGTTCAGTCACCTCGAAAGCAATCTGCTTTGCCGCAACCCGATGCAAGGTCAGCAGGCGGGCCATCACCTGACCGATACGCGGGACCATGACGTCGCAAGCCGCCAGGTTGACGGAGATGTACAGCTGTGGATTGGCGCGCAGCAACTGTCCCAGTTGTTCAAGCAAGCGCTGCAATACGAAGTCGGTCATCTGACGGATCTGGCCGGTGTTTTCGGCCATCGGGATGAACAGGTCGGGACTGGTCAGCGTGCCGTCCGGCCTTCGCCAGCGCAGCAAGGCTTCGGCGCCGACACAGTTGCGACTGTTGAGATCGAAGATGGGTTGATACAACACCTGCAATTCGCCTCGGCGAATGGCGCCGTTCAATTCGGCGTCCAGCGACTGTCGCTGTCGCACCAGCAAAAACACCATGAAACCAACGAAGACACCCAAGGCCAGGCTGGCCGGCAGCAGCCACCACCACACGGCAGGCACATGCATGCCCGTGCGCGGGGTGATCAGCACTAATTGGTATTCGGGGTTGTTGGTGGGCATGCGGTAAATCAAGCGGGTTTGTGTCACTTGCAGTGCGTCCTGGCTTTTTGGCGGCCAGGGTTCCGTGGGTGGCCAGACTTGCTCGACACCCAGAACCGGAATCGCGCGGTTACCGTGATCGAGCACGACCAGCAGGCTGCTGCCCGGGGACAAATCGACCATGTCGGTCAAATGTCCGCGAGACGTCGCGACACGGAAGTTGCCACGTCCGAGCATCAGCGCAGCACGGTTTTCATCGGGCTCGGTCGTGGTGTTCAACCAGAAACTGTAGGTAGGGCCCCTGATGTCCGGTGGTCGTGTCAGCGACAACACTTCCTGGCGAGGACGGTTTGAGCAGATTCGCGGACCATCCATGTAAGCGGCTTCGTAAACGAAGCGGTAGTTGAAACTGACTTGTTGCAAGGTCGCGACCATCGCCGTATCACACGTTCGCAGCGGCTGGGCTTCCAGGTCGTCGAGGCTCTCTCGAAGCTGGCCGAACAACTGCTCCAGGCGGACCAGGAAGCGCTCGCCCTGAGCGTTCATTTCCTCGCTTTCGCTCTGTTCGACCTGATGCATTGCCACGAACAGGCTGCCGGCCATCAATAGCGTCGCGCTGAAGGCAGCAGCCAGTATCGCCAAGAACCAGGGGCGATAGAACCAACTACGAAGCGTCTCTCGAGCTACAGCCATCATGGATATCCGAAGAATTACCAATGAGTTATAGCTGTTGATTTGGAAATAGCCCTGACCGTCGGGCGGGCGTCATTATTTTGTCTGATTCAAAACCTGTAGCAACGCTGCGGTTTGAGCGTCCGGGGTGCCGTCGAAGCGGGTGGGGCGGAAATGCATCTGGAAAGCGGCCAGTACATGGCGTGTCGCTACATCCAGCTCACCTGTTTGCGGCGTGGCGTAACCCAGGTGAGCCAGCTGTGACTGAAACCAGCTGATGCTTGGCAGTTCGACTTCATACCGGGCTTGCTGGCGTGCAACCGCCTGCTCGTTGGGCCAGAGACCCAGGCCTTCGGCGGCCAGGCGTTTCCAAGGGAATAGCGGGCCAGGGTCGAGCTTGCGCAGCGGCGCAATGTCGCTATGACCGATGATGGCGTCAGGGTTGATGTTGTGACGTTTGCTGATGTCCTTGAGCAGGAAGATCAACGATTGAACCTGAGCTTCGCTGTAGGGATACCACAAGCGACCGGTCGGGGTGTCTTTGAAGCCCGGATTGACGATCTCGATGCCGATGGAGCTGGAGTTCAGCCAGGTCCGGCCTTGCCATTCACTTTCACCGGCGTGCCAGGCGCGCAGATTTTCATCCATCAGCTTATAGATGGTGGCGCTTTTATCGTCGCCGATCAGATAGTGGCTGCTGACCTCGCCATGGGTCAGCAACTGCAGCGAGCGCTCAAGCGAGGCGTTGGTGTAATGCACCACCACGAACTGAATGCGACTGTCGTAATTGGCTGAAGGGTGACTGGTGTCGATCCGCGGCCCGCTGGCGCAACCGGCCAGCAGGAGCAGCGACACAATGAGAGCAAGACATTTCATGGTTGTAGGCAATACACGCAAGGCAGTAATGCAACAGTGTAACGTACTGCCTCGCGTGCAGAGGGCAAAAGCGTTTTTTTAAATAAAATGGAACAATTGCCTGTCAGCCTGGTTCGACCCGGTTGCGGCCACCATTCTTTGCGCGATACAACGCCTGATCAGCTCTTTTCAGTGCTTGATCACTGTGTTCCGCGGTTTTCAATGCAGTAAAACCTACGGACAGCGTGATGGTCACCCGCTCGCCCTTGAAGTGAAAAGGACAGGCTTCAATGGAGGCGCGAAAAGTTTCAAGCAGCTTTGCGCCGTCTACCAATGAGGTGCCAGGCATCAACATGACAAACTCCTCACCTCCGAACCGTGCAATGAAATCGGTTCCCCGCAGGCGTTTGCGCAGCACGCTGGCGATGATTTTCAGTACTTTGTCACCCGCAAGGTGCCCGTAGTTATCGTTGATGCGTTTGAAGTGGTCGAGGTCCAGCATCGCCAGCAACAAGGTGTTGCCGTGTTGCTGCCAATGGCGAACCTCGTGCTCCAGTCGCTCACTCCAGGCGGCTCGATTGGGCAGGCTGGTGAGCGGATCGATCAGGGCTTTCTGGCGCTGTTCTTCGAGGTGCTCGCGGTAGCCCAGCGCTTCCTGCTCCATGTGTGCCACTCGCTCGGCCAAGCTTTGCAGGCGTGCGGCGATTTCGTGTTCACGCTCGTCGCGCTGCTTTTGGTGTTGGTCCATCGTGCCCAGCAGGCCTTCGAGATGGTTCTCAAGGACGTGCTTGAGGTCCTCCAGATCTGCCGCTTCCTGCATGCTGCTTTGCAAACCGTCGACCTGCTCGCGGATCTGCGTGTCCATTTCGCGCGCGGCAGATCGATTGTCGGCATGGCCGTCACTGGCTGCCTGCAAGTTGCTCTGGAATGACTCCAGTCGTTCGTTGAGGTGCTGCAAGTAAGCTTCGAATTCGTGCTGGCCGCTGTCGGTGATGGCCAGCATCAATGTCGCCAGATCGTCGAGGATCGGGATCAACTCGTACCAATTCAAGCCGTTTTGCAGGCGGTCGCGCATCGCTTCGGCTTGCGGCCGATGGCGTTCAGGCAGCGTCAGGTCGTCAAGGAGGCCCAACAGCGTGTCTTCAATATGCTTGGCTACAGAACTGTAGGAAGGCTCGGGTGAGTCCGGCAAGGCATAAACAACGTCACCTGACTCAGGTTCCTGCGCATTGTCGCTCGCCAATGCCGAGTTCAATTCGTCAGGATTGATTGCCTGTGGAACTTGCGCGGCGGGTGCGATGACTGGCTGTGCTGGCTCTTCCAGTTGTTCAAAATCGCTCGGCTCCTGTGGCTCTACCGGCTGCGCACATTCAGGCGCGGGGGCAAGGACTGGCGGGACAAACGGCACGACGTCGGGAGCGGTAACCTCATTGGGAGCGGCCTGTATTACCAAGGGCTCAGGGGTTGCAGCGACAAGTTGGGCGTCGTGTTCCGGTGACGGCGCGACTGGAGGCGGCTCGATCGTGGGCGCGGGATTGACTGTTACCGGTTGACTCTCGGCAGCCGGTGGGTTTGTCGGTTCAACGGTCTGCTGGGCAGGCGCTTGCACGGTAGCGACGGCAACCGACGTGGCCTCATTCCCTTCCCGGTTACCGAACAGCCTCTGCAAAAAACCAGGACGATCAGGCTCTGTCGGGTTATCCAGTTGGCGCAAGGCGTTGCCTTGCAGGCCACTCAGCTCGCTGAGCAGCAACGGAATTTCCCTTGCCTGACTGACCCGGCCATCCAGTTGTTTGGCAAAATTCTTGAGCGGTCGGCTGACTTCACGCGGCAGCGGCAGTGTTTGCAGCTGGGCCACCAGTGCAGTCAGTGCGGCGCTGGTCTGATTGACCCGGGTTTCCCGGCGCTGTTCTGAGTCGAGCACCGCTTTTTCGAGCCGTGGCAACAGGGCGGCCAGGCCGGCGTCCATATCATCGGTGCGCACGACTTCGCGCATTTCCTTCATGCATTGATCAACGGCGCGATCGGTGCCTTCCGCGGCAAGCGTGCTGCGCACCAGGCCACGGCGCAGCAGGTCGAGCCTGGCGTTCCATCGGCGTTCGAGCTTTTCCTGTTGTTCAATGCTTTTGAGGTATTTCTCTTTCCAACGCTCTGTTTCGTCGCTCATTCAAGGGATCCGCGAGGGGCAGGACTCAACGCGGGCAATGCATCGGCCGTGAGCGAACCCGGCAGACGAATCTCTACCGCGACGGGCAGGTGGTCTGAAATCGGTTGTGCCAGCACCTCGACCTTTTCAAGGGTCAGGGTGGGGCTGAGCAGAATATGGTCCAGGCAGCGCTGCGGACGCCAACTGGGGAAGGTCGCTTCCAGTTGTGGCGCGAGCAGGCCGAGGTCACGCAACGGGGAGTTTTGCAGCAAGTCACTGGCGTGGGTGTTCATGTCGCCCATCAGCACCTGGTGTTTGTAGCCGCCGATCAACTCGCGAATGTAAGCCAGTTGCATCGTGCGCACCCGAGCGCCGAGAGCAAGGTGCATCATCACCACCACCAACGCCTCCGGACCCTCGCCGAAGCGCACCAGGATGGCTCCGCGCCCTTTGGGGCCCGGCAGTGGATGATCCTCAATCGCCCACGGGCGCAGTCGGCTCAGCACGCCATTGCTGTGCTGGCCGAGGCGGCCGAGATTGCGGTTGAGTTGCTGATACCAGTAGGGGAAGGCGCCAAGTTGCGCCAGGTGTTCAACCTGATTGACGTAACCCGATCGCAGGCTGCCGCCATCAGCTTCCTGCAGGGCAACCAGATCGAAGTCGCCCAACAGATTGCCGATCTTTTGCAGGTTGTCGGCACGCCCGGTGTGTGGCAACAGATGTTGCCAGCCACGGGTCAGGTAGTGCCGATAACGCTCGGTACTGATGCCGACCTGGATATTGAAACTGAGCAGGCGCAGACGGCTGTCTGCGGGCAAGCCCGTCGATTCCAGATGATGTTCGTTGACCTGCGGATCATGCAGGCCAACGACCCGTTCAGTACCCCAGCGGCGCATGGCAGGCCCCGCGCTTAGTTGGCGGCAGCCTTGTTAGCCGCTCGCTCTTTGTCGACCAGTTTATCGGCCAGTTGCAGGGCTTGCTCGGCGCCGCCGGCAGAGCCTATGTCGAAGCGATACTTGCCGTTGACGATCATGGTTGGAACGCCGGAGATTTCATATTTCTTGGCCAGTTCACGCGCCTGGACGATCTTGCCCTTGATGGCGAAGGAGTCGAACGTCGCCAGGAACTTGTCCTTGTCTACGCCTTGAGTGGCGAGGAAGTCGGCCATGTCGGCTTTATCGGTCAGCTTTTTGTGTTCTTTCTGAATCGCGTTGAACACCGCGGCGTGAACCTTGCTCTCGACGCCCATGGCTTCAAGGGTCAGGAACATCTGGCCGTGTGCATCCCAAGGGCCGCCGAACATCGCCGGAATACGGACAAAGTTTACATCCGAAGGCAGCTTCTCGACCCAAGGATTGATCACCGGTTCAAAAGCGTAGCAGTGCGGGCAGCCGTACCAGAACAGCTCCACGACTTCGATTTTGCCAGGCACGGCGACCGGAACCGGATTGCTCAGTTCGACATAAGGGGCGGCGGGTGCTTCGGCAGCTTGTGCAGTCATGCCGAACAGGCTGGCAGCGACGAGTGCGGCGCTGATGATCAGATTACGCATGCTTTACTCCTGGACAATTTTGGTCGCTTCGCGCGACCTGTTTTCAGACAGGTCATGGCGGGCGTGAGTTCTGTAGTGTAACGGCAGCGGCCACAAAAAAGGGCGGCCTAAGCCACCCTTTTTATACTTGCTGCGACGGATTAATAGAGCGTTAACGTTGCAGGAGATGTACACCCTGCGCGACGCCCCATTCGCCGGTCTTAGTGCAGGCCCTGAATGTAGCTGGACACTGCTGCGATGTCTTCGTCGCTCAGCCGCTTGGCAATGGTCTGCATGGTTTTGGTGTCGCCATCGTTGGTGCGGCCGCCTTCTTCCTTGCGGAACTCGGTCAGTTGCTTGGCAACGTATTGAGCGTGTTGGCCGCCCAGGTGTGGGAAGCCAGCTGCCGGGTTGCCTGCGCCATTGGGCGAGTGGCAACCGGTGCAGGCGGGCAGGCCCTTGGCCAGGTCACCACCGCGGAACAATGCTTCACCGCGAGCCACGACTTTAGGGTCGGCGGCGCCAACGCTGCCTTTCTGGCTGGAGAAGTAGGCGGCGATATCGGCCAGGTCCTGATCGCTCAGGTTGGTCAGCAAGCCGGTCATTTCCAGTACCGTGCGTTTGCCGGACTTGATGTCGTGCAGCTGCTTGTTCAGATAACGCTCGCCCTGGCCTGCCAGTTTCGGAAAGTTAGGCGCCATGCTATTGCCATCCGGGCCATGACAGGCGCCACATACTGCGGCTTTCGCCTGACCAGCAGTTGCATCACCTGCAGCATGGGCAATGCCGGAGATCCCCACGGTCAACAGCAGACTCACGATCAATTTGTTCATCAGCTAATCCAACTACGGCTAAGGGTTAAAGAGTTATGGACCGGGATCACTCGCTCATCCAGTGGATGATGGCCTGGTAATCCTCGGCACTGCAGTCCATGCACAAACCACGCGGCGGCATCGCCTTGAAACCCTGGGTCACGTGTTGCACCAGCGTCTCCATACCTTTCGCCAACCTCGGCGTCCAAGCTTCCTGATCGCCCTTTTGGGGGGCCATGGGTAGTTGGCCGGAATGACAGGCACCACAAACACGGTTGTACACAGCTTCCGGATCCTGTGTAGCCTGAGCGCTGTAAAGCGGCATCAAGACACCGGCAACTAGCAGCCATTTCGTCATAAAACGACCTTTTCAGGGTTGAGAGCGTTTTGCGTTCTAATGCGCAATCAAGGTCATTCGCTCTCGTGAACTTCATCCTACGCTGGGACAAAGCGCACACAAAATCTGCGGCATTATATACTGGCGTCACTGAAACGGAAACGACACTGCTCGCCGCGTCCATTCCCGGCGCCGCCCACATCGGAAATCCCATGCAACTCAAGAACCCCATCCTCGGCCTGTGCCAACAGTCCACCTTCATGCTCAGCGCTGCCAAAGTCGATCAATGTCCTGATGACGAAGGCTTTGAAGTGGCATTCGCCGGGCGTTCCAATGCCGGTAAATCCAGCGCATTGAACACTCTGACTCATGCCAGTCTGGCGCGAACCTCGAAAACTCCGGGTCGCACGCAACTCTTGAACTTCTTCAAGCTAGACGATGATCGTCGTCTGGTCGACCTGCCGGGCTACGGTTACGCAAAAGTACCCATCCCGTTGAAGCTGCACTGGCAGCGTCACCTGGAAGCTTATCTGGGTGGTCGCGAGAGTTTGAAAGGTCTGATCTTGATGATGGACATCCGCCATCCAATGACTGATTTCGACCTGTTGATGCTCGACTGGGCAGTCGCCGCCGGCATGCCGATGCACATTTTGCTGACCAAAGCCGACAAGCTGACGTACGGCGCAGCGAAAAACGTGCTGCTCAAGGTTCAGGCAGATATCCGCAAAGGCTGGGGTGATGCGATCAGCATCCAGTTGTTTTCGGCACCGAAACGCATGGGCCTGGAAGACGCCTACACTGTACTGGCAGGCTGGATGGAACTCGCGGACAAGGGCTCGGAGATTGTCGAGCAATAAATCGCGAGCAAAAAAAACCCCGGACTTCTTATGGGGAGGGGGAAGTTCCGGGGTTCAAGTTCCGGACCGCTAGGGCGGGGTCCAGATATCTGCCAACACTTAACACAACATAGGAGCATCGAAGGGCTTCACCAGCCATTCAGTAACTCTGAGTGGCAGTTCACAGGTTTAGTTCCGGCGCTTCAGAAACCATTTGAAATAAGCCCCCTCGTTTTCCGAAATAAGCCCCCTCAGTTGTTCTGCCGCGGCACTGTGCCGCAGCAGAAAACCCCGGACTAGACTGCTTAGTGAGCCTCGTCCCAGTTGTTGCCCACGCCGACTTCAACCAGAAGCGGTACATCGAGTTTCGCGGCGTCGCTCATGTGCACGCGTATTTCATCGCGAACCTGGTCGATCAAATCCTCACGCACCTCTAGCACCAATTCATCGTGCACTTGCAGGATGACTTTGGCGTCCAGCCCTGAAGTCGTCAGCCAATTATCCACAGCCACCATGGCTTTCTTGATGATGTCCGCCGCAGTGCCTTGCATCGGGGCGTTGATTGCCGTGCGCTCGGCGCCTTTGCGCAGGGCCGGGTTTTTCGCGTTGATTTCCGGCAAGTACAAGCGACGTCCGAAAATGGTTTCAACGAAGCCTTGCTCGGCCGCCTGGGCGCGAGTGCGCTCCATGTAATCCAGAACACCCGGATAGCGGGCGAAATAACGGTCGATGTACGCCTGTGACTGTTTGCGATCAACCCCAATCTGCTTGGCGAGGCCAAACGCACTCATTCCGTAGATCAAACCGAAGTTGATCGCCTTGGCGCTGCGACGCTGATCGGTGGTGACGTCGGCCAGTTCGACACCGAAGACTTCGGCCGCCGTGGCTTTGTGCACGTCCAGATCATTGCGGAATGCATGGAGCAACCCTTCATCTTTTGCCAGGTGAGCCATGATGCGCAATTCGATTTGCGAGTAGTCCGCAGCCAGCAGTTTGTAGCCTTTGGGGGCAATAAAAGCCTGACGGATGCGACGGCCTTCGGCGGTGCGGATCGGGATGTTCTGCAGGTTCGGATCGCTGGACGACAGACGACCGGTCGCGGCGACAGCCTGATGGTACGAGGTGTGAATCCGCCCGGTGCGCGGGTTGATCTGTTCCGGCAGGCGATCGGTGTATGTGCTTTTCAGTTTGCTCATCGAGCGGTACTGCATCAGCACTTTGGGCAGCGGGTAATCCTGCTCGGCCAGTTCAGCCAGCACCGCTTCGGCGGTGGATGCCTGCCCCTTGGCAGTTTTGCTGAGGATCGGCAGGCCGAGCTTTTCGTACAGGATCACGCCCAGTTGCTTGGGTGAGCCGAGGTTGAACTCCTCACCGGCGATGGCAAACGCCTCACGTTCGAGCGCGACCATTTTGTCGCCCAGTTCAACACTTTGAATGCCCAGCAGGTTGGCATCGACCAGCGCGCCCTGGCGTTCGATCCGAGCCAGCACCGGCACCAGCGGCATTTCGATTTCGCTCAGGACTTTGCTCAGGCTCGGAATGGCATTGAGCTTGTCCTGCAGGGTTTGATGCAGGCGCAGTGTCACGTCGGCGTCTTCTGCGGCGTAAGGCCCGGCCAGTTCCAGGGAAATCTGGTCGAAGGTCAGCTGCTTTGCACCTTTGCCGGCAATGTCCTGGAAGCTGGTGGTGGTGTGATTCAGGTACTTGAGCGCCAGGCTGTCCATGTCGTGGCGGGTGGCCGTGGAGTCCAGCACGTAGGATTCGAGCATGGTGTCGAAAGCAATGCCTTGCACGGTGATGCCACAGCTTTGGTCACCGCCGATGGCGCAGTTTGCCAGGATGTTCATGTCGAACTTGGCGTGCTGGCCGACCTTGAGTTTGCTCGGATCTTCCAGAATAGGTTTCAGCGCCCGCAGCACGGTGTCGCGATCCAGCTGATCCGGCACGCCCATGTAGGAATGGGTCAGCGGAATGTAGGCCGCTTCGTTGGCTTGTACAGCGAAAGACAGGCCCACCAGTTGCGCCTGCTGCGCATCGATGCCGGTGGTTTCGGTGTCGAAGGCGATCAGTTTGGCGTCGTTGAGTTTCTTCAGCCACAGATCGAAATCGGCCTGGGTGAGGATCGTCGTGTACTTGAGCTCGGTGTCGACTGCGGCTTCTTCTGCCACCGGAACAGAGACTTCCTGACCGGAACGCTTGGCATCGCGCTGGTTTTCTTCAAACCAGCTTTTGAATTCCAGCAGTGTGTAGAGCTCGGCGAGTTTGTCGTGATCCGGCTGGCCCATGTGGAGATCGTCGAGACTGATGTCCAGCGGTACGTCGATCTTGATGGTCGCCAGTTGATAGGAGAGGAACGCCATCTCCTTGTGCTCTTCCAGCTTGGCCGGCAGTGTCTTGGCACCGCGAATCGGCAGCGTCGGAACGATGTCGAGATTTGCATATAGCTCGGTCAGACCGCCATTTACGCCGACCAACAAGCCAGAAGCCGTCTTTGGACCGATGCCCGGAACGCCGGGGATGTTGTCGGAAGAATCGCCCATCAATGCCAGATAATCGATGATCTGCTCGGGAGCGACGCCGAATTTCTCCTTCACGCCTTCAACGTCCAACGCGCTACCGGTCATGGTATTGACCAAGGTAATGTGGCCGTCGACCAGTTGGGCCATGTCCTTGTCGCCGGTGGAGATGACCACTGGGCGGTCAGCGGCCGCGCTGCTGCGGGCCAGTGTGCCGATCACGTCATCGGCTTCGACGCCTTCGACGCACAGCAATGGGAAGCCCAGGGCGATCACGCTTTGGTGCAGTGGCTCGATTTGCACGCGCATGTCATCGGGCATGCTCGGGCGATTGGCCTTGTACTCGGCGAACATTTCGTCGCGGAAGGTCTCGCCCTTGGCGTCGAAGACCACGGCGAACGGACTGTCCGGGTACTGCTTGCGCAGACTCTTGAGCATGTTCAACACGCCTTTGACCGCACCGGTCGGCAAACCCCTGGAGGTGGTCAGCGGTGGCAGGGCGTGAAAGGCGCGGTACAGGTAAGAAGAACCGTCCACCAGGACGAGGGGGGCTTGGCTCATGAGCAGGATCAACCTTTTCGGCGGGTCCGGCGCTAGAATAGCGGGACCGTTGACGACAAAGGGACAAGGTTATCATGCGCACACTAAATCGCCTGTTGCTGGCTGGCTTGTTTGCAACTGTTCCGCTTGCCGTCATGGCGGCGGACGATGTGTCAAAGGCTGAGCCGGAAGTCACTATCCATACGGAAGGGGACAAGGTCATTCAGGAATACCGCCAAAACGGTTTCCTGTACGCCATCAAGGTCACGCCGAAGGGTGCGCCGCCATATTTTCTGGTGCGCGCGGACGGTACGGATGCAAACTTCATCCGCTCGGATCAGCCGGATATGCTGATTCCGTCGTGGAAAATCTTTGAGTGGAAGTAGTTTCTTAATTTCAATCGGCGCTGGCTCAAGCAGCGGCGCCCGTACTGGCAGTTAAAACATGTCTGTGTTTACCCCGCTGGCTCGGCCCGAGCTGGAAACCTTTCTCGCCCCATACGGGCTCGGCCGCCTGCTTGATTTCCAGGGGATTGCCGCCGGTAGCGAAAACACCAATTTCTTTATCAGCCTGGAGCAGGGCGAATTTGTCCTGACCCTGGTTGAGCGTGGTCCGGTGCAGGAGATGCCGTTCTTCATCGAACTGCTCGACGTGCTGCACGAGGCTGACCTGCCAGTGCCGTACGCGCTGCGAACGACCGACGGTGTCGCCCTGCGCGAACTGGCCGGCAAACCCGCGCTGCTGCAGCCACGCCTGGCCGGCAAACACATCAAGGAAGCCAATGCGCAGCATTGCGCTCAAGTTGGCGAGTTGCTCGGCCATCTGCACTTGGCGACCCAAGCCAACATGATCAAGCGCAAGACCGATCGTGGCCTGGACTGGATGTTGGAGGAGGGCACGCAGTTCCTCTCGCACCTGAATGCCGAGCAAAGCGATCTGCTGCAACGTGCACTGGATGAAATCACCGAGCAGAAGACAAAAATTCTCGCGTTGCCACGGGCGAACATCCACGCGGATCTGTTCCGCGACAACGCGATGTTCGAAGGCACGCACCTGACCGGCCTGATCGACTTCTACAACGCCTGTTCGGGTCCGATGCTCTATGACGTTGCGATCGCTTTGAATGACTGGTGTTCGGATGAAGACGGGCTGATCGACGGACCGCGGGCGCGGGCGTTGCTCGGGGCCTATGCCGCGTTACGACCGTTCACGGCAGCCGAGGCTGAGCTGTGGCCGACCATGCTGCGCGTGGCGTGTGTGCGGTTCTGGTTGTCACGGTTGATCGCCGCGGAATCTTTCGCCGGGCAGGACGTGTTGATTCACGATCCGATGGAGTTTCAGCAGCGCTTGGCGCAGCGCCAGAAGGTTAGTACTTCATTGCCCTTCGCCCTCTGAAAAGCATCGCGGGCAAGCCCGCTCCCACAAGGATCACCGCGAACCTGTGGGAGCGGGCTTGCCCGCGATTGAGGCGAAGCCGAATAACGTTTAAAGCGACTCCAGGCACCCCGCCAAATCATTCCCCAATTTCTCCAACACCTGCTCATACCCCTGAGCGGTCGCCGGGGTGTACCCGCCCAGCGCGTCCAGCTCAGCCAGTTTCACCGGCAGGCCGGCTACCAGGGTTTCCGCCAGGCGTGGACGCAGTGGCGGCTCGCTGAACACACAGGTCTTTCCGACTTCCTGTAACCGCGCACGCATCGCTGCGACGTGTTGGGCACCAGGCTGCACTTCGGCGGCAACGCTGAACACGCCGGTGTGCTTGAGGCCATAAGCGTCTTCGAAGTAGTCGAACGCTTCGTGGAACACGAAGTAGGGTTTGCCTTCGACAGCGGCCAGACGTTTCTTCAGGCGTATATCCAGCGCATCGAGACGCTCATCGAACGCCTTGAGATTGCTCTGATAGCGCGCCGCGTTGGCCGGGTCGGCCGCGCTCAGGTCAGTCGCCATTTTTGCCGCGATGACCCGGGCGTTGACCGGCGACAGCCACAAATGCGCGTCCAGGCTGCCGGGGCGGTGATCGTGGTCATGCTCGTCGGCTTCTTCGGCGTGTGAGTGGCTATCTTCGGCGAATCGACGAAGTTTAAGTCCCGGCAGATCCTGAACGGCGACGCTTGGCAGCGAGCGGCCATTGAGCACACGAGGCAGGAAACCTTCCATGTCCGGACCGATCCAGTAGACCAGATCCACCGACTGCACCTTCCGTACGTCGGAAGGACGCAGTGCGTAGTTATGCGGCGAAGCCCCCGGTGGCAACAGCACTTCCGGAATCGCCACGCCGTCCTGCACCGCAGCGGCTATCAACTGCAGCGGCTTGATGCTGGTCAGGACCTTGACGTCGGCATGCGCCGAGCCGATCAACAGGAAACTGGCGGAAAAGGCGAAAAAGAAGGAAAAAATTCGGGACACGATGACCACTCGAAGAGGCGAGAACGGGTAACATAATAACGTCTCTCACAAAACTCGTCGCCGCTCATGCCTAAAACACCGATTGCCAGCCGTCCCCACGACCACTCTCATTGCGTGCATAGCGCTCTGTCAGAGGCCGACGTTTTGTGCGCGCGGCAAGGCCTGCGCCTGACCGCCTTGCGTCGGCGGGTGCTGGAACTGGTGTGGCAAAGCCACAAACCGCTGGGCGCCTACGACATCCTGGCGGTGCTCAGCGAGCAGGACGGTCGCCGCGCCGCGCCGCCCACTGTGTACCGAGCGCTGGATTTCCTGCTGGAAAACGGCCTCGTGCACCGTATCTCGTCACTGAACGCCTTCGTCGGCTGCAATCACCCGGAGCATGCCCACCAAGGGCAGTTCCTGATCTGCCGCGAATGCCACGCCGCCATCGAGCTGGAACAGAAGTCCATCAGCGACGCCATTATTGGCAGCGCGAAGGAGGTTGGTTTCATCGTCGAAGGCCAGACCGTTGAAGTGGTCGGGCTCTGCTCGGGTTGTCAGGGGGCTTGATGAGCAACACGCTGATCCGCCTCGAAAAGGTTGCCGTCACTTTTGCCGGGCAAAACGTGTTGGACAATATCGATCTGAGCGTCGAGCCAGGGCAGATCGTGACGCTGATCGGCCCTAACGGCGCGGGTAAGACCACGTTGGTTCGGGCGGTACTCGGCCTGTTGAGGCCCGACAGCGGCAGCGTCTGGCGTAAGCCGAAGCTGCGCGTCGGTTACATGCCGCAAAAACTTCACGTCGACCCGACATTACCGCTTTCGGTGCTGCGCTTCTTGCGCCTGGTACCGGGCGTGGATCGCGCCATGGCCCTGTCGGCCCTCAAGGAAGTCGGCGCCGAGCAGGTGATCGACAGTCCGGTGCAAAGTGTTTCCGGCGGCGAAATGCAGCGCGTGTTGTTGGCTCGGGCATTGTTGCGTGAACCGCAATTGCTGGTGCTCGACGAACCTGTGCAAGGTGTCGATGTGGCCGGCCAGGCAGAGCTCTACAGCTTGATCACACGCCTGCGCGACCGTCACGGTTGTGGCGTGTTGATGGTTTCCCACGATTTGCACCTGGTGATGAGCACTACCGACCAGGTGGTTTGCCTCAATCGCCATGTCTGCTGCTCCGGGCACCCGGAACAGGTGAGCGGCGATCCGGCTTTCGTCGAGTTGTTCGGAAAGAACGCGCAAAGCCTGGCGATTTATCACCACCATCACGACCACGCCCATGACCTGCATGGCTCGGTGGTCACCGCGACCCCGGCGGTCCATACCCACGTCCATGGAGATAGCTGCAAGCATGGCTGATTTTCTGCTTTACGCCCTGCTTGCAGGTCTGGCTTTGGCGTTGGTCGCGGGACCTCTGGGCTCATTTGTGGTTTGGCGGCGCATGGCCTATTTCGGCGATACCTTGTCCCACGCGGCCTTGCTGGGTGTGGCGTTGGGCTTTCTGCTGGACGTCAGCCCGGCCGTGGCCGTGACCGTTGGCTGCCTGCTGCTGGCGGTGTTGCTGGTGACCTTGCAGCAGCGTCAGCCACTGGCTTCCGACACGCTTTTGGGCATTCTCGCGCCAAGCACGCTCTCTTTGGGCCTGGTCGTACTAAGCTTCATGCACGAAGTGCGGATCGACCTGATGGCCTACCTGTTCGGTGACTTGTTGGCGATCAGTCCGACGGACTTGTCCTGGATTCTCGGTGGCAGCGCGGCCGTTCTGGCCTTGCTGGTGACATTGTGGAGGCCGTTGCTGGCAATCACGGTGCATGAAGAACTGGCCACGGTCGAAGGCTTGCCGGTCGCGGCGTTGCGCCTGACCCTGATGTTGCTGATTGCTGTGGTGATCGCGGTGGCGATGAAGATTGTCGGTGTGTTGTTGATCACTTCGTTGCTGATCATTCCGGCGGCTGCGGCACAACGTCACGCAAGGTCTCCGGAGCAGATGGCACTGGGCGCGAGCCTGCTGGGCATGCTCGCGGTCTGTGGCGGGTTGGCGTTGTCATGGTTCAAAGACACCCCGGCGGGCCCGTCAATTGTTGTGACGGCCGCCGCACTGTTTCTGCTGAGTTTTGTCCTGCCCCGTAGAGGGGTGTAGACTTGCTCGTTTTTTGCGCAAATAGAGAGTCGCAGGAATGAAGCTGTTAGCCTCCCGTTATCTGCTCCTTGTCGCATTTTCGCTGCTACTGGGCGCTTGCCAAAGCACGCCGCCGGCCGCCACTGAGGCGACCGATGCACGGGCTGCGGCCATCGCGCAGCTGGAACAAAACCTGGCCAGCAGCGAGCTGGCCACTGCCGAAGACCAACTGGCTGCCTTACAGGCACAGTCGCCGAACGATCCATCCCTTGTGCCGTATCAGCGGCAATTGGCGGAAGCGTACCTGCGTCGAAGCCAGATCGTGCTGCAAAAAGGTGATGTCAATGCTGCCGCAACGGCGCTGGCCCGGGCTCGCGCACTGATGCCCAAGGCTCCGGCGCTGACAGGTGGCGTCAACAACGCCATCGTCAATGCTCGCAAGGCCGAGTTGGACAGAGCCGAAGCTGCCCTCATGGCTGCAGAAGCAAAGCCCCAGGCGAAAGTGATCGATCCGACGGCAGAAAGCACAACGATCGCGCTGAACCTCGCCGATATGACAAAGCTTCGCCGCCAACTCGATGCGATTGCCGCTGATGTGGTGAATTACCAGTGCGACGTGAGCATTCAAGCGCCACGCACCGAGGATTTCCCTTGGTTGACGACGCTGCTCACCAAGCGGGTGAAGAAACTGGATTCCGGGTTTGATCTGAACCTTGAGAAGCAGGTCCTGCGCAACGTTCCGGCACAAATGGTGTTGAGTCCGCGTAAACCTTAAAGCATCGCCGGCAAGCCCGCTCCCACAGGATTCACGTCGTTCACCTAATAGCGAACGGCCCTAATCCTTGTAGGAGCGGGCATGCCCGCGAAGGCATCCTACCTGTCTACGCAGAAACTTAAGCCGGAATCGCCTTGGCCTTCGGCTCCCGATCCCAAACCCGATGCTGACCGATGGCGGCAAAGAACGGTTTGATCAACTTGGCATCCGCGCCCACGATAAGCCCCGCATCGACCTCAAGCTTGAGCACATCCAACAACTGCTTTGCCTCGCCATGCAGCGCAATGGCCTTCAGGTGCTTGTACGCCTCGAGCAGGTAATGCAGCGCCACGCCATCGCCGCTCAACGCTTTGATCGACGCTGCGCCACCCGGTACGAATACCGCGTCGAACGCCACCGAAGGCAATCCTTCCATCGATGCATCCACCGGCAGTGATTTGCCATCTGCCGTTTTCACGGGCGCGGAGGTCGGGCCGAGCAATTTGGCATGCGCGCCTTCTGCTTGCAGCGCCTTCTTCATGGCATCAATCGCCGCGCCATCAACACCGTTGGCTGCAAGAATCGCCACTTTGCGGGTTTTGATATCCGCCGGCAGCAGGTTGGCCTGGCTCAGGGCTGGGGAGCGATCAAGCGACGTCTTGCGCACTTCGACAGTGCCGGCTTTGGGTGCTGGCAAACCGAGGTTTGTCGCAACGCGCTTGGCCAGTTCCAGGTCGATGTTGGCCAGGATCTCATTCACTTGGCGCGCACGAATAAACTCACGCTCAACCTTGCCCAGCTCAAAGCTGTAGGCCGCGATGATATGTTCCTGCTCGTGCTTGCTCATGCTGTGGAAAAACAGCCGCGCCTGGGAGAAGTGGTCGCTGAACGATTCGCTGCGCTGGCGGATCTTGTTGGCGTCGATGCGCTCCGGATAGCTCTCGAAGCCGCCGTCCTGTGCCGCCGGTGGCGTTTCTTTTGGCCATCCACCATCAATCGAGTTCGGCTCATAGGACGCGCGACCCTTGTCGATGGTGGTGCGATGCATGGCATCGCGCTGACCGTTGTGGAACGGCGCGACCGGACGGTTGATCGGAATCTCGTGAAAGTTCGGCCCACCGAGGCGGCTGATTTGCGTGTCGGTGTAGGAAAACAGCCGACCTTGCAGCAACGGATCGTTGGAAAAGTCGATGCCCGGCACGATATGCCCTGGGCAGAACGCGACTTGCTCGGTTTCGGCGAAGAAGTTGTCCGGATTGCGGTTGAGCACCATTTTGCCCAACGGGGTTATCGGCACCAGTTCTTCCGGAATCAATTTGGTCGGGTCGAGGATATCGAAGTCGAACGAGTGCTCGTTTTCCTCTTCGATGATCTGTACGCCCAGTTCCCATTCCGGGTAGTCGCCCATCTCGATCGATTCCCAGAGATCGCGACGGTGGAAATCGGTGTCTTTACCGGCGAGCTTCTGCGCTTCATCCCATACCAGCGAGCAAGTCCCGGCGGTAGGGCGCCAATGGAATTTGACGAAGCGTGATTTACCTTCGGCGTTGATCAACCGGAAGGTGTGCACACCGAAGCCTTGCATGCTGCGCAGACTTTTCGGGATCGCCCGGTCGGACATGGCCCAAATCACCATGTGCGCCGACTCCGGCACCAACGAAACAAAATCCCAGAAGGTGTCGTGAGCCGAGCCTCCGGTAGGAATCTCGTTGTGCGGCTCCGGTTTTACTGCGTGCACGAAGTCAGGAAACTTGATGGCGTCCTGAATGAAGAACACTGGCATGTTGTTGCCCACCAGGTCGAAGTTGCCTTCCTCGGTGAAGAACTTCACGGCGAAACCACGCACGTCGCGCACGGTGTCACCCGAGCCGCGCGGGCCCTGGACCGTAGAGAAACGCACAAAGACCGGGGTTTTATGACCGGGGTCTTGCAGGAAACCGGCCTTGGTCAGGACTGAATGGTTTTCGTACGTCTGGAAATAACCATGAGCACCCGTGCCACGGGCATGGACGATGCGCTCGGGAATGCGTTCATGGTCAAAATGCGTGATTTTTTCACGCATGATGAAGTCTTCCAGCAACGACGGCCCGCGGGCACCGACCTTCAAGGTGTTCTGGTTGTCCGAAACTTTCACGCCCTGATTGGTGCGCAGGGCCTGGTCAGTGGCATCGGAGCGAAATTTTTCCAGGCTGTCGAGCTTGGTATTGGTATTGCCTCGGTCCAGGGTATCGGTCCCGGCCAGTGCGCTTTTTGGTGCGGCAGGCTTCTTGGTACTCATCAGTTTTAAACTCCTCGTTGCGACTCCCGCCGTAGCCAGGACTCTTGAGCAATTCCCCAGGCACGGCACCGGGGGCGTTTTCGAGTTGCCTAATTAGTGACTGATGACGTTTTGCGCCGTTCCTTTTTTCTAACCTTTGATCGCGTTATTGCCAAATGGAAGGTTGAATGCGGAATAAATGCTAATAACCTCTATACGGACAGGCTAAAATGCGCGCCCGGCTAACCGCTGATCCTTTTCCAACGCGCCCCACAAGGTTCGCTACGTGATCGAGTTTCAAAACGTCCACAAAACCTACCGCGTCGCCGGTAAGGATATTCCCGCCCTGCACCCGACCAGTCTGACGATTGAGAACGGTCAGGTCTTTGGCCTGATCGGCCATTCCGGTGCGGGAAAAAGTACCCTGCTGCGTCTGATCAATCGCCTGGAAGAATCCAGTGGCGGCAAGATCATTGTCGACGGCGAAGAAGTCACGGCGCTCGACGCCAACAGCCTGCGGCGTTTCCGCCAGCAGGTCGGGATGATTTTCCAGCACTTCAACCTGCTGGCATCCAAGACCGTGGCCGACAACGTCGCGCTGCCGCTGACCCTCGCTGGCGAATTGTCGCGCAGTGAAATCGATTTGCGGGTGGCGGAATTGCTGGCACGGGTCGGTTTGTCCGATCACGCCAAAAAATACCCGGCGCAGTTGTCCGGTGGCCAGAAGCAGCGCGTCGGCATTGCCCGCGCCCTGGCGACCAAGCCGAAAATCCTGCTGTGTGACGAAGCCACCAGCGCATTGGACCCGCAGACCACTGCGTCGGTCCTGCAATTGCTGGCCGAGATCAATCGCGAGTTGAAGCTGACCATCGTCCTGATTACCCACGAGATGGACGTGATCCGTCGGGTCTGCGATCAAGTGGCCGTGATGGACGCGGGCGTGATCGTCGAACAAGGCTCGGTGGCCGAGGTGTTCCTGCATCCGAAGCACCCGACCACCAAGCGCTTCGTGCAAGAAGACGAACAGATCGACGAAAGCGAACAGCGCGATGACTTCGCTCACGTGCCGGGCCGCATCGTACGCCTGACCTTTCAGGGCGAAGCGACCTACGCGCCATTGCTGGGAACCGTTGCCCGGGAAACGGGTGTGGACTACAGCATCCTCGCCGGTCGTATCGATCGCATCAAAGACATCCCCTACGGGCAATTGACCCTGGCCGTCACCGGTGGCGACATGGAAGCGGCGTTCGCTCATTTCACCGCCGCTGAAGTCCACATGGAGGTGTTGCGCTGATGGAAGTCCTGACAAGTTTCTTCGTCAATATCGACTGGTTTGAAATCTGGCTGGCCACCGGCGATACATTGCTGATGCTCTTCGGTTCGCTGTTGTTTACCGTTTTACTCGGCTTGCCCCTGGGCGTGCTGTTGTTCCTCTGCAGCCCACGCCAGTTGCTGGAAGCCAAAGGCGTCTACGCGATGCTGTCGCTGATGGTGAATATCCTGCGGTCGCTGCCGTTCATCATTCTGCTGATCGTGATGATCCCGTTCACTGTGCTGATCACCGGTACGTCCCTGGGTGTCGCCGGTGCGATCCCGCCGCTGGTGATAGGCGCTACGCCATTCTTTGCCCGACTGGTGGAAACCGCCCTGCGTGAGGTCGATCGCGGCATCATCGAGGCGACCCAGGCGATGGGCGCCACGACGCGGCAGATCATCACCAATGCCTTGCTGCCGGAAGCCCGCCCGGGCATATTCGCGGCGATTACGGTGACAGCCATTACACTGGTGTCCTACACAGCGATGGCAGGTGTGGTGGGCGCGGGTGGTCTGGGCGACCTGGCGATCCGTTTCGGTTACCAGCGTTTCCAGCCCGATGTGATGGTCGTGACGGTGATGTTGCTGCTGGTGCTGGTGCAAGTGTTGCAAACCGTCGGCGATAAGCTGGTCGTACACTTTTCACGTAAATGACAAATGAGCCGGCCATTCGCTGGCAGGCGCCAAATGCAGGCGTCTCACATGGAGTTAGCTGAATGAAAAAACTACTTGTCGCGTTCGCCGCTGTTGCAGCGTTCGCTGCTCACGCCGATGAACTGACCGTCGCGGCCACCCCGGTTCCGCACGCAGAAATCCTCGAATTCGTGAAGCCGGCCCTGGCCAAGGAAGGCGTGGACTTGAAGGTCAAAGTCTTCACCGATTACATCCAGCCGAACGTGCAGGTCGCCGAAAAACGCCTGGACGCCAACTTCTTCCAGCACCAGCCGTACCTTGATGAGTTCAACAAGGCCAAGGGCACTAGTCTGGTGGCCGTTGCCGGCGTGCACCTGGAACCGCTGGGCGCTTACTCCAGCAAGTACAAGGCGCTGACCGAACTGCCAGGTGGCGCCAACGTGGTGATTCCGAACGATGCCACCAACGGCGGCCGTGCGCTGTTGCTGCTGGCCAAGGCTGGTCTGATCAAGTTGAAGGATTCCAACAACATCCTGTCGACCGTCAAGGACATCACCGAGAACACCAAGGACCTGAAATTCCGTGAACTGGAAGCCGCGACCATCCCTCGCGTGCTGACTCAGGTCGATCTGGCGTTGATCAACACCAACTACGCGCTGGAAGCCAAGCTTGATCCGTCCAAGGATGCGCTGGTCATCGAAGGTAACGATTCGCCGTACGTGAACATCCTGGTGGCCCGTGAGGACAACAAGGACAGCGACGCGATGAAGAAACTGGTTGCTGCCCTGCACAGCCCGGAAGTGAAAGCCTTCATCCTCGAGAAGTACAAAGGCGCGGTATTGCCGGCGTTCTGATCTAACCCTCTACACCGATCGTTCCCACGCTCTGCGTGGGAATGCCTCACCGGACGCTCCGCGTCCGCTTGGGGACGCAGAGCGTCCCTGGCTGCATTCCCACGCGGAGCGTGGGAACGATCAGATGCAAAAAACCGCAGCTTGGGCTGCGGTTTTTTTTGGGCCGGTTTTCTTAATTGCGTTTGAGCATCACCGGCAACTGCGCCACCAACTTCGTGTTGTTCAATGGCGCTCGAATGAATCCACGTTGAGTTCCGTCCGGGCCGATCACCGCAAGGTTGCCGCTGTGGTCGACGGTGTAGTTCGGTTTGCTGGTGTCCGCCGGAATAAACGGAATGCTCACCGCGTTGGCCAGTTTTTGAATGTCGTCCACCGAAGAGGCCGTCAGGCCTTTGAACTGTGGATCGAAGTAACCCAAGTACTGCTTGAGTTGCTTGGGCGTGTCACGGTTCGGGTCGACGCTGACCAGAATGATCTGCAACTTGGCCACCGCCTCTGGCGGCAACTCACTTTTGATCTGACGTAGCTGGGCGAGAGTGGTCGGGCAGATGTCCGGGCAGAAGGTGTAGCCGAAGAACAACAGCGACCATTTGTCTTTCAGCTCATTGACCATGACGGGCTTGCCGTCTTCGTCCGTCATCGTCACGTTCGGCAGGTTGCGGCTTTGCGGCAGCAAAATGATCCCGGCGTCGATCAGCGCCGTCGGATCGCCCTGGCCTTTGCCGGACAGCACTTTGTTGATGGTCAGGCCCAGAACCAGTGCGATCAGGGCGACTAGGATGAAGACGGTTTTCTGAGTTCGAGTCATAGGTTCAACAGTAAGTAGTGGTCTACGAGCAGCGCGATAAACAGCAGGAACAAGTAGTAAATAGAGTACTTGAAGGTGTTGATCGCCGCGTGCGGCCGAGTGCCACGGTACAGCACGATGGCCCATTGCAGGAACCTGGCGCCGAGTCCCAGCGCGCAAATCAGGTAGAGCATGCCGCTCATGTGGATCACGTAGGGCATCAGGCTGACGGCCAGCAGCGCGAAGGTGTAAAGCAGGATGTGGATTTTGGTGTAGTGCTCGCCATGGGTGACCGGCAGCATCGGAATGTCGGCCTTGGCGTACTCCTCTTTGCGGTGAATGGCCAGGGCCCAGAAGTGTGGCGGGGTCCAGGCGAAGATGATCAACACCAGCAGCAACGGTTCGGCGCTGACATGCCCCGTCGCAGCGGTCCAGCCGAGGAGCGGCGGCGCGGCACCGGCCAAGCCGCCGATGACAATATTCTGCGGCGTCGCACGCTTCAGGAAACCGGTGTAGACCACTGCGTAGCCGAGCAGCGAGGCGAGGGTCAGCCAGGCCGTCAGCGCATTGGTGAAGGCCAGCAGCACGGCTTGTCCAAGCAGCGCCAACACCAGGGCAAAAATCAGCGCGGCCGCCGGAGACACCCGACCTTCGGCCAAGGGGCGTTTGTGCGTGCGAGCCATAACCGCATCGATACGCCGGTCGACCACATGGTTAACCGCCGCTGCGCCGCCCGCACACAATGCGATCCCCAGATTGCCAAACACCAGCACGGTCCACGGCACCCCGGCGCGGGTGGCGAGAAACATCCCGACCAGCGAGGTGATGAGCATCAGCACCACCACTTTGGGCTTGGTCAGCTCCAGATAGTCACGCCAGATTGCCTGACTGTGACGCGCGCCGATCAGAGTCGCCATGGCGTCTCTCCTTTTATTGTTATGGGGCCGGCTGAATGTTTACGCGGGCTGAACCGCCAGCGCGGAGTTTGCTGCTTGACCCGAACCAGGCTGGTTCGCGCGTGATAATTGACCAGCACCATCGTCAGTAGCAGGACCGCGCCGCCGGCGTTATGGGCAACGGCCACTGGCAGAGGCAAGTGGAACAGCACGTTGCTGATGCCAAGGGTGATTTGTGCGCCGAGTGCAATCAGCACCAGCCCTGCCAGGCGGGTCATGCCGACCACTTTCAGTTGCCAGGCCAGACCGAGCAGTACGAGCGTCACCAGCAACGCGCCGATCCGGTGAGTCAGGTGAATCGCCGTGCGGGCATCGCTGTCCAGTTGCCCTCCGAGGTAATTGGGGCCGATGTGTTGGGTCAGGTGAAAGCCGTTGGCGAAGTCAGCGGGCGGCAGCCATTGCCCATGGCAGGTCGGGAAATCGATGCAGGCCACTGCCGCGTAGTTGGAACTGACCCAACCGCCGAGGGCGATTTGCAGGATCACCAGCAGTAACCCGGCTGTCGCCCAGTGTTGCAGGCGCCGTGGCACCGTCAGCGCCGGCACAACGCCGGACAGGCGCAAGGTCAGCAAAAACAACAGGCTCAACGTCGCAAATCCGCCGAGCAAATGCCCGGTGACAACCTGCGGCCAGAGTTTGAGCGTTACCGTCCACATGCCGAACGCCGCTTGGGCAAACACCACGCCCAGCAAAAACAATGGCAACTTCACCGGTTGCCCCGGATGACGGCGATGCACCCAGGCGCGACCGGCCAACACCGAAATCAACAGCCCCAGCGTGCCGGCGAAATAGCGGTGGACCATCTCGTTCCAGCCTTTGTGGGCTTCGACGGGCGCCTCGGGAAAATGCAATTCGGCATGGGCCAGTTGAGCCTCGCCTTTGGGCACGCTGATGAAACCGTAGCAACCCGGCCAGTCCGGGCAGCCGAGGCCGGCGTGGGTCAGGCGGGTGTAGGCGCCGAGCAGCACCACAATCAGTGCCAGCAAGGTGGCAAACAGCGCGAGGCGAAATCCAGGTTTGGCCATGACGATGCCCTTATCCGATGTTCGACAGTTTCAACAGATGACGCAGGTCGTTGAGCAGGTCCTTACCCTTGACCGTCGGGTCGTAGCGCAGCACCAGATTGCCGTGAGGGTCGATGATCCAGAGTTGCGGCACTGACTGGTCGCCGACGGTTTTATGGAAATCGGTCAAATTCAGTGGATAGCGCTGTAATTGAGGATACTCGCGGGTGAGTTTGGTGTCGTAATCGCTGCTCAGCGGTTGCGCCGCGGCGAGCGCGTGACTGGCGCGCCCCGCCTCGGGGCCAAGGCCGATCTGGACTTGTCGCGCCAGGTACACCAGTTGTTGGCAGTCGACCGAACACTCTTTGGGCGCCGTAACCAGCAATTGCCACCGGTCCTCTTGCGCCTTCACGCCAAGGTCGGCGCGGGACTGGCCATTGCCGATCAGTTCGCCGTGATAGCTGCGGCCCTCCGGCACCCAGAACTGCAATTTGTACATGCCGGTGGCGAGGATCATCGGACCGATCACCCCCAGCAGGATCAGCAGCAACTGCAAGCGCCCCTTGCGCCGACTCACCGGTGTTTTCGCCTCAGACATGCTGGGTGGATTCATGGCCGCTCCCATGGTGTTTCTCCTTTGCGTTGTGCCAGCCGAGGTAGATGAAAAGGCCGAGCAGGGCGATCGACATGGCGAACCACTGCACGGCATAAGCGATGTGTTTCTCCGGCCCCATGGCCACCACGGGCCAATCGGCCTGGTAGGACGCGGGGCCGGTTTCTTCACGTAATTCGTAAGCAAAGCCTTCACGATCGAGCGTGGTCCATAGCTTCGCCGGGTCAACGGCCGTCACCAGCTGCGGCCAGGTTGTGGTGCTGGGGTCGGCGTGCAGCTGAAAAGTCGCGCCGGGGGACACGTAAACCCAGGCGGTAAGGTTCAATGCCTCGGTCGGCGTAGTGAATTGCGGTGGTGCGCGCCGGTCAGGCCACGGCAGCCAGCCGCGATTGACCAGCAGCCAGAGCCCGGTCGCCTGATCCTGGAACGGTTGCAACAACTCGACGCCGACCTTGCCGTCGCGTTGGCGGTTATCCAGCAGCAGGCTGTGGGCGGGATCGAACTGGCCGCGCAGGTGAACGCGGCGGAACGCCGGATCTTCGGTGTGTTGCAGTGCGGTGCTGGCCATCGGTTCGGCGGCACGGCGTTCGGTGTAAGTGTGCAGCAGCGCACTTTTTTCCGCGCCCCGGCTCAACTGCCAGAACCCGAGCGACACCAGCAGCGGTAGCAGGATTGCGACCACCAGCGTCGGCACGACACCCGGCCGGAAGTGCTTCATGGCGTCGCCAAAAAGTCGGTCATCGCGATAGCTATACTCAAGTGCATCGCCTTTCCCCCGGAGTTTCACCATGCTCAAAGCAGCCATCGTCCTGATGCTGATTGCCACGGTTGTCAGCCTTTTCAGCGGCCTGTTTTTTCTGGTCAAGGACGACAGCAGCTCGAACCGCCTCGTCATTGCCTTGAGTTTTCGTGTTGCACTGGCCGCCGTGACCGTCGGCTTGATCGCCTGGGGTTTCTACAGCGGCCAGTTGGTCTCTACAGCACCTTGGTAAAGCCTCAGAGCACGTAGACGAAAACGAACAGCCCGATCCACACCACGTCCACGAAGTGCCAATACCAACTCGCGGCCTCGAAGCCGAACTGATGTTCGTTATCGAAGTGTCCACGCATGATCCGCATCAGCATCACAAACAGAATGATGGTGCCGATGGTCACGTGGGCCCCGTGGAAACCGGTGAGCATGAAGAACGTTGCGCCGTAGATACCCGAGCCGAGGGTCAGGCCCAGCTCGTGGTAGGCGTGCATGTACTCTTCGGCCTGGAAGGTGAGGAACGCGCAACCCAGCAGCACGGTGATCGCCAGCCAGATTTTCAGCGCACCGCGATGGCCCTTTTTCAAGGCGTGGTGGGCGATGGTAATGGTGACGCTGGAACTCACCAGCAACACGGTATTGAGCAACGGCAAACCCCAAGGGCTGATGACTTCCTTGGGTGGCGGGAACAGTTTCGGATCCGGGGTATGCAGCAGCGGCCAGGCGAACTGGAAGTTAGGCCAAAGCATGTGGGCGATACCTTTCGGACCTTCGCCGCCGAGAGCGGGACCCGAAATGTGCCGTACATAGAACAGCGCACCGAAGAAAGCGATGAAGAACATCACCTCGGAGAAGATGAACCAGCTCATGCCCCAGCGGAACGAGCGGTCCATCTGCGCGCTGTACAAGCCGCCGCGACTTTCCTTGATCACCGTGCCGAACCAGCCGAACAGCATGTAGGCCACCAGCAGGCCGCCGACGAAAAAGATCAGCGGGCCGTGGGATTCGGGCCGCGCCGCTTTCAGGTCATTGAACCAGGTGGCCAGGCCGAAAACGGTCGTGAGCATGCCGACCGTGGCGATGATCGGCCATTTGCTCTGGGCCGGAACGTAATAATGTTCATGAGTTGCCATTTATTGTTCTCCTTATCGGGCACGCTCAACCGCCAGTGTTTACAGCTACCGGTGGATGTCGGGCGGTGATATCGAACAGCGTGTAGGACAGCGTCAGGTGCTTCACATCCTTGGGCATGTCACGGTCAACGATGAAACGTACCGGCATCTCGATCCGTTGACCGGGCTGCAGCACTTGTTGGGTAAAGCAAAAACATTCGGTTTTGTGGAAGTACGCCGCCGCCTCACTGGGCGCGATGCTCGGCACTGCCTGGGCGCTCATAGGGTGATCGGTCGGGTTGTAGGCGACAAAAATCATCTCGTTCACGGCCCCCGGATGCGCCGTCAGCTCATTGCCCTTGGGATAGAACTCCCAGACCATGTCGGCGTTATTCATCGACAGAAACTGCACGCGCACTTGCCGCGACGTATCGACCACTTGCTCGCCTTCGTATTGCCCGGCGGTTTTGCCGTTGATGCCGAACGCCTTGCACATCACGTCGTAGATCGGCACCAGGGCAAAGCCAAAGACAAACATCGCCACCACTACCAGCAACAGGCGGGTGACGAGTTTCTTCAGCGAAATCGAATCAGCCATGACTTAGGGTTCCTGCGCATAACCCTGTGAGAGCGAGCTTGCTCGCGATAGCGGTGTGCCTGACACACCGTGTCGCCTGAATCGCGAGCAAGCTCGCTCCCACAGTCATTTCACTTCCGGCGGCGTAGTGAACGTGTGATACGGCGCCGGTGACGGGATGCTCCACTCCAGTCCTTCGGCCCCATCCCACGGTTTGGCGGGTGCTGGCGGGCCGCCGCGAATGGTCTTGATCACGATGAACAGGAAGAAGAGCTGCGTGGCACCGAACATGAACGCGCCAATCGACGACACCATGTTGAAGTCGGCGAATTGCAGGTTGTAGTCCGGAATCCGCCGCGGCATGCCGGCCAGGCCTACGAAGTGCATCGGGAAGAACGCCATGTTCATGCCGATGAACGAGAGCCAGAAGTGCAGCTTGCCCAGGGTTTCGTCATACATGTGACCGGTCCATTTCGGCATCCAGTAGTAGGCTGACGCGAAGATCCCGAAGATCGCCCCCGGCACCAGCACGTAGTGGAAGTGCGCGACCACGAAGTACGTGTCCTGGTACTGGAAGTCCGCCGGGGCGATGGCCAGCATCAAGCCGGAGAACCCGCCGATGGAGAACAGGATCACGAACGCCACTGCGAACAGCATCGGCGTCTCGAAGGTCAACGAGCCTTGCCACATGGTGCTGGCCCAGTTGAACACCTTGACCCCGGTCGGCACGGCGATCAGCAACGTGGCGTACATGAAGAACAGTTCGCCCACCAGTGGAATGCCGACCACAAACATGTGGTGCGCCCAGACGATGAACGACAGGAACGCAATACTCGCTGTGGCGTAGACCATCGAGGTGTAGCCAAACAGCGGCTTGCGCGAGAAGGTCGGGATGATCGAGCTGACGGCACCGAAGGCCGGCAGGATCATGATGTACACCTCGGGGTGACCGAAGAACCAGAACACATGCTGGAACAGCACCGGGTCACCGCCACCGGCGGCGCTGAAGAAACTGGTGCCGAAGTGGATGTCCATCAGCATCATCGTCACGCAGCCGGCCAATACCGGCATCACCGCGATCAGCAGGAACGCGGTAATCAGCCAGGTCCAGACGAACAGCGGCATTTTCATCAACGTCATGCCGGGGGCGCGCAGGTTGAGGATGGTCGCGATCACGTTGATCGCCCCCATGATCGAACTGATCCCCATCAAGTGGATGGCGAAGATGAAGAACGTCACGCTTTCCGGTGCGTAGGTCGTGGAGAGTGGGGCGTAGAACGTCCAGCCGAAGTTCGGTCCGCCACCGGGGGTGAACAGGGTCGAGACCAGCAGGATGAACGCGGCCGGCAACAGCCAGAAACTGAAGTTGTTCATCCGTGGCAGGGCCATGTCCGGCGCGCCGATCATTAACGGAATCATCCAGTTGGCGAGGCCGACGAAGGCCGGCATCACGGCGCCAAAGACCATCACCAGGCCGTGCATGGTGGTCATCTGGTTGAAGAACGCCGGTTCGACGATTTGCAGTCCGGGCTGGAACAGCTCGGCGCGAATCACCATCGCAAACGAACCGCCCAGCAGGAACATGCAGAACGCGAACCACAGGTACAGCGTCCCGATATCCTTGTGGTTAGTGGTCAGCACCCAACGCATCAGGCCTTTGGCGGGGCCGTGGGCGTGGGCGGTCTCGGTTTGAACATGGTCATCGACGACAGCAGTCATGTCCTGTCTCCTGCAAACAGAGGGGCTGGGCTGGGCAGGGCGCGCAGCCCCGACCGGTTCCTTACGTGCGCAATAGACCGGGTCATTTGCTTTCCGCCTGTTTCAGCTCCAGCACTTCTTTAGGAGTGACCATGTCGCCTTTGTTATTGCCCCAGGCGTTACGTTCGTAGGTCACGACTGCCGCGATATCGACTTCCGAAAGCTGCTTGCCGAACGCCGCCATGGCGGTGCCAGGTTTGCCGAAGTAAACGCGGTGCAGGTGGTCGGCTTTAGGACCGGTGGCAATCGGCGAGCCTTTGAGCGCCGGGAACATTGGCGGCAGGCCTTGGCCTTCGGCCTGGTGACAGGCCACGCAAGTGGTGTGATAGATCTTGTCGCCGCGCTCTTTGAGCTCGTCGAGCGTCCATTCCTTGCTGGTCAGCTCTTTAAGCTGCATGGCCTCGGCTTTACGCTCGGCCAGCCATTTGTCGTAATCGGCCTTTTCCTTGACCTCGACCACGATCGGCATGAAGCCGTGGTCCTTGCCGCACAATTCGGCACATTGGCCACGGTAGATGCCCGGTTTGTCGACGCGGGTCCAGGCTTCGTTGACGAACCCCGGGATCGCGTCGCGCTTGACCGCGAAGGCCGGCACCCACCAGGAGTGGATGACGTCGGCGGAAGTCACCAGGAAGCGGACTTTGGCGCCAATCGGCAGCACCAGCGGTTTGTCGACCTCGAGCAAGTAGTGCTCGCCCTTGGTTTCCTTGTTGTGGATCTGATCGGCAGGCGTGTTCAGGTTGCTGAAGAATTCAACGTCCTGGCCCAGGTATTTGTAATGCCACTTCCACTGGTAGCCGGTGATCTGGATATCGATATCCGGTTCACTGGCGTCGTACATCTTGATGAGGGTTGCGGTCGCAGGAACCGCCATGGCCACCAGGATCAGGAAGGGCACGATGGTCCAGAGGATTTCGACGGTGGTGCTTTCATGAAATTTTGCAGCCACCTGCCCGGTCGAGCGGCGGTGGAGGATCATCGACCAGAACATGGCGCCGAAGACGATGATGCCGATCACCACACAGATCCAGAAAATGGTCATGTGCAGGTCAAATACTGCGTGACTGATTTCAGTCGCTCCCGGCGCCATATTCACAGTCCAGGCGGCGTGCGCAGGACTGAAAATCGACCACAACAGGAGGCCCATCCAGACGTGTGGATGTCGCATCATTGCGGGTTCCCCTTATCGTTCTTGTTATCCCGCCGGCAAACACCAGCGGCAAGGGAGCGGCTTTTTCAGACTACGAACTTGAATTGCCGTGCCTTGCTGCATGTGCAGTCGGGCGTCATCAGCTAACTCCATTCCAACCCGAGTATAGACAGCGACCGCGACCTCGCAATGTGATGGCGTAAATGACCTGAAACAGCTGGGACTTGCGTTCAAGGTCACGAATGGAGAAGGATGCAGACGAGTGGTGGCAAACCGATATAACGGAGGCGTCTCAAGGATGAAATAATTATGACAAATGCGTCTTAGCGTTCGTCATAGGCCAGCTAAGTTATGTCTTCCCTATTTCATTGCCTTGTTTCCTGGAGTTTTCATGAACACCGCCGCATTGCGCGAGCAGATCCAAAAAGCCCAACAACATGAAGCCGAGACCGGCCTGCTGACTCGTCAGCTGGAAAGCAAACTGCCTCATTTACACCCATCGATCCAATTACCGGAAGCGGATGCCAATGGTGTGCTGGCGCGTTTCGTCGCCGCTTACATTAATGAAGTGCCTGATCTGCTGGATGCAGCCAATGAAGTCGCTAGGGAAGCGGGTATCGAGTCACAGATCAAACCGGTGCTGACAATTGCCGAACAGTATTTCCTTCAGCCGCCGGCGATCATGGCCGGTCATGTTGGTCTGGACGGCCTGCTGGACGAGGCGTATCTGGCACATCGGTTGGTTGAAGAGGTCAATGACCTGTACATCAAGCATTTTGGCCAGCCACTGATCCCCTTGGACATGACTGTCGCCAACCTGATTGCCCACCAATTGATCGGTGAGGCGTTCGCCAACCAGCTGGACGAGGCGGTACATCACGCTGTGGACGAGATGCTCAACGACGAAGGCTTTGCGCTGGAGTCGGTTGAGGCCTACCGTGAAAAGCTCAGCAGCCCGGACACTGGCGCCGCGTGGAAGCGTTGGCCGTGCATGTCGCGCCGCTTGGGCGTGAGCCTTGAACTGGATCAGCCGGCGGCTTGATCCAACGGGAGAAACCGAACACCTGTGGGAGCGGGCTTGCTCGCGAATGCGGTCGATCATTCAACATTGATGTTGACTGACACACCGCTTTCGCGAGCAAGCCCGCTCCCACATTGTTTTCTACGCGGCTGAACCCACGCCGGACGTTGTCCGCAAACGCCCTTCCAGCCTGCGCTTCAGACCCCGCGCTTCGATGATCAGCTTCGATCCCTTGGCCGCATTGGCCCGGCCCCATTCCTCAAGTAATTCCAGGCACGAGTGATCGATGTAGCTCAGGTTATTGAGCGGCACATGCACCGTCGTACCTGCGGGGATGGTCCCCAGGACTTGAGTCAACGCCGGTACTTTGAGAAAGGTCGCGGCGCCCATCAGGCGCAACTCCATTTCACCGTCCGTGGGCAGGTCGATCAGGCTGATTTTCAGTCGCGAAGCTTTCCACGCCAGTTTCGCCAGCGTCAGGCCAAAGCCGATCAACACACCCGTCAGCAGGTCGGTGAAGATGATAGCCAGCGCTGTCGCCGCGTAAGTGAACATCGGCATCCGGCCATAGCGGCCCAGGCCTCGAAAGGCTTTCAGGTCGACCAGTTTGAAACCGGTGTACACCAGCACACCCGCCAGGCTCGCTACCGGAATACTCTGCAGCACGCTGGACAACAGCAACACAAAAGCCAGCAGCCACACACCATGGAACACCGCCGACAGACGTGTGGTGGCACCGGCCTGAACGTTGGCCGAGCTGCGCACGATCACACCGGTCATCGGCAGCGCACCCATCAGGCCGCAAAGCATATTGCCCACCCCTTGCGCCGATAATTCCCGGTCAAAGTCTGAACGCTGGCCGCTGTGCATACGGTCTACGGCTGCTGCCGAGAGTAAGGTTTCGGCACTGGCGATGAAGGCCACCGCAAAAGCGGCGATCAGTAGGGTCGGGTCCGCCAGGTTGAGCAGGTCGGTGGGTTTCAACCAATCGATGGCCTCGGCCAGGTTGGCCGGGACTTCCACCCGTTTGACCTGCAACGCAAGGGTCAGGCTAGTGACAGTCGCCAGCCCGACGCCGAGCAGTGCCCCGGGAATGAAGCGCAATGAGTGAGGGCGAAATTTTTCCCACAGCCACATCACGGCAATCGTCGACAACCCGAGCAAACCTGCCTGCCAGCCAAAGGACGGCAAGGCCTGCATTACGGCAGCCGGAAAGGCCGAGAGATTGTCCAGTCCAGAAGGCTTGGGCACGGCGTCGAGCATCACGTGCACCTGTGAAAGCACGATCAGCACACCGATCCCGGCAAGCATGCCGTACACCACCGCTGGCGCCGTGACCCGGAACCAGCAACCCAGCTTCAAGCGCCCGGCCACCAGTTGCAGAAAACCCGCCAGCAGCAGGATTGGCCCGAGCATGGCAATACCGTGCTGGCGCACCAATTCGAAGACCAGCACCGCCAAACCTGCCGCCGGGCCACTGACTTGCAGAGGCGAGCCGGCAAGCCAACCGACGACCAGTCCACCAATGATCCCGGTGATCAAACCTTTGGCGGGTGGCAAACCCGAAGCGATCGCGATGCCCATGCACAAGGGTAGGGCGACGAGAAACACGACCACGGATGCCAGCAGCTCCCGTGGCAGAACAGCTTTCAATTGCGCAGCACGCATGGAGATTCTCCCGAAGTTTTCTTCAGGCATGGCAAAGCCAGACTGCTTAATCAGCAGCCTCGGCTAAACCACACATAGATTTAGGAGGATTTAGAAGCGCGCTTTGGGCGTCGCCACCGGAATCGGATGACTGCCATCGAGCGGCAGGAAGCACCCTTGATCAGCGTCGTAAGCTCTGATTTCGCTGGTTTCGATGTTGTAGATCCAGCCATGGATAAACAGCTGACCATTGGCCATGCGCGAAGCGACCGAAGGGTGAGTGCGCAGATGCTGTAGCTGGGCGATCACATTCTCCTCGGTGAGGACATGCATGCTCTCGTTTTCATCAGCGCAATGGCAGTTTTCCTGGACCATGGTTTTCGCCACTTCGGCATGCCGTAGCCAGGCTTTGACCGTGGGCATTTTTTCCAGGCTTTGCGGGTTGAGCACGGCGCGCATCGCGCCACAATCGGAGTGCCCGCAAATGATGATGTGCTGCACCCCGAGGGCCAGCACGGCGTATTCGATGGCCGTGGAAACCCCGCCGTTCATCTGACCATAAGGGGGAACGACGTTGCCGACGTTACGGGTCACGAACAAGTCGCCGGGGGCGCTTTGGGTAATAAGCTCGGGAACGATGCGCGAGTCGGCGCAAGCGATGAACATTGCTCGTGGGCTTTGGGCCGTGGCGAGTTTTTTGAAGAGTTCTTCCTGCTGCGGGAAAACCTCGTGATGAAAGTGCAAAAAGCCGTCAACAATATGTTTCAGCGCTGCATCGGCGGTTTCCGCCTCGTGTTGGGCTGAAGCCGACGCAGCCAACGGCTGTTTATCCTTGTCACTCATGATTCATCCTCTTTGGCGGAGTCAGGGAATTTTCCCGTTTTGTCCGGTGTGAAGCCAGTGGCTGTTTAAAAAACATCCAGGCCGTGAAGCTCGACCCGTCAGTCACTCGATGAACAAGGTAGCCGTCGAAACTTAACTCAAACTGAATCGAACGCTCTAGAACGTGTGTTCCAGGTCACAAAAAACGTGACCGGCGTCATGGCCAAGTGTATTTCCCATTCCTCAACCATACGCCCATTGTCCTTAAATCAATGACATCTGGCGACCCGGCGGGCAGAAGGAATCGCAGTCCAGATTAAAGCCTTCGCGATGATTGAGCCCCAAGCGTTTGATGGTTTTGGCAAATCGTTGCGCCAATAGATCGGCAAACGGCCCCTCACCGCGCATCCGGGAACCGAACCGACTGTCATAGAGCTCGCCGCCGCGGCTTTGCCGAATCAAACTCAGCACATGCGCGGCACGCTGAGGGTAGTGGGCCGCCAGCCATTCTTCGAACAGTGGCGCCACTTCCAGCGGCAAACGCAACATCATATAAGCCGCACTTTGCGCGCCCGCCGCGTGAGCCTCGGTGAGCAGGCTTTCGAGTTCGCTGTCGTTGATCATCGGAATCATCGGCGAACACAGCACGCCCACCGGGATACCCGCTTCACGCATCACCCTGATCGCGCGCAACCGGGCCTTGGGCGCCGCGGCACGGGGTTCGAGGATGCGTTTGAGCTCATCGTCCAGGGTTGTGAGGCTGATCATCACCGCCACCAGCCTTTGTTCTGCAAGTTCGGCCAACAGGTCCAGATCTCGAAGAATCAACGAGCCCTTGGTGATGATAGTCACCGGATGGCGGTAGCGCAGCAGCACTTCGAGGGTTTTGCGAGTGATCTTGTGTTCACGCTCGATCGGTTGATAAGGATCGGTGTTGGAGCCCAGGTTGATGGGCGCGCATTGATAGCCACGCTTGGACAGTTGTTCTTCCAGCACATCGGCAGCGTTGGTCTTGGCGATCAATTTGGTTTCGAAGTCCAGCCCTGGCGACATGTCCCAGTAAGCGTGACTGGGACGCGCGTAGCAGTAAATGCAACCGTGCTCACATCCGCGATAGGGGTTGATCGAGCGATCGAAGGGCAGATCCGGTGAGTTGTTGCGGGTGATGATGGTTTTTGCCGTTTCGATGCGCACCTCGGTGCCCTGGGTGACCGGCGCTTCCTGATACCAGCCGTCATCCTCGACCACCGAGCGATTCGGTGCGAAGCGATTGTGCGGGTTGGTGGCGGTGCCGCGACCGCGTGGGGGCAGAGGGGTGGCCATGATTTATTGCTCTAGACTGTATGCGCATACAGTATAGGGGCTCTGGGAATTCGGCCAGTGCCGTTCGGCGATCTGTCGCATCAAAACTGTTTTTGTATCGGGAGTAATAACGAGGTCTGTCGTCATCATGGGAAACATATAAATAGTAGGTTGTTGTGTGGTGAGGTAAGTACTATCTCCAGCACACGAAGCCTTCGTGAATTACTTATTAAATGGAATTAATAAATGTCTATGTTTAATCAGCGCGGTATCTTTTTGCAGTTGTTGGCCCCGACTATTGTCAATCCAAAGGAAGCGCAAGTATCGATGCAACTTGCCCGCAAGGAGTTGGATTGGGATGCTGTCAATGGCGTACAGACCGAAGCACTGGTGGAGTCCGTCTACATCACGGCAGTCTCGGCGGATGGCGGTCGATCCTTTAACATCCGGACAGTCAGCAGTGATGTGGATGGTGACGGTGATATCGATAGTCATGACAAGGAAAAGCTGCTGGCTCTGGCCAAGGCCTATTCCGTTATCGTCAATCCTTGATAGTTGGATAACTAATTAAACCTGCATGATCGCTCATGCAGGTTCACTTCATCACGACAGCTTAGTTATGCTGGGTAAGTTGGCCAAGATCGTCGCCGGAAGTTGTTTTCATATCATCCTTGCGCAGTTTGGCTACCTCGCTGGACTTTACGGTCGCTCCTTTATTTCCCCAACTTGTGCCGATGAAGGTCACGACATCCGCCACTTCCTGATCCGACAGCCGCCAGGCAAACCCAGGCATGGTGAAAGTGGACGGTGCCGTATGCGTGGCCGGCAAGGTCCCGCCCTTGAGCACGATGTGAATCAACGACGTCGGATCGTCCGACTGCAACACCGGGTTGCCCGCCAACGCCGGGAACACCCGCGTATAACCGTGACCGTCGGTACGGTGGCAGGCCGCGCAGTTATCGATGTATACCGATGCGCCGGGCTTGCTGTCGTCACCTTTCCATAACGCCTGGGCGACTTGTTTGTCGTACTCGTGCGGCCGGTCGTTGGGGTCATTGGCCGGCAGGGACTTGAGGTAACGGGCAATCGCGGTCAGGTCAGCGTCGGTCATGTACTGCATGCTGTGGGTGACCACATCGCTCATGCCACCGAACACCGCACTGCGATCACTGCGCCCGGTCTTGAGGAATTGCACCAGCTGCTCTTCGCTCCAGCTGCCAAGGCCATCCTTGTGATCTGCGCGAAGATTTTTCGCAATCCAGCCTTCCAGTGGCGCACTGCCTGACAGAAACGTACTGCCTTCACCGGCATTCAAGGATTTTTCCTGCATGGTCAACGCACGCGGCGTATGGCAGGCGCCGCAATGTCCCAGGCCTTCAACCAAATAAGCCCCACGACTGACCACGGCATCTGCGCCAGGCGCCGCTTTGTCGTCAGCCACGGCCGGGGCGAACAGCCAGCGCCAACCCATCAGCGGCCAGCGCATGCTCAATGGCCAGGGAATATCGCTGGTCTTGTTCTCCTGAGCCACCGGCGCCACACCGTGCATGAAGTAGGCGTACAAGGCTTGCATGTCGGTTGCGTTGACGCTGGCGTAGGACGGATACGGCATCGCCGGGTACAAAGTACTGCCGTTTTTGGCGACGCCATGGCGCACGGCTTTGTCGAAGTCCTCGAAGCTGTAGTCGCCCAGGCCGGTTTTGTCCGGCGTGATGTTGGTTGAATAGATCGTCCCTATCGGCGTTTCCATCGGCAAGCCACCGGCGAATGGCTTGCCGTTTTTGGCGGTGTGACAGGCCACGCAGTCGCCGGCACGGGCGAGGTATTCGCCTTGTTTGATCAGGTTTTGATCAACTTCAGCAGCACTGATCGAGCCACTGCCAAGCAGGGCGAAGGTCGCGATAACGAATGCTTTCATGGTCATCGCTCCTTAAGCCTGAACCAGCGGGCCGGGGTTTTTCAGGTACTGCTCGCGGATCGCCCGGGCCGACCAGTAGGTCAATGCGGCGACCAGGCCTGTAGGGTTGTAGCCCAGGCCTTGTGGGAATGCCGACGCGCCAGGGACGAACACGTTGTGCACGTCCCAGCTCTGCAGGTAACGGTTCAAGGCACTGGTTTTCGGATTAGTGCCCATGATCGCGCCACCGTTGAGGTGGGTGGTCTGGTAGGACGCGGTGTTGAAGTGATCACCGACCTGCTTGCCGATCACGGCAATGGCTTTGGGGCCCATTGCTTCGGCGACTTTGCCCATTTTCTCGACCATGAAACGGTTCATCTTGATGTCGTTTTCTTGCCAGTCGAAGGTCATCCGCAGCAGTGGCAAGCCGTAGGAATCGCGGTAAACAGGGTCGAGATCCAGGTAGTTGCCACGGTAGGACTGATGCGCGCCGTGGGCGTCCATCGACACTTGGTGGGTGTAATAATCGGCGGTGGCACGTTTCCAGGCACTGCCCCAGGCCGGCGTGCCTGGTGGGTTGGACGTCCCGGCAATTGGCCGGCTGCCGGCCTGGTTGACCCACATCGGCGAGCCGCCGACGAAGCCGTGGGGGCCGTGGTCGAAGTTGTCGGCGTTGAAGTCATCAAACGCCACACCATTGCCGCCGGCACCGATGAAGTTATTGGTGTGGGTGTCCTTGTCGAAGAACGCCTTGATGGTGGCCATGTTCTGGTAGGCGAAGTTCTTGCCGACCACGCCTTCGCCGCTTATCGGGTCGTAAGGCTTGCCGATGCCGGAGAGCAGCATCAATCTCACGTTGTGGAACTGGAACGCGCCGAGGATCACCAGGTCGGCGGGTTGCTCGATCTCCCGGCCCTGGCCATCGATGTAGGTCACGCCGGTGGCTTTGCTCTTGGTGCTGTCGAGGTTGACCCGCAGCACGTGGGAATTGGCCCGCAACTCGAAATTCGGCAGCGGCTTGAGGGCCGGAAGAATATTCACGTTCGGCGAAGCCTTGGAGTACATGTAACAAACGTATCCACTGCAAAAACCGCAGAAGTTGCACGGGCCCATCTGGGCGCCGTAGGGATTGGTGTACGGACCGGACGTATTGGCCGACGGCAGGTTGTAGGGTTTGTAACCTACAGCTGTAGCGGCTTTATGGAACAGTTGTGCGGAAACCGTGTTCTTCTGGGATTCCAGCGGGAAGGGATTCGAGCGATCCGGTGCGTAAGGGTTGCCGCCCTTGCCTTCACCAACCAGCTGGCCTTTCACCGTCCAGGCCTGACCCGAAGTGCCGAACACCTTCTCGGCGTAATCGAAAAACGGCTCCAGCTCTTCATAGCTGACGCCGAAGTCCTGGATGGTCATGTCCTTGGGGATGAAGCTTTTGCCGTAGCGTTCTTCGTAGTGGCTACGCATCCGCAACTCGATTGGATCGACCCGAAAGTGCACGCCGGACCAGTGCAGGCCGGCGCCGCCCACGCCATTTCCCGGCAGGAACGCACCGAGTTGGCGGTTCGGCAGTGCAATGTCATTCACGCTATGGCGAATGGTAACGGTCTCTTTGGAGATGTCCTGGAAGAGTTTTTTCCGCACGCTGTAGGTGAGTTCGTCTATCACCTGGGGATAGTTTCCATCAGGGTAGGTGTCCTGCATCGGTCCGCGCTCCAGCGCCAGCACGTTCAGGCCTGCCTCTGTCAGCTCTTTGGCCATGATCGCGCCAGTCCAGCCAAAACCGACGATGACTGCATCGACCTTCTTCATTACCGTTGCCATGCTTATGCCCTCTCGCCGCGAATCGAAACTGCCGGGAAGGGGTATTGCTCGTTGCGTTCCACCCAATCCATGAAATCGGCGCGGGCGCCGGGGAAGCCGATCATGGTCCAGCCGACCATGCCTTTGTTGCCACCGTGGATCGGGTCGCAGAAAAACCCTTCCTTAGTGTTTTGCAGCAGCAGGTTGAAGAAAATCTTTGACGGGACGCTATCGAACTCAGGCTTTCCGGCCTCGAGTTGTTTCAGCAAATCGTCTCGGGTAGCGCTGTCTTGCTCGGAAAATATTTTCCCGTTGAACGCCTTCGACCAAGCATCCGTGGCGGCAATACCCAGGCGATAGATCTCTTTGGGCACCAGTTTGCTCTGCCAGCCCATTTCTGGCGCGGCGTCGGCGTTGAATGGTCCTTGCATAAACCACAGGGCACCGGCGGCGTAAGGGGTGTTCATTTGCCGGTCGATATATTCCGGCACGCCGGCTTCCAGCGCTCCAGGCCCTTGGGCATCACTCGGAATCAATTGAGCAACGGCGGCCTTGATGAATGTCCATTCTTCGGCGGTGAAGTAGGTGGGCTCATAGGTGCTGGTGCTGACGGGCGTTTTGCCAGGGGTGGCCGGTGTCGATTCTGGCGCGGCGAGCAGGACGGAGCTGCCCAGCGCGGTGCTGGCGACGGTGACCACCGGGATCAAGGTCAGGGATTTGCGCAAAAACTCACGCCGCGGGTTGTCTCGATCTTGATCAGACATGGGGGGCACCTCATCAGGCATTGATGGTTTTTTCAGCCGTTTCGTCGAAAGGCTTTTCGTTTTGGCAGGGATGCGGATTCTTGGCGATCGTGAGAGCGCTGCGCATCTGCAAACTTTGGTAACAAATGGTAGCAGCCTAAGTATCAGGATGAACCGATTCAGCTGAAATAAACCGGGTTTTGCGACGAAAGTTGCTGCATTCACGATTCTTTGACAGTTGGCTCACAGTGCTTTGACCGCTCAAGCCTGAAGCTGAATGTCATTAATCCGCTTATTCCCTACGGCCGCCGAGCATGCTCATTACTCGTTTTATCCCAGCGATGTGTCTGTCGCTTGTTGCCTTGTTCAATGTATCGCTGGCCCTGGCCGGCGACAGCACACCATCGCGACCTGCGGAATGGGCGCAGCCGGTGGAGGCGAAGTACAACCTCTTCCAGATGTCCCCGACTCTCTACCGCAGTGCATTGCCGGACAGTGGAGTGGTGCCGCTGCTGGAAAAGCTCAAGGTTGGAACCGTCATCAACTTCCTGCCTGAGTCGGACTCGCGCTGGTTGTCTACACCAGGCATCAACCAGGTCCAGCTGCCCTATCGCACCAATCACGTGGATGATGCGCAGGTCATCGCTGCTCTTCGCGCGATTCAGGAGGCCGAGGCCAAAGGCCCGGTGTTGATGCATTGCAAACACGGTTCCGACCGCACGGGCCTGATGGCAGCGATGTATCGGGTGGTTGTGCAGGGTTGGAGCAAGGAAGACGCTCTGAACGAAATGACCGAGGGCGGTTTTGGTGACAGCACCCACTTCAAGGACGGTGTTCGCTACATGATGCAGGCGGATACCGACAAATTGCGTACCGCATTGGCCAATGGCGATTGCAGTACCAGCCCTTTCGCCATGTGCTCGATGAAGAACTGGTTCAAATCGGCGAACGTCGAGAATAAATAGCAAGAAGGGATCATGAGGCTACCGTCCACACCCTGAAGGTGTGGACGGTGGCGATTCATTATTGCTCGTCAGGCTTTTTCTTCAGCTTCGGGTTCGGGAAAAACTGCACCGCCTGAACCTTGGCGTCCGGCGCCTTCAGCGCCGATGTATTGACCCGCGTGCCCAATTCCTTGGGCACGGACAGACCTTGTTCATTCAACGTGTCGGAATAACCGCAGCCCACGCACTCGCGGTGCGGAACCTCGTCTTCATTCCACATCATCAATTTGTCGGGCTCGCTGCAGGCCGGGCAGACCGCCCCGGCGATAAAGCGCTTCTTCGTAATCACAGGACCCTCGCTCATGCTGCCGCGACCTCAGTCAGGCCGCTGTGGCGCAAGAGTGCGTCAATCGACGGCGCACGTCCGCGGAAGTCGACGAACAGCACCATTGGCTCCTGAGAACCGCCGCGCGCCAGGATCGCTTCGCGAAAAGCGCGACCGGTCTCGGCGTTCAGCACGCCTTCTTCTTCGAATTTCGAGAAGGCATCCGCCGACAGCACTTCGGCCCATTTGTAGCTGTAGTAACCCGCCGCGTAACCGCCGGCGAAGATGTGCGCAAAGCTGTTGGGGAAACGGTTGTAGGCTGGTGGACGCATGACCGACACCTCGTCGCGCACGCCTTCTAGCACTTGCGCCACGCTGCGGCCGTCACCGTGGGTGGCGTGCAGGTCAAAGTCGAACAACGAAAACTCCAGCTGTCGGACCATCATCAGGCCGGACTGGAAGTTTTTCGCCGCGAGCATTTTTTCCAGCAGGTCCTGCGGCAGCGGCTCTCCGGTTTCGTAGTGACCGGAAATCAGCGCCAGGCCTTCCGGTTCCCAGCACCAGTTTTCCATGAACTGGCTTGGCAATTCGACCGCGTCCCACGCCACGCCGTTGATGCCGGACACGCCAGCGTGTTCGACGCGGGTCAGCAGGTGATGCAGGCCGTGACCGAATTCGTGGAACAGTGTGGTGACTTCGTCGTGGGTCAGCAGCGCAGGTTTGCCGCTGTCGGCCGGTGTGAAGTTGCACACAAGGTTAGCCACCGGGCTTTGCAATACGCCGCTAATGGTACGGCGACGGTCGCGTGCGCCGTCCATCCATGCACCGCCACGCTTGTTGGCGCGAGCGTAGAGGTCGAAGAAGAAGCGGCCGACGTGCTGGCCGTTTTCCTTGATTTCGAACAGGCGAACGTCCGGGTGCCAGGTGTCGAAGCCTTTGAGCTCGGCAATCTCGATGCCGTACAGGCGTTGGACGATGGCGAACAGACCGCCCAGTACTTTGTCGATCGGGAAGTAGGCTCGCAGTGCTTCCTGGGCAACGCTGTAGCGTTGTTCGCGCAGTTTTTCACCGTAGAAACCGCTGTCCCAGCTTTGCAGGTCCGGGCAGCCTTGTTCGGCGGCGTAAGCCTTGAGTTGTTCCAGGTCGCGGGTGGCAAACGGTTTGCTGCGCTTGGCCAGGTCTCGTAGGAAACTCAGCACCTGATCGCTGGATTCGGCCATCTTGGTCGCCAGACTCAGTTCCGAGAAGCTGGCGAAACCCAGCAGCTTGGCCAATTCCTGACGCAGGTCGAGGATTTCTTCCATGACCGGGCCATTGTCGTTCTGGCCGGCATTCGGGCCCTGGTCCGACGCACGCGTGCAGTAGGCGGCGTAGACTTCTTCACGCAAGGCGCGGTCGTGGGCGTAGGTCATCACCGCGTAATAGCTTGGGAATTCCAGGGTGATCAGAAAGCCTTCCAGGCCTTTGGCTTGGGCCGCAGCAGCCATTTGCGCCTTGGCCGAATCGGTCAGGCCGGCGAGGGCGGCTTCGTCGGTAACGTGTTTGGTCCAGGCTTGAGTGGCGTCGAGCAACTGGTTGGAGAAGCGGCTGCCGAGTTCCGACAGTTTGCTCTGCACTTCGGCGTAGCGTTTTTGCTCGGCTGGCGGGAGGTCGATACCCGACAAACGGAAGTCACGCAGGGAGTGTTCCAGGATAGTTTTCTGCGCCACATCGAAACCGGCAGCCTCAGGGCTGGTGGCCAAGGCTTCGAAAGCCTCGAACAGCTCGCGGTTCTGGCCCAGTTCGGTGGAGTAGGCGCTTAATGCCGGCAGGCAGGACTCGTAGGCTTCGCGCAGTTCGGCGCTGTTGCACACGGCGTTGAGGTGGCTGACCGGGCTCCAGGCTGCGCCCAGGCGATCATTGAGTTCGTCCATCGCCAGCACCAGGCCGGCCCAGGTCGGCTGTTTGCGCTGGGTTTTGAGGATCTCGATAATGGCGGCACGGTTGTCAGCCAGAATCTGGTCAATCGCCGGTTGCACGTGTTCGGCGCGGATCGCCGAGAACGGCGGCAGGTCGTAGGACTGCAAAAGAGGGTTGTTCACGCTCACGGTTGGCACCTTGGCTGGAAGAAACATGCGGCCATCTTAATTACAATCGACGCTCACCGCAGCTATCGGTAACAGAGAGAAACCCTATCGTGACCCTTCGCAAGTATCAGAACCATACGCCGCTACTGGGCAAAGGCGCTTTTGTCGACGGTTCGGCAGTGGTGATCGGCGACGTCGAAATCGGCGAAGACAGCTCGGTCTGGCCGCTGACCGTCATCCGTGGCGACATGCACCGCATCCGTATCGGCGCGCGCACCAGCGTTCAGGATGGCTGCGTGTTGCACATCACTCACGCCGGGCCGTTCAACCCGGATGGCTTTGCCTGCCTGATCGGAGACGACGTGACCATCGCCCACAAGGTCATGCTGCATGGCTGCAGCGTCGGCAACCGGATTCTGATCGGCATGGGCAGCATCGTCATGGACGGTGCCGTGATCGAGGACGATGTGATTATCGGCGCTGGCAGTCTGGTGCCGCCGGGCAAACGCCTGGAAAGCGGCTTCCTTTATGTGGGGAGCCCGGTGAAACAGATCCGTGCGCTGACGGATAAGGAAAAAGCCTTCTTTACCTACAGTGCGGCGAATTACGTGAAGCTCAAAGACTTGCACATGGCCGAAGGCTACGACTTGCTCTGAGCCTCGACTAACGGAAAGCGTCCCGCACTTGCCCAGGAATTTTCATGCATTACCAAACCGTACTGTTCGACCTCGATGGCACCCTGACTGATCCGCGTGAGGGCATTACGCGCTCGATCCAGTTTGCCCTGAACAAACTGGGCATCGATGAGCCTGACTTGACCAAGCTCGAACACTTCATCGGCCCGCCGTTGTTGCAGGCGTTCATGCAGTTTTACGCGTTCGACGAGGCCAAAGCCTGGGAAGCCGTGAATTTCTATCGCGAACGTTTCAAGGTGACCGGTTTGTATGAGAACCGCGTATTCGACGGCGTTACGCCGTTGTTGGAAACCTTGAGCGGGCAAGGGCGCCAGCTGTACATCGCGACGTCCAAACCGTGGGTGTTTGCCCGGGAAATCGCCCGGCACTTCGATTTCGCCAAGCACTTCAAAGTGATTTATGGCAGCGAACTGGATGGCACCCGGACCAACAAGGTCGAGTTGATAGCCCACCTGATGGCTGAAGAAGGTCTGGACCCGGCCAGCACGCTGATGATTGGCGATCGCAAACACGACCTGATCGGTGCTCGCAGCAATGGATTGGATGCGGCGGCGGTGGGTTATGGGTTTGGCAGCCGGGAAGAGTTGAGCGCTGAAGCGCCCGCGTATCACTTCGAAACGCTTGAAGAGATGCATCAGGCGTTTTTGCAGCGCTAGTTGAATCGCCATCGCGGGCAAGCCCGCTCCCACAGGATCTGGGTCGTACGCATTTTTCGTACACGACACGGACCTGTGGGAGCGAGCCTGCTCGCGATGAGGCCCTTTAAGCCACTGAAATTTTATGACCCCGCCAAAGCCTTCAGCGCCGCCTTGCGTTCACCTATCGGCAACGCACCCAGCCTCTCGACCGCCGCATAAAACTTCACCCAGTCCCCGTCAACCTGCTTAAACAACGTGGCAAACGCCGGCACCCATTGGTCATACAACCCGAACGGCAACAACCGCGCATTGTTCATCGGCGCATTGATCCACGCGTCGTAGCGTTTGTCCCCGGCCCATCGGCTGTCGCGCAGCTGCCGATACTCCTGGCGCAGTCGTTCGAACTCCGCCGCTTTGCGTTGGCGCATCTGGTCTGCGGGTAACGGCAGGGCGTACAGCTTTTCAAGTCGTTTGCGAGTGTCCAGAACCAACTGGATGAACTGATCCCGGTGTTGTGACTGCACACCATCGTCCGGAGGCAGGCCGCGTAATGCACGCCATTGGCGGGTGCCTTCCTGCTCGACAAAGGTGGCGAAAGACTCGTTGAATTCAGTGTCGTTCTTCACATAAAAGCGTTGATGGGCGAGCTCATGAAAGATCAACGTCGCCAACCGCTCGTCGCCCCAACCCATCATCGAACTGATAATCGGATCGTTGAACCAGCCAAGCGTCGAATAGGCTTCAACACCACCAATCGACACGTCCATACCATTCAGGCGTTGCAATGCAGCCTCGCCGCGGGCGGCACTCTGGCTGTAATAACCGCGGTAGGCGACGCAGCCGGCGATGGGAAAACAATGGTTCTGTGGTGTGAGGGAAAATTCCGGCGTGGAGAAGACATTCCAGACCACAAACGGCCGGCCGATGTCGGCATACAGTCGGTAGCTCTGATTGTCCGGAAGGTGCAGCTGTTGGCTGGCAAACGTGCGGGCCTTTTGTGATTGCGCCAGATGCGCACGTAATTGTGCGCTGCGCTGCGGATCGGCGACGACGCTGGAAACCGGCTCCCTGGCTCGCAGCAATTGCAGCTGACCGCTGGCCAGTTGGCTGTAATAGCTGACGCTGGCGCAGCCGCTGAGCAGTAAAAGCAATACACCCGGAAACAAAATCCGAAAAACGCGATCAAGTAACCCAAGGCTTGGAAGCGGCCTGATCAAAATAAAAATCATCCATGGAAAGTCTGCCCGCAAGACTATCCCGCCTGACTGGAGCTCCGCTATGCGCAAATTGATGCTGACGGGAGGCTTATTGATGCTGACCGGCTGTGCCGGATTCGGATTCCCTCACCATGATCCGTCTCAAGCGTGGATCGATCTGGATTCGCGGCAGGAAGACACCACATTGCAAGCGCTGGAAGTCGATAAAAAGGCTTCACCCGACAAACGCTATTTCCAGGTTCAGCCGGGAAGCCATGAGCTGACGGTGCGTTACCAGTTTGCGGTGCAGCCCACCAATATCGGTCCTGATGCCAAGCCGCTGTGGCGCGACTGCCAGCTGAATGTGAAATTCAACGACTTCAACGCCGGCGAGCGGTATCAGTTGCAAGCGGGGAATATCGGTTTTCGGCCGTGGGCGAAACTTTATGATCAGCAGCGAAAAGTGATTGGTCGGGGCACACCTGCAGGCTGTCAACGCAGCTGATCGGCGTTATGCTGAATCACCAATCAGTGGGACATTCATCATGCGCAGGTTGATGTTGTTGCTCGCTGCCGGCGTCGTTACCGGCTGCCAGAGCCCGTTGCCGGCGGTTAACCCGCAAATGGCCTGGGTGGATTTTTCTACACCGTTCCCCAACGACAAATTGCTCATGGCCGAACGTCTGGATAAGCAGCGAATGCCTGACGGGCGTTTTTTTCAAGTGACGCCCGGCAGCCATGAGCTGATTGTGCGATTCGACTTCGAAGTGCCCGGCGGGGGTGGCCCGAGTTTGATGGATGGGCCTACGGAGCGGCTGTGCTACCTGACCATCCGATACGATCATTTCGAAGCCGGCCAGCGTTACGTGCTGGTAGGCCAGTCGATGGCGTTTACCCCCGGTGCCCGGTTGTATAACGCCAAGCGGGAAATCGTCGCCGAAGATCGAGAATCTTATTGCCTCATGTGAGGCGGATCAGCGGTCGTTCTTCTGGTAGATGATTTTCTTGGTACCGGCGTCGCAAGAGCCGACGACCATGTTTTGATCGTGCACTTCTTCGTTGGTGACGATTTCCAGGGTATAGGACGAGACGTTGTTGGCCTGGATCTTGGCTTCGATTTCGGCCTTGAGTTCTTCACAGGATTTCGTTGCCGCCAGAGCCGATGTGGCCAGTGCACAACACATAATCGCCAAGGCAAAACGTTTCATGGTGAGGCTCCATTGAGGCAGCGCGCAGGGACCTGCGTTTCAGCTGCTGTCATTTATTCGACCACAGTTTTGCAAAGCGAGTTCTGACATCGCTCACAGGTTGAGCCGTTGGGGGGGGGTGTCGTTTGTAAACTCGCATCGCAAGCAGGCTCGCTCCCCACATTTTGAATGGATTCCAAATGTGGGGAGCGAGCCTGCTCGTGAAGACGTCAGTACCTGGTTATCAGCTAACCAGCGTTGCATCCAGGCTGATTTTCGCATTCAGCACTTTGGACACTGGGCAGCCTTCTTTGGCTTTGTTGCTCAACTCCTCGAACTGCGCCTGCGTGGCCCCAGGAATTTTCGCCTTGAGGATCAACTTCACTGCGGTGATCGCAAAACCGCCCTCGACCTGATCCAGGGTAACTTCGGCATTGGTGTCGATGCTCTCAGCCTTGAGGCCGGCATCGCCGAGGATCATCGAAAACGCCATGGAGAAACAGCCTGCGTGGGCTGCGCCGATGAGCTCTTCGGGATTGGTGCCTTTGCCCCCTTCGAAACGAGCCTTGAAGCCATAAGGCGCTTCTCTGAGTACGCCGGTTTCAGTGGAGATCGAGCCGATGCCGGTTTTCAGGTCACCTTCCCAATGAGCCGATGCTTTCTTCGTAATAGCCATGTCTGCCTCCTCAAGATCCGGTGCGGAACGTCGCACCTTTGTGGTTTTCGGTTGCTAGGGTTCTGAGGATAGACGGTGGCGCAAAGTTCACCTGATCTGATTATTCCTACCGTTTTCGTAGGTTTTTTTGCCGTGGCTATTGAAACTCGGGTATATGCCCTTATTGCATGAAGCACGCTTATGCATTCGGCAGGTTTTCGTTCGCGAAAAAAAACCTGCGACCTCAATTGGAGAAGCAGGTTTATGAAACGACTGTCCGATATCAAGTTTTCGACCCTCGATCTGGTACCCGTGCGCGAGAATGGCAGTGCGGCCCAGTCGCTGCGTAACTCGCTGGACCTTGCGCAACACGTCGAGAAATTCGGTTACAACCGCTTCTGGGTCGCCGAACACCACAATATGGACGGCATCGCCAGTTCGGCCACCTCGGTATTGCTTGGGTATCTGGCCGGCGGCACCTCGACCATTCGGGTCGGTTCCGGCGGTGTGATGCTGCCAAACCATGCGCCGTTGGTGATTGCAGAGCAATTCGGCACCCTTGAGAGTCTCTACCCGGGACGGATCGATCTGGGCCTGGGTCGTGCGCCCGGTTCCGATCAAATGACCGCCCGGGCGCTGCGTCGTGAACGCTCTGGCAGTGCTGACGATTTCCCCGAGGACGTCGCCGAACTGATGCGATACCTCGGGCCTCGTACGCCGGACCAGCGGATCATCGCCATGCCGGGCACCGGGACCAATGTCCCGGTCTGGCTGCTCGGCTCCAGCCTGTTCAGTGCACAACTGGCCGGTGAACGCGGTTTGCCCTACGCGTTCGCCTCGCATTTCGCACCGCGCTTCATGCATGAAGCGATTCGCGTCTACCGCAATCACTTCAAGCCTTCAGCGGTGTTGGATAAACCCTATGTGATGCTCGGTGTGCCACTGGTGGCGGCTGACACCGATGAGCAAGCGGATTACCTGGCGACATCGGTCTACCAACGTATTCTCGCGTTGATGCGCGGCCAGAGCCTGGTGCAGCGCCCGCCGGTGAAGAGCATGGATGGATTGTGGTTGCCCCACGAGAAAGAAGCCGTCGGCGATTTCCTTGGCCTTGCGATGGTGGGTAGCCCACAGAAAATCCGCGCCAAACTGGAAGTGCTGGTCGAGCAGACCCAGGCCGACGAGCTGATCTTCACCTGTGATCTGTACGAACACGGCGACCGTGTGCATTCCTATGAGTTACTGGCGCAGGTCATGAAGGGCTGAGGCCCAAAATGGACTTACAAAAAAGCCGACGCATTGCGTCGGCTTTTTCATTTGCGCGGGAACCCGCTTACTTCTTGTAAACGATGACCTTGGCGCCCTTTTCACAGGTGCCAACTTTTTTGCCGCCGGCTTCGGCGCCTTTATCGACGATTTCCAGTGAATAACCGGAAACGCCCTTGGCATCAAGTTTCGCCGCGATTTCTGCTTTCAGCGCTTCACACGATTTGCCATCAGCGAAGGCCGTCCCCGCAAGGCTCAACAAACCTACCGCCAAAATAAGATTCTTCATCGGTCGCATTCCTGGTCGGGTCAAAGGGAGCATCCAGCCACGGGCCAGAGGCACTCATATAGCGCTTGCCATTTCCCTATGGCGCTCGGCCAGCGCGCAAGTTCAGAAGACTAGCTCAAAGTCAGCTGCTGGCAATCCGGAACCCGACTTTGAGAGTCACCTGGAAATGCGCCGCTTTGCCGTCCTTGATATGTCCGCGGGTTTCGGTGACTTCGAACCATTCCAGGTACTTGATGCTTTTACTGGCTTCGGCCAGTGCATTGTTGATCGCGTCTTCGATACTGGACGTGGATGAGCCAACCAGCTCGACTTTTTTGTAGGTGTGGTGATCAGTCATGTGGCGTTCTCCTCAGGGTGTGAAATACAGCCTAGCAGTGATTTTTCGTCTTACTTCTGTCGGCTGATGCCACGCATAAGTTCAGATTTACTGCACTTTCTCGAACCGTTGAAGTCCCAACCAACACACGCAACTCATATCAATGAAGGAGAGCCACCATGGCCAACACCTCTTTACGTAAAGCCTCATTGCAAAGCATGGAAGCCGAGATCGAGAGTCTGCTAAAATCGTTGGAAAGCCTGAAAGACGATGCCTCGGACGAGTCGCGTAAAACCCTTAAAGCGCTCAAAAGCAACGCCGAGAACGCGCTGAAACACTCGCGCCATCTGCTTAGCGATGCGTATGAGGAAGTCAAAGTCAAAACCCGCGAAACCGGGATTGCCACTCGGGACTACGCCCAGGAACACCCTTGGACTACCGCTGGCGTTGCTGTCGGTGCCCTCGGTCTGCTGGCGGCGTACCTGCTGTGCAAGCGCGGTGACTAATCGGGTTGGCGCAGCTCATTCTTGAGCCATTGCGCCAACTGCCGAGCGCGCCCGTCCGCGGCGCGCTTGGGTAGCCACAACGCCAGTTGCGCCGGGGTTTCACTGAAACCCCATGGCGCAACCAGGCGACCGGCCTTCAAGTCCTCGGCCACCAGCGGCTCAGGCGCAATCGCCACGCCCAGCCCCGCGACTGCAGCTTCCAGCAAATAATATAAATGCTCAAAACCCTGACCGTACTTCAACGCCTTGGCGTCGAGGCCGTTTTGCTGTGCCCAGCTAGGCCAGGCCTGCGGGCGCGATGTGGTGTGCAGCAACGGCTCGGTCAGCAGCGCGCTGGCCGGTGCACCTTGCAGCCTTTCGTAACCCGCGAAGCGCGGGCTCATCACAGGGCCGATCCGTTCGCTGGCCAGCTCATAGACTTGCATGTCTGCCGGCCATGGCGGCTCGGCAAACACCAACAAGGCATCGAGCCCCGGCCGACGCGGATCCAGATCGCCTTCCCCTGCCGACAGGTGCAGACGCAGGTCCGGCAGGTCCGCATTCAGTCGTCCCAAGCGCGGAATAAACCAGCGCGCCAGCAAGCTGCCCGAGCAACCGAGGACGAATGGCGCATCGGCGGTGCTTTGGGTCAGCTCGGCACACACCGTGCGTAAACGCTCGAAGGCTTCGCTGCTGGCATCACGTAAACGCACGCCTGAATCTGTGAGTTTCAGGCCGCGTCCATCCTTGATGAACAGGCTGACGCCCAAGTGTTCTTCAAGCACCTTGAGTTGCCGGCTGACGGCGCCATGAGTGACGTGCAGTTGTTCGGCGGCCTGACTGACGCTGTTCAAGCGGGCAGTGGCTTCGAAAGCGCGAAGGGCGTTCAGCGGGGGGAGATCGTGGCTCATGGAATCTGTGAGTTTTCCTGACAGGTTGTGGCGATCTTATCGGTTTTCAGGCCAGGGCGTCAGGGGTAGAGTGATCGTCATTGTCATCTCACGAATCCAACTGGAGCGACCCATGACCCAGACTAATTTGCGTACCGGCCCCGATGCCAATGGCCTGTTTGGCTCGTTCGGCGGCCGCTACGTTGCCGAAACCTTGATGCCGTTGGTGCTCGATCTGGCCCGTGAATACGAGTTGGCCAAGGAAGATCCGGCGTTCAAAGAAGAACTGGCCTACTTCCAGCGTGATTACGTCGGACGTCCAAGCCCACTGTATTTCGCTGAGCGCCTGACCGAGTTCTGCGGCGGTGCGAAGATTTATCTGAAACGTGAAGAGCTCAACCACACTGGCGCGCACAAGATCAACAACTGCATCGGCCAGATCCTGCTGGCGCGGCGCATGGGCAAGAAACGCATCATCGCCGAGACCGGCGCCGGCATGCACGGCGTGGCGACTGCCACCGTGGCAGCGCGCTTCGGCCTGCAGTGCGTGATCTACATGGGTACCACTGACATTGAACGTCAGCAGGCCAACGTGTTCCGCATGAAACTGCTCGGCGCCGAAGTGATTCCGGTGGTGGCCGGCACTGGCACGCTCAAAGATGCGATGAACGAAGCCCTGCGTGACTGGGTAACCAACGTTGACAGCACGTTCTACCTGATCGGCACCGTCGCCGGTCCGCACCCTTATCCCGCCATGGTCCGTGACTTCCAGGCCGTTATCGGCAAGGAAACCCGTGATCAACTGCAAGCCCAGGAAGGCCGTCTGCCGGACAGCCTGGTGGCGTGCATCGGTGGCGGCTCCAACGCCATGGGCCTGTTTCATCCGTTCCTCGACGACAAAAGCGTCGAGATCATTGGTGTCGAAGCCGCTGGATACGGTATCGAAACCGGCAAGCATGCCGCCAGCCTGAACGGTGGCGTGCCAGGCGTGCTGCACGGTAACCGTACTTTCCTGCTGCAGGACGACGATGGCCAGATCATCGACGCCCACTCGATTTCTGCCGGCCTCGACTATCCAGGCATCGGCCCTGAGCACGCCTGGTTGCATGACATTGGTCGCGTCCAGTACACCTCGGTGACCGATAACGAAGCCCTCGACGCGTTCCATAAATGCTGTCGCCTGGAAGGGATCATTCCTGCACTGGAAAGCGCCCACGCCTTGGCCGAAGTGTTCAAACGTGCGCCGACCTTGCCGAAAGATCACCTGATGGTGGTCAACCTGTCCGGTCGTGGCGACAAAGACATGCAAACCGTGATGCACCATATGGAACACTCTCAACAAGAGCACTCCCAGCAGGAGAAACACTGATGAGCCGCCTGCAAACGCGTTTTGCCGAACTCAAGGAACAAAACCGTGCCGCTCTGGTGACCTTCGTCACCGCCGGCGACCCGAGCTATGACACGTCCCTGGCGATTCTCAAAGGCTTGCCCGGTGCGGGTGCCGACGTGATCGAGTTGGGCATGCCCTTCACCGATCCGATGGCTGATGGCCCGGCGATCCAACTGGCGAACATTCGTGCGCTGGGCGCCAAGCAGAACCTGGCGAAAACCCTGCAAATGGTTCGCGAGTTCCGTGAAGGCAATAGCGACACGCCGCTGGTGCTAATGGGTTACTTCAACCCGATTCACATGTATGGCGTGCCGCGTTTCATTGCCGACGCCAAGGCGGCAGGCGTTGATGGCCTGATCGTGGTCGACTTGCCGCCGGAGCATAACGCTGAGCTGTGCGATCCGGCTCAGGCAGCAGGCCTGGACTTCATCCGTCTGACGACACCGACGACCGATGATGTGCGCCTGCCGACCGTTCTCAACGGCAGCTCGGGGTTTGTCTACTACGTGTCCGTTGCCGGTGTGACCGGTGCTGGCGCGGCGACGCTGGAACACGTGGAAGAAGCGGTGGCGCGGCTGCGTCGCCACACCGATCTGCCGATCAGCATCGGTTTTGGCATTCGGACACCGGAGCAAGCGGCGGCCATCGCACGCCTGGCGGATGGTGTTGTGGTGGGTTCGGCACTGATCGACCACATCGCCAATGCCTCGACGTCGGAACAGGCAGTGGATGGGGTGTTGAGTCTTTGCGCGGCATTGGCCGATGGCGTGCGTAAGGCCCGCGTCAGCTGAAGGTAAAGTTCCTGATACAGAGGAATTAGCGCCTCGCGGCACACACTAAATAGCAAGACCGAGGGCTTCAGGACACCGTTCTGGAGCCCTTTTTGCTGTATGCGCAGTGAGGAAAGACCTGATGAAAATGCCGAAACGTCTGATTGCCAGCTTGGGTGTGCTGATGCTCAGTGCCACCCCTCTGTTGCATGCGAGCGCCGATCAGCGTGACGATCACGACCGCGACGGCCAGCAGCAGGGCCATTACGATAACCGTGGTGACAATCATGGTGATGATCACCGTGGTCCGCAGGACAACCGTCGCGGCGGCCCTCCACCGCGAGACTTCGGCCCGGTGCGTCAGACCATTCATGACAATCACGGCTATTTCGTACGGGGTGCGCCGCCACCTCCAGGTATTCACCTGGTTCGCGGCCGACCGTTGCCTCATGGCTATTACGGCGAACGCCTGGATAACCGGGCCTTGGGTCGACTGCCGTATTACCCGGGTTACGAATGGCGCCGTGCGGGCGGCGACATTGTATTGATCGCCGTGGGCACCGGGATCGTCTATGAAATTCTGGAAGGCGTGCTTTGATTTAACCTGCAGGTAACAAAAAGGCTTCGTGGATCATCCACGAAGCCTTTTTTATTTATGGCAATTCCAATCCGCCAGCCGCTTTGTGCAATTTGCGCAAATGTTCGCCAATCTGTTTCAGGTTCGCTTCATTGGCGGCCATCTCAGCCGCACGACTCGGATCGAGCAGCGCCCGGACTTCCTTGTCCAGATCGCCAGTGAGCAACTGAAGCTGCTTCTGGCGCAGACTGCTTTCCGACTCCAGGCGCTGCCATTCACTCGGCTGAGGCAAACCATATCCGCCGGTACCCAGCAGTTCTGCCGGACGGCTGAGGAAGCCGCTATTGGCGAGAATCTGCTGCAAGGTTGCATTGGCCTTGTCCATTCCGCCGTTCTTCAACTCTCTTGCACCCAGATAACGCTGTTTCACTTCGTCCTGGGCCAACACCAACTGCTGACGGAAGCTTGCCTGCTCCAGCAACAGCAATGCCGCACTGGTTCGCAAATCAGCCTGTTCGAACCATTGCCGACGTTCGACGGCTTTTAACGCCAGCCAGTCCTCGACCTTTTCCTGCTTGATCGGCAAATGCTTTTTCAGCACGTCGAACATCGCCTGGTAGCGATCGCGGAAGGAGTCAAAGCGATAGCCCAGGCGAAGGGCTTCTCTTGGATCATCCAGTACGCTGGTATCAGCCAGCCCCCGGCCCTTGAGCACTTCAAGCAAACCGTTGGGCATGATGCTGTCGAGCCCGACCAATTGCGCATTGTTGGTGCCGCTGCGTAGTAATTTCAGGCCTTCTACCGCGCAGTTGTTGGACAGGAAAAAATAATTGCCGTCGTAACTCCAGTGCATCTCGGCGGCGTGCTCCACCACGTCTTCGATCTCGCGACGTGACAGGTTCAGGGGCACCGACGCAAGGCTGCGCAGCTCGGTTTTGGTGTACTCATCGATTACTTGGGACAGCGGCAGGACGAACAGACGCGACGGGTATTTGCCGACTAGTCCATCCCAACTTGAGAGTTGCACGTCACCGACAAAGGCCCGGTAGGACAACACCAGATGCTGGTCCAGATCCAGACGACAGTCCGGTCCCCTTGGCCTCCCTGGCGCGCAGATCACCAGGCGCAACATGCTGTGGCCCCAGCGGCTGACCCAATTCTGGTTGGCTTCGGCCAACAGATAGTCGACGGCATACACCCGTTCCGGATCGACCTGCCCCAGCGGTTGTTTGGCGAAGTCGTTGCCGGCGTTGAGGAAGGCGAAGGATTTGGCGCAAGTGTCTTTGGCGGCGGGCGCCCAACCGAAATGTTCCTTGTAGTAGCGATACAGCGCGGGACGCCGGCAGGCATAGCTCGGGTCGAGGAGGAAATACTCCATATTGACCGCGACGAACTCCTTGGGGCTGCTCGTCTCGTAGATGTCCGGGCTGCGGGCAATTTGTCGGTTGTGCTGTTCGCGCTCGCCACGGCGACCGACGTATTGCGGCCATCCGGCCAGATCCAGCAGACGAGGGTCATCGCTAAAGGTAAAGCGCCGTGCGGACTGGCCTCGGCATTCATCGGGCAGGCCAATCAGGCCCGAACTGTCATTACGTCGGGTACAACGCTGGATCAGCTTGCGCTCCGCGTCTGGCCACAGGCGTGAGCGATCGTAAATGTGGGTGAGCTCATGCAGCACCGTGGCGAGCATTTCGCGGCGGACAGTGCCGTGGGGGCGATAGGTTTTCTTTGTCGCGGCACTGCCATCGGTGAGGCTGGCGAGCAAGTTGCGGTTCAGATCGAGCTCAGAGACCAGCGACGCCTGACCGAAAGCATTGCTTGGCATGTCATCGGTCCAGCCGACATCAATGCGCCGGTCCAGTTGCTCAATGAAGCGTGGCGGCAAGGCCTGCATGGCTTCATCAAGCAATGTTTGGCTGGCCTGCTGTTGTTCAGGGCTAAGGCCTTCTGTCTTGAGCCGTAATTGCAAGCTCGCCTGAGCCGTGTTGCAAAGCAGCAACATTACCCCGGCCAGGAGCCAGGCGCCGGGCAACTTCACAGCGCGAGGATGGCTTCGGCGAGTACCTGATCACTGGCGTCGCGGGCTTCCGGTACGCGGATGCGCAAGGTATTGAGGGCCGCTTCCAGGTGAGCGCCGCGTATGTCGCCGTTGCTGGCAACGAAGCTGGCTGCATCGTCGTGGGCTTCACGGACGATCTTGGAGTCGCGGATGGACGTCGTGGTGTCAGACGTGAAATCGAGCGTGCGCCGCGTGGCATTGATGAGGATGTTACTGGTGGCAACCAAGGTTTGCGCATGGGCTATGTCGGCCAACAGCAGCAGGCCAAGAGTGGCGGCAATCAGGGGGTTGCGCATGGAACAGCTCCGCAAGAACAAGGATAACTATTGGACGAGAATTGCCTGCGCCAGTTCAAGGTCGCTTGCATGAAGTTTTGGTTGGGTTTGGCGCAGGTAAATCAGCGCCGACTCCAGTCGCGCTCCGCGTAGTTGGCCGTCACTGGCAATGAACGCAGCAGCGTCATCGTGCGCAGCCAGTAGCAGCTTACGGTCGAAGGGGGCAGCGGTCACCATGCTTGTCGCGTAACCCGTGGCGACTATGCCTTGCGTGGACAGGTTGAAGGCGTCGTAGGCAAGCGTTGAGCCCGACCAAAAAGCCGAGAGAATGACCGAAATGAAAACAAGCTTTGGAGTAAAACGCATGAGACTCGATTGCCGAAAGCGAGTCCCAAGGCTAGCTCAACGCCCGGCGTAGAGCCAGCGTCGAAACATTGGGACACGACAGGCGTATCCCATGGCACGGAGCGCTTAGATGGTCAGAATAGCCTGGGCCAGTTGTGCATCGGTTGCGTTTAGTTGAGGGACCTGGCGGCGAATGTGGTCGAACGCGCTTTCCAGTTTCACACCACGAATGGCGCCTTCGCTGGCCACGTAGCTAGCGGCGTCGTCACGGGCGGCGCGGACAATCTTGTCATCGCGAAAGGAAGAAGTGACATCGGAGGTTGCATCGGAGCTGGACTTCAGCGCGCCGACCACTGCATCTGTGGTCACGATAAAGCTGGTTGCGTGGGAATTTGCAGCCACGGCAAGCAGGGCTGCAGCGCTGAGCAGACGAAGACGGGACATGGTGTAACTCCTTTGGAAAACCGAATGTGAGGTGATGAAGCAGCTGTTGTATCGGACGCTTGTCATTCAGCGCTCGCCACGTTCGGATTGGATATTAAGCCTGCTTTTATCGCTTCGAATAGTCCTGTCTTTCAGCGCAGAGCGTCAACGCCAGAACGGTTTGTCCATTTCCCTCAGGCGATCGGCGTGGCTAATGCCCAAGTCCGAGAGTTGATGTTCATTCATTTGGCCCAACAAACGCCGGGTTCGAGCGCGCTCAAGGCTATCAGCGAACGCCGTCAGCAATCGTTTAAGCCTTCCGAATCGCAGCTTGGCTTGAAGGGGAGGGGCGCAAACATTCAGTAAGTCATCCATGACGCAGTCCTTTAATTGTTGAGTCAGGACGCTCATGTTGATGCCGCTGGTAATGGAGTAACAGATACACCGCGGTGAAATTGTACTGGTTCAATATATAAAATACTTAAACTGTACCTATTCTCCGTTATCCCTTCTGTATAGCCGCCGCCCAATGCCGAAAACGACAAAGCCCGTCGTGGTTTCCCACGACGGGCTCTGTTTTTTCAATTTGGATGCTGGCAGTGGACCCGGTGGGTCAGGGCCAGCGACGCTAATTTAGCGCCAGAACGGCTTGCTCAGCTCTTCGTAGCGTTGTGCTTCGCTAATCCCGGCATCAGCCAGCAGACGCGAATCCAGACGAGCCAGTTGATGGCGGCTGGAGATGCGGCGCTGCCACAACATCAGGTTGGCAATAACGCGCAGAGGCATGGAAGCCTGGGATTTTGCAGCAGTGTCTTCGAAGAACAGTTCGGAACTGAGTGTACGTTCCATGGTTGACATCCTTCCGCTTATGGCGGGATTAGGTAGTGGTTTAACTGATGCCAATGATCCTCTCGTTTGGCCAGTCCCTGTAGATACAGTTCACCTGTATTGTGAGGGACCAGTTAACTGTTAATAGGGGGTGTACTGGTCTAAATTGAGGCAACTGTACCTGTCTGCACCAATAAAGAGCATAAATGCTCATTTCACACGATTTGGTAGGTCGATACTGTAGGAAATGACCGGTACAGAAGTACAGTTTTAAACGGAATCGAAGAAGGCGAAGGGCAGCTGACACAACTGTGTTTGTGTCAGCTGTATTTTTCCTGAATCAGTCAGCCAGCATTCGCCCGGTTTCTTCCAGGTTGATGTGCCAGCTCAGGGCATCGCGCAGGATATGCGGTGTATGTCCACCCACTGCGCAAGCAGCCGTAAAGTAGTCATCCAGTGCCTGGCGATAATCCGGGTGCACACAGTTGTCGATGATGACCCGGGCGCGCTCACGTGGCGCCAGGCCCCGCAAGTCCGCCAGGCCGATCTCGGTCACAAGGATGTCAACGTCATGTTCCGTGTGATCGACATGGCTGACCATAGGCACCACGCTGGAGATCGCGCCACCCTTGGCGATGGACTTGGTGACGAAGATCGCCAGGTGCGCGTTGCGCGCGAAGTCCCCGGAACCACCGATGCCATTCATCATCCGCGTGCCGCAGACGTGGGTAGAGTTGACGTTGCCGTACAGGTCGAACTCCAGCGCCGTGTTGATGCCGATGATGCCCAGCCGGCGCACCACTTCCGGGTGGTTTGAGATTTCCTGCGGTCGCAAAACCAGCTTGTCCTTATAGCGTTCGAGATTGCCGAACACATCGGCGTTACGCCGGCTGGACAAGGTAATCGAGCTGCCCGAAGCAAAACTCAGTTTGCCCGCATCGATCAGGTCAAAGGTCGAATCCTGCAGCACTTCGGAGTACATGGTCAGGTCTTCGAACGGCGAATCGATAAGGCCGCACATTACCGAGTTGGCAATGGTGCCGATGCCGGCCTGCAAGGGGCCGAGCTTGTTGGTCATGCGCCCTGCGGCTACTTCCTGCTTGAAGAAGCCGATCAAATGGTCGGCAATAGCCTGGGTATCGACATCCGGTGGCAGGACAGTGGACGGTGAGTCGGACTGATTGGTTATCACAATCGCAACGATTTTTTCTGGCGGGATCGGTATCGCGGTGCTGCCAATACGATCATCGACCTTCACCAGCGGGATCGGCGTACGCGTCGGGCGATAGGTCGGGATATAGATGTCGTGCAGGCCTTCCAGATTCGGGTTGTGCGCCAGGTTGATCTCAACGATCACGTGTTTGGCGAAAATCGCGAAGCTGGCTGAGTTGCCCACGGACGTGGTCGGCACGATATGCCCCTGCTCAGTGATCGCCACGGCTTCAATCACCGCAATGTCCGGCAGTTTGAGCTGCTGGTTGCGCAGCGATTCCACCGTTTCCGAGAGATGCTGGTCAATGAACATCACTTCGCCGGCATTAATAGCCTTGCGCAGCGTGCTGTCGACCTGGAATGGCATGCGTCGCGACAGTACGCCGGCTTCAGTGAGCTGTTTATCGAGGTCGTTGCCCAGGCTGGCGCCGGTCATCAACGTGATTTTCAGTGGAGTGATTTTGGCGCGTTCGGCCAATGCGTGAGGTACGGCCTTGGCTTCGCCGGCACGCGTGAAACCACTCATGCCGACGGTCATGCCGTCCTCAATCAGAGCGGCAGCGTCAGCGGCGCTCATCACCTTATCCAACAACGAAGGCAAGCGAATACGATCACGGTACATGGATTGTTATCTCGGGTAACGGAAGCAAGGTGTTCAGTCTAGTGATTTCAGAAAAATTCCTCCCGCTACCATGGTCGAATGCAGAGCCCTGATTTAGAGCCTTTGGTCGGGTTTCATGAGGAATAAAAAAACCCCAGCCTACTAAAGGCCGGGGTTTTTGGTATTGCATTGGAGCAGTTTTTACTCGACTGCTTTAACCATGTCTTCGATGACTTTCTTGGCGTCGCCGAAGACCATCATGGTTTTGTCGAGGTAGAACAGTTCGTTGTCCAGACCGGCATAGCCGCTGGCCATCGAGCGCTTGTTGACGATGATGGTCTTGGCCTTGAACGCCTCGAGAATCGGCATGCCGGCAATCGGCGATTTCGGATCGTTCTTGGCGGCTGGGTTGACCACGTCGTTGGCGCCGAGCACCAGCACCACGTCGGCCTGACCGAACTCGGAGTTGATGTCTTCCATCTCGAATACCTGGTCGTAAGGCACTTCTGCCTCCGCCAGCAACACGTTCATGTGGCCAGGCATGCGACCGGCAACCGGGTGGATCGCATACTTCACGGTCACGCCGCGATGGGTCAGCTTCTCGGTCAGCTCTTTCAGCGCGTGCTGTGCCCGCGCTACCGCCAGGCCGTAGCCCGGAACGATGATCACGGTGTCGGCGTTGGTCAGCAGGAACGTCGCATCGTCAGCCGAACCGGATTTCACCGGACGGGCTTCTTTCGAGCCAGCTGGACCAGCCGCATCCGCGGTGTTGCCGAAACCGCCGAGCAGTACGTTGAAGAACGAACGGTTCATCGCCTTGCACATGATGTACGAGAGGATCGCACCGGACGAACCCACCAGCGAGCCTGCGATGATCAGCATCGAGTTGTTCAGCGAGAAGCCGATACCTGCCGCCGCCCAGCCCGAGTAACTGTTGAGCATCGACACCACAACCGGCATGTCTGCGCCGCCGATCGGGATGATGATCAGCACGCCCAGGACAAAGGCCAAGGCCAGCATCAAAGCGAAGGCGCTGAGGTTGCCAGTCAGCATGAAGGTCACGCCGAGGCCCAGTGTCGCCAGGCCCAGCAGCAGGTTCAGCTTGTGTTGGCCACCGAACTGTACTGGTGCGCCCTGGAACAGACGGAACTTGTACTTGCCGGACAGCTTGCCGAACGCGATCACCGAGCCGGAGAAGGTGATTGCACCGATGGCGGCACCGAGGAACAACTCCAGGCGGTTACCGGCAGGAATCGAGTCACCCAGCTGTTTGACGATGCCCAGCGATTGCGGCTCGACGACAGCGGCAATGGCAATGAACACCGCAGCCATACCGATCATGCTGTGCATGAAGGCGACCAGTTCCGGCATCTTGGTCATTTCTACGCGCTTGGCCATGATCGAACCGGCAGTGCCACCGACCAACAGGCCGACGATCACATAACCGATACCGGCGGTGGCCAGCTCAGCGCCCAGCTTATAGATGAGGCCGACCGTGGTGAGGATCGCCAGTGCCATGCCGAGCATGCCGTATACGTTGCCGCGCCGCGACGTGGTCGGGTGCGACAGGCCTTTGAGGGCCTGGATGAAGCAGATCGACGCGATCAAGTAGAGCGTCGTGACAAGGTTCATGCTCATTACTTGGGCGCCTCTTCTTTTACGGCTTTCGGGGCTTTTTTCTTGAACATCTCAAGCATTCTGCGGGTGACCAGGAAGCCACCAAACACGTTCACTGCAGCCAGAGCGACCGCCAGGGTGCCCATGGTCTTGCCCAGTGGCGTCACAGTCAGTGCGGCGGCCAGCATGGCACCGACAATGACAATCGCCGAGATGGCGTTGGTGACTGCCATCAGGGGCGTGTGCAGCGCAGGCGTTACGTTCCAGACCACGTGGTAACCGACATAAATCGCCAGCACAAAGATGATCAGGTTGTAGATACCGGGGGAGATAAGCTCTTCCATCGTCTGAATCCCTGCTTAGGCGTTTTTGCGGATGACTTGGCCGTCGCGGCACATCAGGCACGCGGCGACGATGTCGTCTTCTAGGTTCACTTCGAACTGACCTTCCTTGTTGAAGACCAGCTTCAGGAAGTCCAGCAAGTTGCGGGCGTACAGGGCCGAAGCGTCTGCTGCAACCGCGCCGGCCAGGTTGGTCGGGCCGCAAATGGTCACGCCATTCTCGACGACGACCTGGTCAGCCACGGTCAGCGGGCAGTTGCCGCCCTGGGCTGCCGCGAGGTCAATGACCACGGAGCCAGGCTTCATCTGAGCCACGGTTTCGGCGCTCAACAGTGTCGGAGCCTTGCGGCCCGGGATGAGTGCGGTGGTGATGACGATGTCGGCCTGCTTGGCGCGTTCGTGCACAGCCAGGGCCTGACGCTGCATCCAGCTGGCAGGCATTGGTCGCGCGTAACCGCCGACACCGACGGCGCATTCGCGCTCTTCATCGGTTTCGTAAGGGACGTCGACGAACTTGGCGCCGAGAGATTCGATCTGCTCTTTCACAGCAGGGCGCACGTCGGACGCTTCGATCACTGCACCCAGGCGTTTCGCCGTGGCGATCGCCTGCAAACCGGCTACACCCGCACCGAGAATCAGCACGCGTGCCGCTTTCACGGTGCCCGCAGCAGTCATCAGCATCGGCATGAAGCGAGGGTAGTGATGAGCGGCCAGCAACACGGCTTTATAACCGGCGATGTTCGCTTGGGAGGACAGCACATCAAGGCTTTGGGCGCGGGAGGTGCGAGGCGCGGCTTCCAGCGCGAACGCGGTAATGCCGCACTCGGCCAGCTTGGCAATGGTTTCATTGCTAAACGGGTTGAGCATCCCCACCACAACGGTGCCGCTTTTAATCAGCGTCAGCTCGCTGTCGCTGGGGGCGACTACCTTGAGGATCAGCTCGGCACCAAACGCATCGTTGGCGCTGCCAATGGTCGCGCCTGCCGCTTCATAAGCACTGTCGACAACACTGGCTTTAATGCCGGCGCCGCTTTGTACAGTGACCTTATGACCCTGGCCGATCAGCTTCTTGATGGTTTCCGGGGTTGCAGCAACCCGCGTTTCACCCGTCTGGGTTTCGAGAGGAACACCAATGTGCACGTCAAATCTCCTGCGTGATCTTATTGAGTAAACCCAGGCACTACGGATGGTGCGGCTGGGGCGGCCGATCAGCACGATCCCGCCAAATCAGGGCGGGGCGCGGCATTTTGCAGGCGAACTTTGTGCCCTTCAAGGGATTATGACGGGTGACGGAAAATTAACTACAAGTCACCCCGTGACCGAATGTCGCAACCAACCGCCTCAATCCCTTGTAGGCCGTGCCTTGCAAGGATTGCGGCGAAATTTAAAGAATTTACGCATCGGCACCGTGAATGAGAGGTCATTGCTCATCAATGGAGGCTCAAGGCCACGTGGCTAGGCGCTTGTGGGACGTTTGTACTGATTTCGGTACAGTCTACGAATATGCGACAAATACTTATATCTGTAGGGTTTTGTTATTCCTGACTACGCGGTCAGTAAACAGCGCTAACCCTTTATCCTTCTAGGCTGTAGCTCTGCGCCTGGTTCACCAGCCAATCACGAAAAGCGCGTAATGATGCCGATTCGACCTTTCGCTCCGGAATCATCAAGTAATAGGCCTTGATGCTCGACAGTGCCTGGGGGTTGGCAATCACCAAGCGCTTCTCGGCCAATTCGCGTTGAATCAGAAAGGGCGGAATCAAGGCTATCCCCATATCGTGCATCGCCGCTTGGGCAAGCATGGAGAATAGCTCGTAGCGCGGTCCTGTCATGTCTCGCGGCACATTAAGATTCTGTGAGTTGAACCACTGACGCCAGGCATAGGGGCGAGTGGTTTGCTGAAGCAGGGGCATGTCGGCAATTTCATCGGCTGACAGGGAGGTCTTATCGCCTAGTAACGTGGGACTGCACACTGGCATCGGATTTTCACCCATCAGCCTGTGGGATTCGGTACCCGACCAATCCGCATCGCCGAAATAGATCGCGGCATCGAAATCAGTGTCGGCAAACAGGAAGGGCCGTGTGCGGTTGGTGAGGTTGACGGTCACTTCCGGGTGTTTGTGCTGGAAGTCCTTCAGCCGTGGCAGCAGCCATTGAGTACCAAAGGTCGGCACTACGGCCAACTCGATCACATTGGCGCCCTGTTGCCCCATCACTGAGAGCGTGTCGCGCTCGACAGCGTCGAGCTGGGTGGCGACGCGGCGGCTGTAGGAAAGTCCGGCCTCGGTCAGCTTGACTCCCCGCCGCGAGCGCCGGAAGAGTTCGACGCTGAGGAACTCCTCCAGGCTGGCGATCTGTCGGCAAATTGCACCCTGGGTGAGCGAAAGCTCCTGCGCCGCCTTGGTAAAGCTCTCGTGGCGCGCGGCCGCTTCAAAGCTGATCAGCGCAGTCGTGCTAGGGATTTTCCGGCGCATGTACTTCTACCTCACTAATGCATCGCATAAAAGCCACTTTACGATGTTACGGAGTGAGAAATTAGCACAACAGTATGCAAAATCCTCGTTTGCTGTAACGCTGAACCCGGCCTAGGATCAGTCCCACGCAATTTGACCCGATTCGAGAGGACTCACTCATGGGCGGTAAAGCTAGCTTCAACTGGATCGATCCCCTGCTGCTGGATCAACAGCTCACCGAAGAAGAACGCATGATTCGCGACACCGCCGAGCAATTCGCTCAGCAGAAGCTGGCGCCGCGCGTTCTTGAAGCTTTCCGTCATGAGAAGACCGATCCTGCGATCTTCCGCGAGATGGGAGAAGTGGGTCTGCTGGGTGCGACCATTCCGGAGCAGTACGGCGGCAGCGGCCTGAACTATGTCAGCTACGGTCTGATTGCCCGTGAAGTCGAGCGTGTCGACTCCGGCTATCGCTCGATGATGAGTGTGCAGTCCTCGCTGGTCATGGTGCCGATCAACGAATTCGGTACTGAAGCCCAGAAGCAAAAGTACCTGCCGAAACTGGCTACCGGTGAATGGATTGGCTGCTTTGGTCTGACAGAACCGAACCACGGTTCCGACCCTGGCGCGATGATTACTCGTGCGCGCAAAGTGGAAGGAGGCTACAGCCTGACGGGCAGCAAGATGTGGATCACCAACAGCCCGATCGCTGATGTGTTCGTGGTCTGGGGCAAGGACGATGCCGGCGACATCCGTGGTTTCGTTCTGGAGAAGGGCTGGAAAGGCCTGAGCGCGCCAGCAATCCACGGCAAGGTGGGTTTGCGTGCGTCGATTACCGGCGAGATCGTGATGGACAACGTGTTTGTCCCTGAAGAGAACATTTTCCCGGACGTGCGTGGACTGAAAGGCCCTTTCACCTGCCTCAACTCGGCACGCTACGGCATTTCCTGGGGCGCACTGGGCGCTGCCGAGTTCTGCTGGCATACCGCTCGCCAATACACCCTGGATCGTCAACAGTTCGGTCGCCCGTTGGCCGCCACACAATTGATCCAGAAAAAGCTGGCCGACATGCAGACCGAAATTACCCTGGCACTGCAAGGTTGCCTGCGCCTGGGTCGTATGAAAGATGAAGGCACTGCGGCAGTCGAGATCACCTCGATGATGAAGCGCAACTCCTGCGGCAAGTCGCTGGACATCGCGCGCATGGCGCGTGACATGCTGGGCGGCAACGGCATCTCCGATGAGTTCGGTGTCGCTCGCCATCTGGTGAACCTGGAAGTGGTGAACACCTACGAAGGTACTCACGACGTCCATGCGCTGATCCTCGGTCGCGCGCAGACCGGCATCCAGGCGTTCTATTAATAGGAGAACGGCCATGGGCGCGCTTTCGCATCTACGGGTACTGGATTTATCGCGGGTGCTCGCCGGGCCTTGGGCCGGGCAGATCCTTGCAGACCTTGGCGCCGAAGTGATCAAGGTCGAGCGCCCGGGCAATGGAGACGACACGCGCGCCTGGGGCCCTCCCTTCCTGAAAGACGCCTATGGCGAGAATACCAGCGAGGCCGCCTACTACTTGTCGGCCAATCGCAACAAGCAATCGGTGACTATCGACTTCACGCGGCCAGAGGGTCAAAAGCTGGTGCGTGAGTTGGCGGCCAAGTCCGACATCCTGATCGAGAACTTCAAGGTTGGTGGTCTGGCGGCTTATGGGTTGGACTATGAGACGCTCAAGTCCATCAATCCGAACCTGATCTATTGCTCGATCACCGGGTTTGGACAGACCGGGCCTTATGCCAAGCGTGCGGGTTATGACTTCATGATCCAGGGCTTGGGCGGGCTGATGAGCTTGACGGGGCGACCGGAGGGTGAGGAGGGCGCAGGGCCGGTGAAAGTCGGTGTGGCGCTGACGGACATACTGACCGGGCTCTATTCCACTGTGGCGATCCTTGCCGCGCTGGCTCATCGAGAGCATGTTGGTGGCGGACAGCATATTGATATGGCGTTGCTGGATGTTCAGGTGGCTTGTCTGGCTAACCAGGCGATGAATTACCTGACGACAGGCAATGCTCCCAAGCGCCTGGGTAATGCGCATCCGAATATCGTGCCTTACCAGGACTTTCCTACAGCGGATGGCGACTTCATCCTCACCGTGGGTAATGACGGGCAGTTCCGAAAATTTGCCGAGGTGGCTGGTCAGCCGCAGTGGGCGGACGATCCGCGCTTTGCGACTAATAAGCTGCGGGTGGCCAATCGTGCGGTGTTGATCCCGCTTATCCGCCAGGCGACGGTCTTCAAGACCACCGCGGAGTGGGTGCTGCAATTAGAGCAGGCTGGTGTGCCGTGCGGCCCTATTAATGACCTGGCTCAGATGTTTGCCGATCCTCAGGTCAAGGCGCGCGGGCTGGCAATTGAATTGCCACACGTGCTGGCTGGTATGGTGCCGCAGGTCGCGAGCCCGATTCGACTGTCTGAGACGCCAGTCGAGTATCGTAATGCGCCTCCTTTGTTGGGCGAGCACACGTTGGAGGTTTTGCAGCGGGTGTTGGGTCTGGACGCTGATGCGGTCGCGGCTTTCAGGGACGCCGGAGTGCTCTAAAGATGCCTTCTATATAGAAGGCGTGAATTTGCGCTTCTATATAGAGGGAAATCGACCTGTTTCCAGGCCTTCTACAAGTTATTGATAGAAAAGCATAAATAGGTGTTGACGGCAGATTCTGGAAGTCTATAATTCGCCCCACTTCCGGCGC